>CAZHTW010000010.1:0-43474 GCA_964535865.1 uncultured Sandarakinorhabdus sp. | reverse complement strand
GACCGGGCGCTGGAACAATCGCTGCTGGCCATGGCCGAAATGATCGAGCAGCGCGATCCCTACACCGCCGGGCATCAGCAGAATGTGGCCGATCTGGCCGAGCGTATCGCCCATGAAATGGGCCTCAGCCCGGAACGCTGCCGCGTCGTGCGCTTTGCCGCCCTGGTGCATGATATCGGCAAGAATGCCGTGCCGCTGGAGATGTTGGTCAAGCCCACCAGCCTGAGCGCCATCGAGCATGAGGTGATCAAGCAGCATGTCGAGGCCGGATACAAGGTCTTGAGCCGCATCGATTTTGCCCAGCCCATTGCCGATGTGATGCGCCAGCATCATGAACGGCTGGACGGCTCCGGCTATCCAGCCGGCTTGACGGGTGACGACATCCTGTTGGAAGCGCGCATCCTGGCCGTGGCCGATACGGTGGACGCCATGGCCAACGACCGGCCCTATCGCAAGGCGCCGGGCCTGCGCGCCGCACTGGCCGTGCTGGAACAGGCCGCCGGCACCCATTATGATCCCGATGTGGTGGCAGCCTTCCGGCGCACAGTCACCGCAGCCTGATAAAAATGCCGGTGCGCGGCGCTGGACAGCGGCGCGGCGGGCATGCCAGACTGACCGAAATCAAGGCGGCCTTCGAAAGGCTTGCCAAGGGGTTGGCGGCAACACACAGGCCATGGCAAGCATCATCATCTGGCATAATCCCAAATGCGGCACATCCCGCACCGCATTGGCCCTGCTGCAAGAAGCCGGCCATATGGTGAGCGTGATCGACTATCTGAACACCCCGCCCGATGCCGCCACGCTGGCGCAGGTGGCAGCCGCCGTGGGCGGGGCGCAGGCGCTGCTGCGCCGCAACGGCACGAGCGCCGATGAACGCGGCCTTCCGCAAGCCGACGATGCGACCATATTGGCCGCCATGCTGGCCGATCCCATATTGATCAACCGGCCGGTGGTGATCGGCCCCGGCGGAACCGTGCTGGCCCGGCCCGCGGATCGCGCGCTGGAGGCGGCATGAGCATCCGGCCCGCCCGCATGGAAGATGCCGCCGCGCTGGCGGCCATCTATGCCCCCGCCGTGCTGCAGGGCACCGCCAGCTACGAGATCGAGGCGCCGTCTGCCGCGGAAATGGCGCAACGGCTGATGCGGGTGAAATCGCATGGCTGGCCGTGGCTGGTGCATGTGACGATGGGCAAGATCGACGGCTTTGCCTATGCCACCCAGTTCCGCGACCGTGCCGCCTATCGTTATTGCGGCGAAACCAGCGTGTATGTCGCCCCCGATGCGCAGCGCACCGGCATCGGTCAGGCGCTGTTGATGGCGGTGTCCAGCGCGGCGCGCACCGCCGGCTTTCGCGAACTGGTGGCGGTGATCGGCGATTCCGCCAACCAGGCCTCCATCGGGCTGCATGCCGCCTGCGGTTTCCGCCAGGCCGGCGTGCTCAGCGGGATTGGCGAAAAATTCGGCCGGCGGCTGGACATGGTGTTGATGCAGCGCAGCCTGCCTTAGGCCTAGGCCATCACCACCGGGTTGGCCGGCCGGTGCCGCATCGCCCGGCCGATCAGCACAAAGCCGGCGCCCATCATCAGCCAGGTGCCCGGTTCCGGCACCGGATTGGCGGTGGCTTCCGGCGCGATCGTCGCTTCATCCACATCCCAGCTGCGATCATCATGCTGGCTGCCCACCAGGCCGGCAATGCTGGGCACGATGGCGGAAAACAGCCGGGCCGGCAGGATATCGGCCAGCGCGCCGGTGTTGCCGCGCAGATCGAACACCAGATTGTTGGCAAAGATGTTGTTGACCCCGCCCGGCACATGCAGACCGGCCGCCCAGGTCGAATGCGGCAGGCTGGTGATCACATTGTCTTCAAACCGGCTTTCGGTGCAGCCAAAGCAGCTGAGCGCGTGGACATAGCTGCTGGCGGCATAGTTGCCGGCAAAGGTGAAGCGGGTGCCGCTCAACTGCGCCGGATCAAAGGACGCAAAGCCCTGTTGATCGCCGATCAGCAGATTGTTCAGCACATAGATATCCGATTGCAGCGGCTTGCCCGCCTTGCTCCAGAACTGGATGCAATCGGGATGCACGCCGGGCAGCGGCTGGAAATTGGTGCAGCTGTTGTGCGACGCAATGATGCGCTGGCTGTCGACGATCTTCATGCCATCAGACCCGCCGTTGGTGAACCGGTTGTTGGTCAACAGGCTGTCGGGCGAGGTGATCAGCGTGATGCCATCGACATTGCGATCAAACAGGCTGTCCCGCACCGTCACGAATTGCGAATTGATGATCCGCATGCCGGTGCCACTGGCATCGCCATTGCCCAGCACGGTCGCCTCGCTGAAGCTGACATGGGTTGACCGGTCAACCAGCGCCGCAAACAGGTTGACGGTGCCGACATCGCTGCTGCCCAGCGTCAGGGCGTGGAAGCTGATGTTGTGCACATTGCGCAGCTGAATGCCCTCCAGCAGGGTCGCGCGGCTGCCATCCACCAGCACACCGTCAAAATCCCGATCGCGCAGCGACAGCCGGGTGGTGAACTCCCCTTCCAGTTGCAGCGTGTCCCCCGGCCGCAGGGCCGCCAGCGCCGCGGTGAAGCTGGCTGGCGTGGCCACCACCACCCTGGCCGCCAGCGCCGGGCTGGCCACCAGCAGCGCCAACGCCATCGCCAGCACGCGCGCAAAGGGGGCAAATGCCATCGTCTCGGTCTCCCAACCCGGACCGGCAGCACGAATGGCGCCACCAATTCAGTCCAGCTTGGGTAACGACAGCGCCATTTCGGATTTTGCCCGGTTCGGATGCGCTGCCTCCAAAACGGAGGAAATTGCCCCCGCGCTTGCACAGCCCGCCGCCCCGGTTCACAACCGGCGCATGACTGCGACCCCCCTGTTTGCCACCCCGCTCTGGCAGGCCGAACTGGCCGATGCGGCCCTGCTCGCCGATCTGGCGCACAGCGTGCGCAGCCTGGCCGCCGATGATCGCGCCGGCGTGGCCTGGAGCCGCGCGCACGCCTATCGCGGCTACACCAGCTATGCCTCCCTGAACGATCTGCCCCGCCGCGATCCGGCCTTTGCCGATCTGGCGCGCTGGCTCACGCGCGAGGCCCGCCAGTTCGCCGCCGCCGCCCACCTGGATTATGGCGCCAAAAGCCCCAAGCTCGACAGCCTGTGGGTCAACATCCTCAAACCCGGCGGCAGCCACAGCGGCCACATCCACCCGCACAGCAGCATCTCAGGCACACTCTATCTCGAGGTGCCCCCCGGTGCCGGCGCCATCCGCTTCGAAGATCCGCGCCTGCCCCTGCTGATGCACAGCCCGCCGCGCCGCGCCGATGCCCCCGAAGCTGCGCACAACTTCGTCCACGTCGCCCCGCGCCCCGGCCTGCTGCTGCTGTGGGAAAGCTGGTTGCGCCACGAGGTGATGCCCAACGCCGCCAAGGCCGATCGCCTCTCGATCAGCTTCAACTTCGGCTGAACCTACGGCCGGGTCGCAAACCAGATCACGTGCGTGGCGCCCTTGCCGCCTTCCCGCGCCCGCACCCGCACCGTGTCCACCGCAAAGCCCGCCCGCTCCAGCTGCCGCCCAAACGCCACATCCGGCGCGGCCGACCAGATCGCCAGCACCCCGCCCGGCCGCAACGCCCGGCGCGCAGCGGCCAGGCCACCCGGGCTGTAAATCCCGTCATTCTGCGGCCGCGTCAGGCCATCCGGGCCATTGTCCACATCCAGCAGGATGGCATCATAGGCCGCCACGGCCTGGCGCATCGTGGCACCCACATCGCCCATGGCCAGCGTCACCCGCGGATCATCCAGGCAACCATCCGTCACCGCCGCCATGGCCCCCCGCGCCCATGCGATGATGCCCGGCACCAGTTCCACCACCGTCACCCGTGCCGCCGGGCCCAATCGCCCCAGCACCGCCCGCAAGGTGAAGCCCATGCCATAGCCACCGATCAACAGATGCGCCGCCGGCCGCCCCACCAGCCGCTCACACGTCATCGTGCCCAACGCCACTTCCGAGCCATGCATCCGCGTGCTCATCAGCTCGTTGCGGTCCAGCACGATCATGAAATCACCACCGCGCCGAAACAGCCGCAGCGGCGGCCCACCCGGCACCTCCGCCACGCCGATCAATTCCCGCGGTGTCATCGATCCATCCCCAGCCGCTGCATCATGGTGTCAGTCTCCCTGCCACTGCGCATGTCAGAGGACGCGAGTGATGGCCAGCCACCCCGTTGCCGACAGGAGGGACCAAGGCAAGACGGCCACCGATCAGCATCACTCTCGCCAGACCGAACGGGTCAGACATTGGCCAGAGTCGGACCATCCTGTGCGTTGCGCCGCGCCACCACCAGATTGTCGATCGCCATCGCCACCAGATCATCATCCAGCACTGGCGGCATTGCCCCGCGGAACCGCGCGGCGGCCACGATCTGATCGATGATGAAACGCGGCTGATAGGCCGCGAGCTCCAGGCCATGCCGCTCGGTCAGCAACCGCTCGATATCGCCCGCCTTCGCTTCGTCTGCAGCGACCCCGCTGCCAGCCGCCACGGCGGTGAAAATCCGCCGCCACACCGCCGGTGATGGCGCGCCGATCTCCAACTTGTAGGGGATGCGGCGCAGAAAGGCCGGGTCCATCAGATCGGCGGGCGCCAGATTGGTGGAAAAAATCACCACCGTCTGGAACGGCACCCGGAAACTCTTGCCGGTGGCCAGCTTCAGATAATCCACCCGGTTTTCCAGCGGCACGATCCAGCGGTTGAGCAGCGCGGTGGGCGACACCATCTGGCGGCCGAAATCGTCGATCAACAGGCAGCCGCCGGCCGCTTTCATGTGCAACGGCGCGACATAGAAATTGCCGCTGGCCTCATGCCGCAGATCCAGCATGTCCATGGTCAGTTCGCCGCCGGTGACGATGAACGGCCGCCGGCACGGCACAAAGCGACCATCGGCCTCATCCCGGAGCAGGGACGAAAACAGGCGCGGCCGCCCCGCCGCTGCATCGCCCACGGCGTGGTGCACATCAGGATCAAACACCGTCATCACCTGGCCCTCCACCATCACGGCGTGGGGGATATAGATGATCTGGCGGAACAGATTGTTCAGCCGCTGCGCCACCGACGTCTTGCCATTGCCGGGCGGGCCATACATCAGCACGGCGCGCCCCGCCGTCACGGCCGGACCCAGCTTGTTCACCAGCGCGTCGCTGACCTCCAGCCCGGCAAAGGCCTGCTGCATCGTCGGCATGTCGATGATCTCGTTGGTCACCTTTTGCCGCTCCAGCCAGTGGCAATACAGGTCCAGCGGCACCGGTGCCGGCCCGGCATAGGCCGATCGCGCCAGCGCCTCGCGCGCCCGCGTCTTGCCACCCTCGGTCAGCTCATAGCGCATCATCAATGCGCCGCCGCTGCTGCCCAGCGCCGCCACCAACTGCCCGCGCACTGCCGCTTCCAGCAGATCCGTGATCAGCCGGGGCGACAGCCGCATCCCGCCAGCCAGATCGGCCGCCGTCTCCGCCGGGCCGATGAACAGGAACTTGATCATCAGATCGATCAGGAACGTCTCCGGCAGGCCGGTCTCCTGCACCGTTGCCGGCTCGATCGGAATCGCATCGCAAAACCGTGCCAGCGCGTCTTCGCTGATCGCCCCCACCGACACCAGATTGGGCCCGATGCGCCCCCCCTCCTCGTGCTGTCGTTCAACGGCGCGGGCAATATCTGCCTCGTTCACCAGCCCGGCCGCCACCAGCAACTCGCCAATCCGCATGACGCCACGCTCCTGAACACGCAGGAATGGTGACCAGGGACTTGCCCCCGATGTCATCCTCCCCAGGTTGGGAGACTAGGCCGTGAACGCATAAAAATCACCCCCCGTGATGGCCCGGAAAAGCGAAATCGGCGCTGGCAGGTGGAGGCACGGGCGGCGGCCGGTGATTCCGACCGTGAACCAGGCGATGGTCAAGGCGGCGCCGGTGGAGGCGAAGGCGCATGGCAAATTGGTCTGAGGGCGTCACCCCGCCGTCGCCTTCGGCGCCACCTCCTCTGGCAGGGGAGGTGCCGAGCATCGCGAGGCGGGGGGGGGTTCGGCGCTGGCCGGCGCACCCAACATGCCCCGCCCGCAGGCGGGAGGGGAGAAGAAAGGACCGCCCGAAACCGGACGGGTCAAAGGTCCACGACCCTTGCCACGTCACCCCGGACTTGATTCGGAGCGGAGGCCGTCTGCATTCCCCCGAAACGAAAACGGCCCCTCGCTCCTGGGTGGGGGTGGAGCGAGGGGCCGGGCGGGCCCTCCCCGCCAGAGCGGCTGCCCCGGGGGAGGCAGCACGTTGAGAGCGTTATCAGAACTTGAAGCCGATTTCAGCCCCGATAATGCGGCGTTGGCCGGGCGAAATGAAGCTGCCACCAAATTCGATCGCCGGGATGACTTCGTTGAGCCACTGCTTGTCGAGCAGGTTGTTGGCGAACACCGAGGCGGTCCAGTTCTTGCCTTCGATGCCGGCGCGCAGGTTGACGATGCCGAAGGCGTCGCGGCGCGTCACGTCATAGCGGGCGTTGCCCACCACGGCGGGCAGGGCGAGCGCCGAGATCGGCAGCAGGCCGCTGAACAGCGTGGGCTTTTCCTGATTCTGCACGCTGTGGAACCAGGTCGGGCCGGTGAGGCGATAATCGGCGCGCAGATTGGCCTTCAGGCCATCGCTGATCGGCAGACTGAGCTGGGTGCCGACATTGAGCGTGTAGTCGGCGGTATAGGGGCTCTTGTTGCCCACCGTGTCGGGCCGGCTGCCGTTCTTCTTGATCTCGCTGCCGTTCAAGTTGCCGGAGGCAAAGACCGTCCAGCCATCGACCACCTTGGCATTGATATTGGCTTCGGCGCCCCAGATGTCGACCCGATCGATGTTGGACACCACGCGCAGCAGGCCGAAGCCGCCCACGAAGAATTCGAAGAACTGCATGTCGCGCACCTGGGTGTAATAGGCGGCGAGATCATAGCTGATGCGGTTGTCGAACAGGCTGCCCTTGATGCCGGCTTCGAACGCCGATGAGCGTTCCAGGCGATATTGATCGTTGATGCGCACGCCGGCGTTGATGGTGCCGGGCACCGCGCCATTGTTGAAATTCTGCGCCACGATCGCGGCGGAGCCCTGGTTGTTGAAGCCGCCGGACTTGAAGCCCACGCCCCAGTTGGCGAACAAATTGGTGTCGTCGTTCACCTTGAAGGCCAGCGTGACCTTGGGCTGCAATTGCTTGAACGTGTTGGCCACCGGCGCGATCGGGCCGCCATTCTGGCCGGGATTGATCGGGCCGCCGGTGATCGGATCATTCACCACCGGCACCAGATTGGTGGCACGGCGGCGTTCAATGTCATAGCGCAGCGCCAGGCCGGCGGTGAAGGCTTCCACCGGCTTCCAGTCCACGCTGCCGAAGGCGGCATAGACATTGGTGTCGAACTGATCGTTGAACAGCTGGCTGGTCGGGTTGCTGGAACCGGGCGCGTTGTACAGCGTGGGCGACACGCCCTGGCCCAGATCGGCACCCAGGCTGATGCCGGTTTCGCGATCGATGTTCAGATAATAAAGCCCGGCCGACCAGTTGATCGGGCCATCGGACGTGCTGGCATAGCGGATTTCGGCGGACACATCCTTCTGGCTGCGGGTTTGCAGCTGGGTGCCGTCGCAGGTGGTCGGGCTGTAGGCGCCGAATGTGGAGCCATTGGCCGGCGCGAAGATGAACGGCACCGGGATCTGGCCGATGAAGGTCGGCGGCGCCAGCGGGAAGCCGGTGCGCTGCGCCGTGGTGGCAAAGCAGCGGTTGTTCACCGCCTGGCTGGTGGGGTTGTTGATGTTGCTGATATAGCGGGCGAAATCGGCCGACGTGCCATCGGCCGTCAGCGATTGGTCAACATCGGAAAACAGCGTCCACGCCGTGAGCTTGCCCTTCTCGAACACATGCTCGATGCGGGCGCTGGCTTCCCAGGTCGATTGTTCGTTGGTGGGGCGGATGTTGCCGTAATAACGGAACTGGCGGGCGTTCACGTTTTCATAAAAGGCCGGGTTCACCGCGGCGAAATTGGGCAGGTGGAAGCTGGCATTGAAGTTGATCGACGCGCCGTCCAGCCGGGCGTGGCGGGCCTTCACATCCAGCGTGGTGGCGTCACCCAGCTTGGCGACGATGCGGCCATCGATGCCATAATTGCGCTGATCATCCACAACCTTGGCGTTGCCGAGGAATTCGTTGCGCCAGAAGCCATCGGTGGTCTGATAATTGGCGGAGAGCACGAAGCCGACCGTGTCGCTGATCGGGCCGGCGACATGGCCAAAGGCCTGACCGGTGGCGAGTTCACCATAATTGGCGCGGAAGCTGCCTTCCAGCACGTCGCCGGGCTTCACCGTGGTCATCACGATGGCGCCGGCCGCGGCGTTGCGGCCATAGATGGCACCCTGCGGGCCCTTCAGCACTTCAACCTGGCGCAGCGTGCCCTGCACCTGGTTCAGCTGGGCGGTGTTGGTCTTCAAAATGCCATCGACCACCAGCGCCACGCTCGATTCGGCGTCGCGGGCGCCGTTCAGGCCACGGATGTTGATCTGGGTGTCGCCGGCTTCGGCCGATCCGGACACGATGGTGACGCCGGGGGTGAGCTGCAATATTTCCTGGCTGCGGAAGGTGCCGGTGGCGGCCAGCGTTTCGGCGGTAACCACCGAAACCGTGGCGGGCACATCGATCAGCCGCTCGCTGTTGCGGCGCGCGGTGACGATGATTTCATCGCCGGCGGGCTCTTCCGGGGCGGCGGCCTGCTGGGCGGCCACCGGCGCCGAAAGCGCGAGCACCGACACCGACAAAAGCGCCACCGCAGCCCGCTTCTTGGCCACCAGGCTGGTCAATTCGAGTGAAAATCCGCGCATCTTGCCCGCTCCCGTTGCTGGCGCGGTCTCTCCCACCGCGCGATTGCGCCGCTCTTGTATACAAAACCATGCACTGGCAAGCTGCCAATGCGCCACATCCGTGCAAACGGCGGCGGGCGTCACCCCTTTGCAACAGTTTCCCGTTCACACTGGACCTTAACGCTGATGACCACCGCGTCCGACAAGGCCTATGCTGAAATCCGGGGCCTGATCCTGTCGGGCGACGCCAGCCCCGGCACGCCGCTGAGGGAAGAGGCGCTGGCCGATATTGTTGGCGTGTCGCGCACGCCGGTACGCGAAGCATTGAAGCGTTTGGAATCAGAGCTTTATGCAGTGCGAACCCCCGGCGGCCGGCTGGTGGTGGCGGCGTGGGACAGCGATGATGTGGCAGAGATTTTTGCGCTGCGTGCCATGCTGGAAAGCCATGCGGCCGCCCGCGCGGCGCGCCGGTTGAGCCCGGCCGCCATTGCCGAACTGCGCGCCTGCAATGCCGATCTGCAGGCGGCGATCGCAGTCCCGGAACCCGATATTGCCCGCTTTCTGGCCGCCAACCGGGCGTTTCACGACCTGATCATCAGCGGATCAGCCTCGGGCCGGCTGGCCACCATGCTGGCCGGCCTGGTGGAACAACCGATCGTGCGCCGCACCGCCACCCGCTATGACCGCAGCGACCTGCAACGCTCCGCGACCGAACATGATCAATTGATTCAGGCATTTACGGCGAGAGACAGCGATTGGGCCCGCGCCGTGATGGCCGCCCACATCCACCGTGCCCTCCACGCCTTCCGCACCGCCAGCTGAACAATTGACCGCCAGGCGAATTCAACATGTCGCACGGTCTATACAGGCCACGCCCAAATTTGTATACAAAACCGATGTCCACCACCCCCACCATCGAGATCGTCGAAGTCTCCCCCCGGGACGGGCTCCAGAACGAATCAGGGCTGGTCGAAACTGCCAATAAAATCAGCCTGATAGAACAGTTGATTGCCATGGGCGCACGCCGGATCGAGGTGGCCAGCTTCGTCAACCCGCGCCGCGTGCCGCAGATGGCCGACGGCGAGGCCGTGATCGCTGGCCTGCCCGACGCGCCGGGCGTGCGCTATATCGGGCTGTGCCTGAACGAGCGTGGGGTAGACAGGGCCATTGCCACCCTCGACGGCCGCCGCCCGCTGGACGAGGCCGGCTGCGTGCTGGTGGCCACCGACACGTTCGGCATCGTCAACCAGGGCCAGACGATTGACGACGGCATTGCTGCCAACACATTGATGTTGCAGAAGGCCAAGGATGCCGGCCTGTTCGCGCAGGTGACGATCAGCGCGGCTTTTGGCTGCCCTTATGAAGGCCCGGTTGATCCAGTGCGGGTGATCGATCTGGCCCGGCGCATGGCCGATGCCGGCGCGCAGGAAATTGCATTGGCCGATACGATCGGGGTGGGCGTGCCAGGCCAGGTCGGCGAACTGACGGCGCGGGTGATTGAAGCCATCGCCCCTATCCCCATCCGGCTGCATTTGCACGACACGCGCGGCCTGGCCCCGGCCAATGCGTGGGCCGGGTTTCAGGCCGGTTGTCGCACCTTTGATTCGGCCTTGGGGGGCTTGGGCGGTTGCCCGTTCGCGCCGGGCGCTGCTGGCAATGTAGGCACCGAAGAACTGCTTTACCTGTTCGGCCGGTCGGGCGTCGCCACCGGCTATGATCTTGAAACCACACTGGAAGCCAATCGCTGGTTCGCCACCATCATGGGCCGGGCTTTGCCCAGCCGGGCGGGCAAGGCGGGGGACTTTGTGGCGCGCCCTATCCCAATCGGAGCAAAATCGTGAGCTACAGACTCGGCGTTGACGTTGGCGGCACCTTCACCGACCTGATCGTGATCGATGAGGCCACGGGCCGCGCCGTACGAGACAAGGTGCCCTCCACCCCGCATGATCCGTCAGAGGCCGTGATCGCGGGCGCCCGGCAGCTGTGCGAAAAGGCCGGCATCTCGGCGGCCGATCTGTCGCTGTTCCTGCATGGTACCACGGTGGCCACCAACGCCGTGCTGGAACACAAGATTGCCCGCGTGGGCCTGATTGTCACCGAAGGCTATCGCCACATCTTGCAGATCGCGCGCAGCCTCGTGCCAGGTGGTCTGGCCGCCTGGATCATCTGGCCAAAGCCCACACCCATGGCGCCGCTGGAAGCCACCATTGAAGCGCCGGAACGCATGGGCGCCGACGGTCAGATCGTGCGCCCGCTGGACGAAGCCGCACTGCGCAACAATCTCAAGCGTTTGGCGCAGGAGAAGGTGGAAGCCATCACCATCTGCCTGATCAACAGTTACATGAATGACGCCCACGAACGCCGCGTTGCTGAGATCTGCGCCGAAGAACTGCCCGGTATCCCGGTGTCGCTGTCGGCCGACATCCTTCCCGAAATGCAGGAGTATGAGCGGGCGTTGACCACGGTGGCCAACAGCGCCGTGCGACCGACCGTGTCGCGCTATGTCGGCAATCTGGAAGCCGCGCTGAAGGATTGGGGCACCACAGCCAAGTTGAACCTGTTGCGTTCTGACGGTGGGCTCATGTCAGCCGAAAAGAGCCGGACCGCGCCGGTCAATCTGCTTATGTCTGGCCCGGCTGGCGGCGTGGCGGGCGCTGTCTGGATTGCGAAGAACGCCGGCTTCCCCAACGTGTTGACGCTGGATATGGGGGGCACTTCGACAGACGTTGCGCTGATCGAGGATTACCAGGCGCGCCTGCGCCGGGAGACCAGCGTGGGCCACCTCACAGTGCGCGCTTCCAGCCTGGACGTGAAAACAGTGGGGGCCGGCGGCGGTTCCATCGCCACGGTGCCCGAACTCACCAAGGCATTGCGCGTTGGCCCGCAATCGGCAGGCGCCGTGCCCGGCCCTGCTGCCTATGGCCGCGGCGGCGAGTTGCCGACCGTGACGGATGCCAACGTTGTGCTGGGCTATCTGCCGGAGAATTTGCTTGGCGGCACCTTCAAGCTCGATCGCGAGGCCTCCAAGCGCGCCGTGCAGACTGTGGCAGACGCGCTGGGCCTGCCGCTGCTCGAAGCGGCCGCCGGCATCATTGCCATCGTGAACGAAACCATGTTTGGCGCGCTGCGGCTGGTCAGCGTGCAGCAGGGCTATGACCCGCGTGATTTTGCCCTGATGGCCTTTGGCGGCGCCGGCCCGCTGCACGGCAATGCCATGGGCATGCTGATGGGCAGCTGGCCTGTGATCATCCCGCCCTCGCCCGGTGTGCTGTGCGCCTATGGCGATGCCACCACCCGCCTGCGCATCGACGCACAGCGCAGCTTCAACAAGTTGGTGACCCAGACCAATGATGCCGACGTAGGCGCAGTGATCGAAGAGCTGATCGCCCAGACCAGCGGCGAATTGGCAGCCGAAGGGGTGGCGGCCAGCGAAATCGAGATCCGGGTGGAAATCGATGTGCGCTATGCCGGCCAAGCATTCGAGGTGCCGCTCTATTCGCCGCCGGGATCGACCATCGCAAGCCTCGCCGAACGCTTCGATGCCGAGCACAAGCGACTGTTCACCTTCAATCTTTCGGTGCCGCAGGAACTGGTCAACATCCGCGTGGTGGCACTGGGCAAGGCTGCCAATGTCTCTGCCCAACGCATTGCCAAGGGTGACGGTAACCCAGCCGCTGCGCGCGTTCGCGATCATGAGGTGTGGATGGACGGCCGGGCCCGCGCAGCCGCCATTTATGACCGGTCCAAATTGCGTGCCGGCGACATCGTGTCTGGCCCGGCGGTGATAACCGAGATGGATTCCACCACGCTGGTCCACAATGGCCATAGCGCGACGGTCGATGATTTCGGCAACCTGCTGATCACCCCGGCCTGATCATGCTTGCGGCGCTGCCTTTCCTGATGCTGGCCATGGCAATGCCGGTCGAGGCGCGACTGGCGTCGACGGCGCCTGATGGCTTCGTGTCGGCAAACGAGGCCGTGGTGGCGCTGCCGCCCGCCCGGGTGTGGGCGGCGCTGACCAACTGGGCCGCCTGGTGGGATCCGGCCCATAGCTACAGCGGCAAGCCCGGCATGCTGCGGCTGGAGGTGAAGCCCGGCGGCCTGTTGTCTGAACAATGGGATGGTGGCAGCGTCGCCCATGCCCAGGTGGTCAACGCCCTGCCCCCGGCGCTGCTGCGGCTGCATGGCGGCTTTGGGCCGCTGCAGGCGTTGCCGGTCAATGCCGTGCTGGATTTCAGCCTGAAGGCCGAAGGCGGCGGCACCCGCCTGACCATGACCTATCGCGTCGCCGGATCGCCCGCGTCGAAACTCGACACGCTGGCTGCCCCGGTTGACGCCGTTATGAGCGCCGGTTTCGCCCGGCTCGTGAAATTTGCCACCACCGGCACGCCCTGAAGGAAGCGCAAGATGCCCGCCCGTATCATCGAGACGAACCCGAGCCCCTTCGCCGCCAAGGCGATTGATCCGGTCACGCTCGACATCATCGAGAATGCCCTGCGCAACGCCCGCATCGAAATGGATGCAACGCTGGTGCGCACCGCCATGTCACCCGGCATCCGCGAGCAAGGCGATGCCTTCCCCATGATCGCCAACCCGGCAGGCAAGATGATCGTCGGCCAGTTCGGCAGCTTCATCGATGGTTTTCTGAACGGCTGGGATGGCACCATCGAAGAGGGGGACATGATCTTTCTGTCCGACCCATACAGTTGCGAAGGCGCGATTTCGCACAGCAACGATTGGCTGGTGCTGCTGCCGGTCTATCGGACCGGCCGCCTTGTCGCCTGGACGGCCATGTTCGGCCACCAAAGCGATATTGGTGGCAAGGTCGCCGGCTCAATGCCCATCGATGCCCGTTCGATCTTTGAAGAGGGTGTTCGCATCCCGCCTGTGAAGATCTGGAAAAAAGGCGAGTATAACGAAGATCTGATCAAGCTGATCATGCACCAGACCCGCAAGCCGGACTGGTGCGCGGCCGATCTGAACGCGCTGATCGCTTCGTGCCGGGTTGCCGCCCGCCGCATCGACGAAATGTGCGCCCGCTTTGGCGAGGACGAGGTGGTGGCCGCGATGGACGCCCTGCTCGCCCGCAACCACCGCGCCATGAAGGCGCTGATTGCATCCTCTGTCTCCACCGACAAAGTGAGCTTTGAGGATTTCGTCTGCGATGATGGTGTCGGCTATGGTCCGTACAAGATCAAGTGCACGATGCAGCGCGTTGGTGACAAGGTCGTGCTTGACTTCGACGGCACCGATCCGCAGTCCGATGCCGCGATCAACTTTTATCTTAACGAGAACATGTTCAAGATGTTCTTCGGTATCTACATGATCATGGTCTTCGATCCGCAGATCATGTTCAACGATGGTTTCTATGATCTGATTGAGGTCAAGATTCCCGAAGGCTCTCTGCTCAAACCACGCTATCCCGCCGCCCTGTCCGGCCGCACCCATGCGCTCGGCCGCATCTTCGATCTGCTCGGTGCCCTCCTTGGCCAGCGCACGCCCGAATTCCTATGCGCCGCCGGCTTCTCCTCCTCGCCGCACCTGATGTACTCTGGCCGCGACCAGCGCGCGGGCAAGGATGGCGAGTGGTTCCAGCTGTTCCAGATCGGCTTTGGCGGCATCCCCGGCAAGCCGTTCGGCGATGGCCCCGATGGCCATTCGCTGTGGCCCGGTTTCACCAACGTGCCCAACGAGTTTCTGGAGCGTTATTTTCCGCTGCGCATCGAACGCTATGAGGCGCTGGCCGATACCGGCGGCGCAGGCCTGAACCGCGGCGGCAACGGCATTCTCATGAGCTACCGCTTTCTGTCAGCCGGCACGGTTTCGATTCATGATGATCGTTGGTTCACCTATCCGTGGGGCGTCAACGGTGGCGCACCGGGCAGCCGCGCCCGCAAGATCCTCGAAAAGGCCGATGGCACCCAGACGATTGTGGCCAACAAGCTGGACAGTCTGGACGTCGAGGCCGGCGACCAGTTGCACTTCATCACTTGGGGCGGCGGCGGCTGGGGCAACCCGCTCGATCGTGATCCGGCGCTGGTTGGCCTGGAAATTCGCCAGGGCCTGGTTAGCGCGGCTGGTGCCCGTGCCTATGGCGTGGTCGCCGATGCAGATGGCCAGATTGATGCAGCGGCTACCGTCGCTCTGCGCGCCGCGCTGGCGGCGGCGCAGCCGGCACAGCCCGATATCTTCAACCGTGGCGGCACGGTCGAAGCGCTGAGGGCCGCCTGCGAGGCCGAAACCGGCCTGCCGGCGCCCAAGCCGCCGGTGTGGCACCACATGGCCATCGCGGCAGAATAAGGACAAAGCGCGATGACCATCGAAGCGACCGGCCCGCTGGCCGGAATCAAGGTCGTGGAAATGGGCCAGCTGATTGCTGGGCCCTTCTGCGGCCAGTTGCTGGGCGACATGGGTGCGGATGTGATCAAGCTGGAGCCACCCGGCCAGGGTGATCCGATGCGTGTCTGGGGGCGAGGCGATTATCCGCTGTGGTGGGAAGTCGTTGCCCGCAACAAGCGCGCGGTGTCCTGCAATCTGCGCCTGGCCGAAGGCCAGCAACTGGCGCGAGACCTGATTGCAAAGGCCGACATCCTGATCGAAAATTTCCGTCCCGGCACCTTGGAAAAATGGGGCCTGGCGCCTGAGACCTTGCATGAACTCAACCCCGGCCTGATCATCGTGCGCGTGTCGGGCTATGGCCAGTCCGGCCCCTATTCGGCACGGGCCGGCTTTGGCGGCATTGGCGAGGCCATGGGCGGCTGGCGTGCCATTGTTGGCGATCCCGATCGCCCGCCCAGTCGCATGGGCGTTTCCATCGGGGACAGCATGGCCGCCACCTATGGCGCCCTGGGTGCATTGGCAGCGCTCAACCACCGCCATGCCACCGGCAAGGGACAGATCGTCGATTCGGCATTGTATGAGGCGGTGTTGCAGGTGATGGAATCACTGGTGCCCGAGTATGTCGCCTCCGGCTATGTCCGCGAACGCTCTGGCTCAGTGCTGCCCGGCATCGCGCCTTCCAATGTCTACCCATGCAAGGACGGTGAGTATCTGATCGGCGCCAATCAGGACACGGTGTTTGGCCGCCTGTGCGAAGCCATGGGCCAACCGGAACTGGCCACCGATGCCCGCTATGTGAACCATGTCGCGCGTGGGCGTCACCAAGAGGAACTTGATGGCCTGATCGGCGAATGGACCAAGACGCTGACCGTGCAGGAACTGGAAGACAAGATGGTCGCTGCCGGCGTCCCAGCTGGACGGCTCTATCGCCCGCAGGACATGCTGGATGATCCGCATTTTCAGGCGCGTGAGGCCATTATCGGGGTGCCGCATCCGCGCTGGGGTGAAGTGAAGATGCAGAATGTCTTCCCCAAACTCTCTGCCACCCCCGGCAACGTCCGCCGCCGCGCGCCGGACAGCATTGGTCAGGACAATGATGCGGTTTATGGTGAACTGCTGGGCCTGGACGCCGCGGCTCTCGCCGATCTGAAGGCACGCGGCATCATCTGATCAACTGGGGCCACAGCTGCCACAACAGCCCCAGCCCCAGCCCGGCAAAGATCACCGCCGCCAGCCGCCGCACCTGGCCCAGCGGAACCAGCCCCAGGGCGCGTTCGCCCAGCAACACCGCCGGCGCATTGACCAGCATCATGCCCGCCGTGGTGCCGATGGTGACGGCCAGCACATCGTGAAAACGTGCCCCCAGCGCCATGGTCACCACCTGCGTCTTGTCACCGATTTCGACCACGAAAAAGGCCATGGCGGTGGTGATGATGGCCTGGCCGCGGTTCAGGGCCTGTGGTGCATCGTTCATCTTGTCGGGCACCAGCGTCCATGCCGCCATGGCCAGAAAGCCCAGCGCCACCGCCGCCTGGAACCACGGCCCAGCCAACCAGTCAGCCAGCGCCGCGCCGGCCCACGCGGCCAGCGCGTGATTGGCCAATGTTGCCAACAGGATGCCGGCGATCACCGCCGCAGGCTGGCGATAGCGCGCCGCCAGCAGCACGGCGAGCAGCATGGTCTTGTCGCCGATCTCCGCCAGCGCCACCACCCCGGCCGAGGTTGCGATGATCGGAAGGCTGGCGGCGATGTCTGACATGGCTGCCTGCTACACGCTCTTGCCGCAGGGCACCAATCGGCAGACAATAGGGCCATGATCGCACTTGCCCTGTTGCTGGCCGCCGCCACCGTTACCCCGCCGCCCCCTGTGGTTGCGCCGGCAACAATCGACAATGGCCTGGAAATCACCGGCGATGCGCTGGAAGCCGAACAGCTGAAGAAGCGCATGTTCATCGATGTGAAGGTCAACGCGTCGGGGCCGCACCGGTTTCTGGTTGATTCCGGTGCTGACCGGTCGGTGGTGAGCGATGGCCTGGCCGCCCTGCTGAACCTGCCGGCTGGCGAATCGGTCAGGGTGCAGGGCATGGCCGGGTACCGGGATGTCGCAACCTTCGAAGTGGCGGCCCTCACGCTGGGCAGCTCCGAAGTCGGCCCGATCATTGCCCCGGCGCTTTCGTCCCGGCATCTGGGGGCCGATGGCCTGATCGGCATTGATGCGCTTGCAGATCAACGACTTATGCTGGATTTCGACAAGCGCACCATCACCGTGCAGGATTCGCGCCGGCCTTATGTGGCGAGCGGCAATGAAATATTGGTCACGGCGCGGCGGCGCAAGGGCCAGTTGATCATCACCCAGGCCGCGGTGGACAGCCGGGAGGTATCGGCGGTGATCGACACCGGCAGCGAAATCACCTTGGGAAACAGTGCCTTGCGCCGCCGGCTGTTCGGCAACGGCAAGCCGGCGGGCATGCAGGAGATCGAGCTTCTTTCCGTCACCGGCCAGGTGCTGAAGGCCGAAGCCATGATGATGAACAATGTGCAGATCGGCGGGATGCTGCTGTCCAACGTGGTCATCGCCTTTGCCGATGCGCCGCCGTTCGCGCTGTTCGGCCTGACGGACCGGCCCGCCATCTTCCTGGGATCAGACCTGCTGTCGAATTTCCGCCGCGTCAGCCTGGATTTCCGCAACCGCAAGGTGCGCTTCACATTGCGCAACAATGCCCAGCAGCGCGATTTCATCTCCCGCAAATTCTGATGGCCGGGCGATTGCTTGATGACAACGCCCCTGCCGAACATTTGGCCGATGTTTCAAACAACGCTGCACTATAGCGCAATTGCGGGGCTGTAGGACAGCGGCGTTGTTACATATCTGAAATTAAAAACAATTTCAGAGCGGCAGACAGGCCTGCGGCTGCCAGTAACGGCAATATTGCTGGATTCGTCCGGCAACCAATGGCGACAAAATCCCCGAAATTCCGGCGCTTTGGCCAGGCTGGTGGCCAAAAATCGCCCGTCGGTGGCAAAACAAGCGGATCGGGTGCCGGCGCACCCGGTTGCGATGGCCGCAAACCGGGTGCGCAGCGCCTCAATTCTGCAGTGTGTTGGTTGCCAGCCGCTGGAACTGGCTTTGGCAGCCGGCTTCGATCAGGGCCACGCCCAGTGCCTCGACATCGGCCGGCGCCGCAATCTGCTTGATGGTCAGCGTCACCGGGGTCTTGCCGCCGGCAATGGTGAGCGCGCCGGCCTGGCCGGCCACGGCGGGCGGCAGCGTGGCCAGCGCCTGGCCCGGCCCGAATGTCACGGGGGCGCTGGCGCCATCAGCGCGGGAGACCGTCATCGTCATTGCCGCCACCGTATCGGCCCGCCACAGCGAGACATTGGCCGGATCAATGGCGCACACCGTATCGCTGGCGCGGACATCAAGCGCCCACACGCCGGGCGGGGTGGGCGGGCCCTGATCCTGGCCGCCGGCGCGCACGGCCCCGATGCGGGCACGGCGGGCGGGTTTCTGCACCAGCAGGTCGGCAAACGCCACTTCCTGCGCGGCCGCGCTGGGGGCGGCCAGGCTGAAGCTGCCGGGGCCGGAGAAGCTGCGGGTGCCCTTGGCATCCAGCACCACGATCGAATCGCCAGCCTTCAGCGTGATCGGGCCATCGGCCAGACGCTGGCCGGGCTTGTAGCTGGCGGCCGACGGGCCAGCGGCGCGCACCACCAATGGCCCGGCGATCGCCGTGGTTGCGGCCAAAGCCAGCATCAGGGCAGCAAGGGGCTTAATCGAGATCATAGATACCTCCGGGTCCAACATTTTCCATTCGCTGCACGAGATACGCAAGCGCCTTGTCTTGCGGTGCAACCGCTGAACGCTGCCTGAGCGCATCGAGCGCCGTCGTGTCGCCGCGTTCATAGGCGGCATACAGCCCGGCGAACACCATGTCGGGCACGGCTTCGCCAGCGCCGAAGGGTTCATACACCTCGATCGGCTTCTGCCGGCCGCGCACGCGCACCCGACCCATCGGGCGGAACTTGTCCAGCCCCATTTGTTCGGCGGCTTCGCCACTGATCAGCGCAGCGGTTTTGAGTGATTTGTTGGCGCCTTCCAACCGCGCCGCGACGTTCATCGAATCGCCCAGCGCGGTATATTGGATGCGGCCTTCGCCGCCGAAATTGCCCACCACCACATCGCCCCAATGCAGGCCGACGCGGGTGCGGCCCATCGCTTCGCGCCCTTCGGCCGCCACCTTGAAGCGTTCGCCGACCTGGGCCATTTCCACGGCGCAGGCCAGGGCGCGCTGGGCATCATCGGGCCGGGCAATCGGCGCGCCCCAGAAGGCGACCACGGCATCGGCCACGAACTTGTCGATGGTGCCGCCATGTTTCAGCACCACATCGCTCATCGTGTCGAGATAGGCGTTCAGCGTCGATGCCACCACTTCCGGCGGCTGGCTCTGGCACATGGAGGTGAAGCCTTCGATATCGGTGAACAGCGCAAAGATCGGCCGGCGTTCGCCGCTCAGGCGCAGGCGTTCCGGCTCAGCGAGGATCTGCTGCGCCACATCGCGCGGCAGATATTTGCCCAGCGCGCCTTGCGCGAACTTGCGCTGTTCCGCCCCCACGATGCGCGCGGTGGTGGATGCCGCCATCAGCGCCAGCAGCCAGCCCACGCCCAGGCCGGCGCATGGCATGCCATAGGTATCGAACCCCTGTTGCTGCAACCCATAGGGCAACCAGCCCAGCAGACCGATTTCCACCAGCACCAGCGGGCCGAGCAGCCGCACGCCCAGATCAAAGCCACCGGTGATGGCGCCCAGCACCACCGCAACAAAGGCCAGCGCCCACAGCAGGGCCAGCGGCAGCGGCTTCAGGCTGGTGCCGTCCAGCGCCTGGGCGATCAACACGGCGTGCAGCTCCACACCGGGGGTGGTGTTGCCGGACAATCGGGTGAAGGGGGTGATGAACCGGTCCGCCTCGGGCAGGTCGGCACCGATCAGCACGATCTTGCCGGCAATGGCATCCTTCAGCGCCGCCGCCGTTTCGGCATTGCCGAACAGATCGACCGGCAGCGAGGAAAACACCGGCCGATCGGCAAACTGCGGCTTGCGGAAGATCGCGGAGCCCTGATGGCGTTCATAGCCGGTCACGCCGGTGATGGCATTGACCAGCAATTTGGGCGGGCGCTGGGCCGGGCTGGGCCATTGCCGCCAGCTGTTGTCACTGTCCACATCCAGCCGGATGTTGGCGGTGCGCACCGGCGCGCTGGCAACGCTGCCGAAAAACTGCCGCATATGGGCTTCCTGCCACGGCATCACGAACTCGCCGTTTTCGGCATTGCTGGAAAAGCCGAAGAATGTCGGCGTTTTCATCCCCAGCAGCGCGGTTTTCAACACCGGATCTTCCGGTTGCGGCTGATCGATCAGGATGTCGACGCCGATGGCGCGCGGGCCCAGCGCATCCAGATTGGTGAGCGCCCGGGCCAGCATGGTGCGATCCAGCGGCGACCGTTTGCCGGTGGCCGTCAGGGTCTCTTCGGTGAACACCACCAGCACCACGCGCGGATCCTGATCGACCCGAGCGGCGGTCAGATCCACGCGCACATCATAGAGGCCGCGTTCGGCCGAGAGCGCCAGCGGCAGATCCCAGCTGAAGCGCGCAATGAACAGCGCCAGCATCAGCACCAGCAAGGTGACGGACAGGCGCAACGGCCCGGCCGTGGTCACCGCGCGGCGCACCTTGGAAATCCTGCCGGCCATCAATCCCCCCGTATGGCAACCGCACCAGCATAGGCGCGCCGCCACAGGATTGCACCCCTGTTTCGTGGGTTCAGCGCCGGCGGCCGCCGCGCCCGCCGCGGCCCTGGCCCGGCTTGCCGCCATCCAGCGCAAACAGGCCGGCCAGGCTGTCGATGATGGTGCCGCCCAGTTGTTCCGCGTCCATGATCGTCACGGCACGGGCATAATAGCGCGTCACATCATGGCCGATGCCGATGGCGATCAGCTCCACCGGGCTCTTGCTTTCGATGTGGCGGATGGCGGCGCGCAAATGGCGTTCGAGATAATTGCCGCTGTTCACCGAAAGGGTGGAATCATCCACCGGGGCGCCATCGGAAATCACCATCAAGATGCGCCGGTCCTCGCGGCGGGCCATCAACCGGTCATGCGCCCACATCAGCGCCTCGCCGTCGATATTCTCCTTCAGCAGGCCTTCGCGCATCATCAGGCCCAGATTCTTGCGCGCCCGCCGCCACGGCGCATCGGCCTGCTTGTAGACGATGTGGCGCAGATCATTCAGCCGGCCCGGCTTGGTCGGCCGGCCAGCGGCCAGCCAGGCCTCCCGGCTCTGCCCGCCCTTCCAGGCGCGGGTGGTGAAGCCCAATATCTCGGTCTTCACCGCGCAGCGCTCCAGCGTGCGGGCCAGGATATCGGCACAGATGGCGGCGATGGAAATCGGCCGGCCGCGCATCGAACCCGAATTGTCGATCAACAGCGTCACCACCGTGTCGCGAAATTCGGTGTCACGCTCGATCTTGTAGCTGAGGGCGTGGGCCGGGTTGGTGACGATGCGCACCAGCCGCGCCGCATCCAGCAGGCCTTCTTCCTGATCGAAATCCCAGCTGCGGTTCTGCTGCGCCATCAGCCGGCGCTGCAGCCGGTTGGCCAGCTTGGTCACCGCCGATTGCAGCGGGATCAATTGCTGATCCAGATAGGCGCGCAGCCGGGTGAGTTCCTCGTCGTCACACAGATCGGCGGCGCCCACCACTTCGTCGAACCTGGTGAGATAGGGCTTGTAGTCAAAGTCCGGCGGCAGATCCGAAAGCGGCATGTTGGGCCGCCACGGCATCATGCCCTCCTGGCCCTCGTCACCCATTTCGGCGTCAGACACCTGGTCGGTGTCCATCTCCACCTCGCGCTGCTCTGAATCCTCAGCGGCATCGCTCGATTCCTCGGCGCGGGTTTCGGTGGATTGCTCGCTGCCGCCGCCGTCGTCCTGTTGCTCGTCCTCGCTGTCCTCGCCGGGCTGTTCCTCTTCCTGCCCGTCGTCGGTTTCCTCGGTCTCGTCGCTGGCCTCGTCGGGATCGGCGCCAAGGCCCAGATCGGCCAGCACATGGCGCATCATCTGGCCAAAGCCGGCCTGATCGTCCATCGCGGCGGCCAGCGCATCCAGATGGGCGCCGGCCTGGGCTTCGATGTGGCCGCGCACCATGTCCACCGCCTGTTGCGCCACGCGCGGCACGGCGGCGCCGGTCAGCCGTTCGCGCACCATCAGGCTGATCGCGGTGGCGAGCGGCACCTCATCGGCGCTGCGGGCGCGCATGATCGGATCGGTGCGCAGGCGTTGCTCGGTCATCCGATCGAGATTGCGCGCCACGCCGGCCATGTCGTTGGCGCCCAGCGCCTCGAACCGCGCCTGTTCCACCGCGTTCCAGATGTCGCGGGCCAGCCCGGCCTCAGGCTGATCGGCGGCATGCACCTTGGGATCATGGTGCAGCCGCTTCAGCGCGAAACTGTCAGCCCAGCCGCGCACTTCGGCCACCTGCTCGGCCGGCAGGGCCCGCGCCGGCTGCGGCACGCGCGCCTGATCGCCGAAACAGCCCGGCTTGTCGGCCGTGTAGGCCAGTTCCATGTCGGGCGCATGGCCCATGGCGCGCATGGTGGCGGCCACGGCCTGGCGGAAATCCTCGATGGGGTTGGTTTCGGCCACCGGCTTACCGCTTCGCCTTCACCGCCACGCTTTCCGGCAGCTCCTCACCGAACACGCGCTGATAATATTCGGCCACGATGCTGCGTTCGGCCTCGTCGCACTTGTTCAGGAACGACAGGCGGAAGGCAAAGCCCACCGAACCGAAGATCACGGCATTCTGGGCCCAGGTGATCACCGTGCGCGGGCTCATCACCGTGGAGATGTCCCCGCCCATGAAGCCGGAGCGCGTCATGTCGGCCACGCGCACCATGTTGGCCACGGTCTTGCGGCCGGCATCGGTGTCGAACTGGTTGACCTTGGCCACCACGATGGCGGTTTCGGTGTGGTGCGGCAGATAGTTGAGCGTGGTGACGATGCTCCAGCGGTCCATCTGGCCCTGGTTGATCTGTTGCGTGCCGTGATACAGGCCCGACGTGTCGCCCAGGCCAACGGTGTTGGCGGTGGCAAACAGCCGGAACCAGGGATTGGGCCGGATCACCCGGTTCTGATCGAGCAGGGTCAGCTTGCCTTCCACTTCCAGCACGCGCTGGATCACGAACATCACATCCGGGCGGCCGGCATCATATTCGTCGAACACCAGGGCGGTTGGCGTTTGCAGCGCCCAGGGCAGCAGGCCTTCGCGGAACTCGGTCACCTGCGCGCCGTTGCGCAGCACGATGGCATCCTTGCCGATCAGATCGATGCGGCTGATGTGACTGTCGAGGTTGATGCGGATGCACGGCCAGTTCAGCCGGGCTGCGACCTGTTCGATATGGGTGGACTTGCCGGTGCCGTGAAAGCCCTGCACCATCACCCGGCGGTTGTGGGCAAAGCCGGCCAGGATGGCGAGCGTGGTGTCGGGATCGAACACATAGGACGGGTCCAGATCGGGCACACGTTCATCGGTGATCGAAAAGGCCGGCACCGCCATATCGATATCCACGCCGAACATTTCGCGGGCGTCCACGGTGGTATCAGGCGCGGCCAGGGCCACCGGGCGGGTTTCGTTATGCTCGCTCACGTCTGGTTCGACTCCATCTTGTATCCGGCTGCGGACTTAAGGTGCGTAAAGGCGTTGACCACAGCCTGCAACTTCCCTTCGAGGCTGCGATCCCCCCCATTGCTGTCAGGGTGATAACGCCGCACCAGCCCGCGATAGGCGCGGCGGACATCGGCCGGGGTGGCATTGCGGTCCAGCCCCAGCGCGTTCAGCGCCTTGGCATCACCGGGGGCGGCCCAGCGGCCGGGGGCGGGACGCGGCTTGGCCGGGCCCTGTTTGCCGAACAGTTCGTGGGGATCGCCGATGGTGAAGGCCGGCTTGCCCCGCACCATGTCCTGCACCCAGCCGGCCATGGGCGATTGCGCGGCGTGGATCTCGTCAACGCTCATGCCATCGAAGAAATTATAGCCGGCGTTGAAGGCGCGCACATGATCGAGGCACAGAAACTGCCAGCCGCCCACATTGCCCGGCACCTTGTTCGATCGCGGCGCCCGGAATTCGCCATGCGCGGCACAGCCCGGCCAGGCACAGGGCTGCGGCTGGGCCTGTTCCACCCGACCATGCCACCGGTTGGGGCGTCTGGCGTTTGTTTCCGAAATATCAGTCGTCCCTTGCCTGTCTGCCGGTCTATAGCGGCTGCACAAGGAGTGCATATGGGCAAGGTTGCCGCAGAAATCCACGCTCGCCTCACCGCCGCGCTGGCGCCGATCAGCCTTGAGGTGATCGACGACAGCCACCAGCATCACGGCCACGCCGGCCACCGCGGCGACGACGCCGAATCGCATTTCACCGTGAAGATCAGCGCCGCGCGCTTTGCCGGCCAGTCACGCATCGCCCGACAGCGCGCGGTTTATGCCGCGCTGGGCGATCTGGTCGCGCCCGATCGCATCCACGCCCTGCGCATCATGGCCGGCGCACCGGGCGAAGGCTGATGCGCGGCCTGTTCCTTGCCGGCGCCCTGCTGCTCGCCGCGCCCGCCCTGGCCGCCACCGAAACCATTGGCAGCCTTGATGCCACCCTGATCATCGACCGCCTCGACACCGCCGATCTGCCCGCCGGCCAGACCCAGCGCTTCTGGTTCCGCGCCGGTGCAAGCCCGGTGGGCCAGCCCTGGCTGGTGCCGGTGGTGGTGGTGAAAGGCGCCGCCGCCGGCCCGCGCCTGTTGCTAACGGCCGGCATCCACGGTGATGAACTGAACGGCATCGCCGTGCTGCACCGGTTGGCCGCCACCGTCGATCCGGCGAAGCTGGCCGGCACGCTGGTGCTGGTGCCCGGCCTCAACCCGCCCGGCCTGATGCAATCGGCCCGCCAGTTCACGCCGGATTGGGGCCGCAGCGCGCCCAATCTGAACCGCGAGATGCCCGGCAAGGAGGGCGGCAGCACGGTCGCCGATTTCGCCGGCCGGCTGTGGAACCGCCTGCTGCGCCCGAACGCCGATGCGGCGGTTGATCTGCACACCCAGTCGCGTGGCACCGCCTATATGATGTATGTCTTTGCCTCGTCTCCACGCACCCGCCGCATGGCCGAACTGGTGGCGCCCGATATCATCAAGATGGACAAGGGGGACAAGGGCACGGTGGAAAACACCCTGGCCGATGATGGCGTGCCGGCGATCACGCTGGAACTGGGCCGGCCGGAAATATTTGACGATGTGATGATCGCCCGCGCCGAATCGGGCCTGTTGAACCTGATGCGCGAGATGAAGATGCTGCCCGGCAAGGTGACGCCGCCGCCCGCCAGCCTGTTTGTTGCCAATGATATCGTGCCGGCCCGCGCCAGCCGGCCCGGCTGGGCCCGGCTGCTGCTGCCGCTGGGCGCCGCCGTCAAGAAGGATCAGCCGCTGGCCGAAATCCGCGACGCCTTTGGCCGGCTGGTGGAAACCGTGCTCAGCCCGGCCGATGGCCGCATCAACATGATCGCCACCGATCCGCGCACCGATCAGGGTGGCAGCGTTGCACGCATCACCTGGTGGTCCCCCGATCCGGCCTGTGCGAACGGCTGTTGAGTTGCCGCTGCTGAACCGCTATCGGCTGCGTCAGGCAGGTGCTTGGGCCGGATTAGCTCAGCGGTAGAGCAGCGGTTTTGTAAACCGAAGGTCGGGGGTTCAATCCCCTCATCCGGCACCACCACCAAGTCTGGCCCTGCCGTTGGGACCAGGGCCACGGTTTGCCGCCCTGATTGTCTGACTCCTGCCCATCGCCGCGGCTCTGGCCCCCGCGCCGCACGTCATTGCGGCGGAGGGCCCAGAGCGCGACTGGCGGCGCGACTGGCGGCGGCCATCAGGGTGTGACGAGGTTGACCGTCTCCAACCCGCCGGGCAGCGGACGCGGATAGGTCAGATCAAGGCCAATCTGGGCTTCCCAGAAGGCGTTGGTGGCGAAGTTGTACGCGTCGATGATGTGGACGGTCTGAACCCCATCGGCCGAGCTGAGCGTCAGGGTCAGATCCAGCGATTCGGCGCGGTTCTCAAGATTGAAGCCGCCCAAGGTCGGATCGGTGCCGAGGAAGCTGACCGAGGCATCGATCACCGTCACGCCGGGGCCAAAGCTGATCCGGTCGCCTTGGCTGACATAAAGATCGGTGATGATGTCCACCGCTCCGTTCGACACCTTGTCGAAGTGGAAGACATCGGCGCCAACGCCGCCCTGCAGCACGTCACTGCCCTCGCCACCGTTGAGCACATCATTGCCGCGGGCGCCGAGCAGCACGTCATTGCCGGCACCGCCATTGACGATGTTGTCGAACGCATCGCCCTGCAGGACATCATCAAAGGCCGAGCCAAGCAGATTCTCGATATTGATCATCCGGTCGGCATCGCCGCCGGGGCCGGTGGCAATGCCGGTGCCAAGATTGGCCCGGATGCTGCCGCTGGCGCTGGCGAAGCTGGCGGTGTCGTTGCCGATGCCGCCATTGATGACATCGCTGCCGGCGCCGCCGTCGATGATGTCATCGCCGCCATTGCCGTTGATCACGTCATTGCCGCCCCGGCCGTTCCAGCGTTCGCCATCGCTGCCGCCGTTGATGACATCGTCGCCATCGCTCTGCGTCTGCACCGAATAGAGGGTCACGCTGTTGCTGATTTCCTGGGCGCTGAGCAGCAGGGCCTGCCCGGTGGGGCTGTCGGCCGCGGCCACGAACGTGCTGGTTTCGGGGCCCAGATCGGCACCGGTCTGCGGCTTGTAGGTCACGAAGCGGGCATTGGCCGGATCGGTGACATCATAGACCATATAGCCGCCAACACGTTCCAGGCCGACAAAGGCATAGGTGCGGCCACCCACAACGCCGATGCTGACGCCCTCGGGCTCTGGGCCCTTGTCGTCGGAACGGCTGTCGCGGGAGCTGCTGGCGGTGTTCTGGTTGCTGTTGAAGATATCGGGGTGATTGGCCGCGATGATCGCTTCAAATTCGCCGCCGGTTTCGCGGACCTTGGTGAGGCTGCCATCGGTTTCCTGCCGGAAGATCGAAATGCTGCGGCCGCCAAGCGTGTGGATCACATCGATATCGCCATCGCCATCGGTGTCGCCCAGATTGCTGAAGACGTTGAGCCGGCCGAGATCGGCATTGGCCTTCATCGCCGCCGCATTGGGGAAACGGGTGGGATCGAGGATATAGGACGACGCGCTCAGCCGCACCGAATCGCTGAGGTTGACGCGGGAATCGCCTTCGTTGGCAGTGACCAGATAGGTGACACCGCCAACCGTGAAGCTGGCCACGGCATCGGGCTGCGGCAGGCCGACGATATCGACATTGCGCAGGTTGATGCCGCCATCCTGATCGCTGGTGTCGAGCGCATTGCCCGGCAGGCTGCGATCGATGGTGCCCAGCGGCTGGATCGCCAGCGGCCGGTCTGCCATCGGATTGGTGAGATCGATGACCGCGATGGCGTTGACTTCCTGCAGGGTGACATAGGCGCGGGTGCCATCGGCCGAGATGGTGATATATTCCGGCTCGATATCGCCTGCCGCCGGCTGGCCGGGCGCAATCGCCAGGCCGCGGTTGCGCAGCGCCGCCTCCGCCCCGTTGAGCGAAGCGAAGCTGATGGTGTTGGAGATGACGGCATTGGCGGCACCGGCGGACAGATCGATGATGCTGATCGTGCCCTGGGCCGACAGCGCCTCGCCTTCATTGGCGACCAGCAGCTTGCTGCCATCGGGCGTGAAGGTGACATCATCGGGCAGGATGCCAACCTGGATGGTCTTGATCAGGCTGTTGTCGGCCGCGTTGAACAGCGCGACAAAGCCGGCCTGGGTGGGATCGGCATTTTCATAGCCAACAGCGATGATGCCGTTCTTGACATCGACACTGTTGACACCGCCGGTCGCATAAGACGGCAGGCCAAGCAGCGAGATGGGCGTTTCGTTGACCAGCGTGCCGGCAGCGGAGACGCTGTGGACGTTGATGGCGTTGCCGGCGACATTGGTGGCATAGACCTTGCCGCCTTCGAAGGCGATGCTCTCGGCCCCGGCGACGGTGCCGGTGATCGAGCCGAGGCGGACGAGGACAACATCATTGCTGGCCACCGGCGTCGTGGCGCTGCCCGCCAGCGAGGCGGCGGCGCTGTGGACATTGATGCCGCCGATGGCGAGCGGGAAATCATCATTGACGATCGTTGCGGTCGCCGTGGCGTTGGTGCCGCTGATCAGCACGCCGGCGGTCAGCGGGTTGGAGCCGCTGGTCAGCGTCAGGCTGAAGTTTTCGCTGGTTTCGATGCTGGTGTCGCCGCTGATGCTGATGCTGACGGTGGCCGAGCTGGCACCGGCGGCGATGCTGCCGCTGAAGCCGGTGGGCAGGCTGCCGCCGAAATCCGCCGCGTCGGTGGTGCCGGCCGCAAAGCTGCCGGTGAAATCGAGCTGGCCCGTGGTGCCCCCGCTGCGTTCCACGGTGAAGCTGATCGTCTTGCTGCCGCCATTGCCTTCATCGACCGAGCGCGTGAGCGAGGCATTGGCAAAGCCGATGGTTTGTGCCGCCGCCGCCAGCGAGAAGGCCTGACCGCTGAACGGCACATCAGGCGCAGTGCTGTCCGCCGACTGGTCACCCGATGCATCCTGTGTCACCCAGTTGGCGGCATTGTTGATGCTGGCCAGATAAGCGGCAAAGCTGGTCTGGTTGCTGCGCGCGCCCGTGAAGGCGGCAATGTCGGCGCCCGCATCCGCCGTTGCAAGATTGATGGCGCTGGCGCCAGCCTCAAGCCCGGTATCGGTGAGCGTGCCGTTGCCGCTGGTGCCGGAGAAACCGTCGTTCGACACGGCGGCAAGAAACGCGGTCGGCGTCAGCGGCGTGCCGGCATTGGCGATATAGACATAGACCTGCTCACCACTGTTGCCGAGGCCGCGGTTGCTGCCGCCACCGGCCACGTTGGCAACCGTGCCGACATTGCTGACGGTGTTCGCCGCGTTGCCGATGGCATCGATGGTGATGATCGCCCCAGCGGCCACCGTGCTGGTCAGCGTCAGGGCAAATGTGCCCTCGTTGAAATCAGCCCAGGTCGTGCCATTCCATTCGTTGTCGCTGAAATAGAGCACGGTGCCGCTGGGCAGTTCCTTCAACGCCACCAGTGCCAGATTGTCGGCGCCGTCGCTGTTGAAGCCGACAAAGGCGACATCGCCGGGGCCGAAGGCGGCCGGCGCCAGATCATCGTTGGTGATCGTGCCGGTGGCGGTGGCACTCCCGGACAGGATGCTGGCGCTGACACCGGCGCTGTTGTTGACGCTGGTGAGGGTCAGGCTGAAGCCTTCGCTGGCTTCGATGGCGGCATCACCCGCGACATTGATCGTGACGGTGGCACTGGTGGCACCGGCCGCAATCGTGCCGCTGAAGCCGGTCGGCAGGCTGTTGCCGGCATAATCGGCGGCATCGGTGGTGTTGGCGGCAAAGCTGCCCGAAAAATCCAGCGCGCCGGTGGTGCCGCCGGTGCGAACGACCGTGAAGACAAAGGCGGTGGTGCCCGCATTGCCTTCGGCAAGGCTGATGCTGCTGCTTTCAAAGCCGACCGACTGCACTTCGGCGCTGCCCAGCGTGAAGCCGGCGACACTGAACGGCAGGTTGGGCGCGGTGGCGTCGATCGAATCATCAGATGCCGTGTCTTGCGTCAACCAGTTGGCCGGGTTGTTGATCTGGGCCAGGAAGCCGGCATAGCTGGACTGGCCGTTGCGGGCGCCATTGAACACACCGATATCGGCCCCGGCATCAACCACCGCCAGATCGATCGCCGTGGTGCCGGCAACCAGGCCGGTGCCCGCAAGCGTGCCACCATCGGCGGTGAAGCCATTGTTGGTGATGGCGGCAAGGAAGGCGGTGGGCGCACCGGGCGCACCGACATAGGCATAGACAATCTCGGAGCTGGTGCTGAGGCCGCTGCTGCCGCTGGTGGTGCCCAGGTTGCTGACCGGCGTGCTGCCGAAACTGTTGATGGTGACCACGGTGCCGGCAGCGATGCTGCTGCTGGCCGTCCAGGTGACTTCGCCTTCGCCGGTGTTGAAGCCGGCACCGGTCCATTCGCGATCGTTGAAATAGATCACCGTGCCGGCTGGGATCTCGCGCAGCGCCACGAAGGCCAGGTCGTCGTTCCCGTCGGCGTTGAAGCCGACAAAGGCGATGTCACCCGGCGCAAACGGGGCCGGACCGGGCGGAGCGATGGTGATGGCGATCACCGACGGATCATGGTCTGACCCGGTTGCCGCCGTGGTCACGAATTCCGAGTTGACGTGCACGATGTCCAGCGTTGTCGTCGTGGTCAGATTGCCGCTGACATAGACCTGATCAAGCTCCTGGGCGTTGCCCTCGAAGATGAAGGAATAGCGTTCGGTCTCAGGCAGGGTGAGCGACATGGCCGAAAGGCCGGCAGCGCCCAGCGGCGCCAGCGATTCCTCGTTGGTGAACTCGTTGAGATCGCCCAGCACCACGACCTTGGCGCTGCTGCCCAGGCTGCTGACATAGTTGGCGACATTCTGCGCCTGCACCAGCCGGTCGGCCGCGCTGCCATTGGTGGAGGGCTGCACGGCGCCAAACAGCGGCGAGGAGCCACCCTTGGAGCTGAAGTGATTGTTGATGACGGTGACGGTGTCGCCGTTGAATTCAAAGCTGGCCACCAGCGGCTGGCGCGATCCGGCGAAATCCGTGGCCGCATTGGGGGTGGTGGCGACCGAGCCCGGCACCAGCGTCACCCGCGAGGCATCATAGAGATAGGCAACGCGGATATTGCCCCCCGGCTCGCCGCCGTTGGTGTTGTTGGTGATGAACGGATGATCGATGAAGCTGTACACCGGGCCGCCGTTGGCCGCGATGGCATCAACCAGCATCTGCAGCGTCATGCTGGCCGAAACCGTGCCATCATTGGCCGAACCGCTGTTGTCCTGAATTTCCTGAAGGGCAACGATATCGGGGGAGCCCAGCGCGTTGACGATCTGCAGGGCGATCGAGGTGAAGCGGCCATCGGCCACATCGGTGTCGCCATCGGCATCATTGGGATCGAGGTTGAGGACGTTATAGCTGGCGATGGTGAGCGTGTCGGCATTGCCAAGCAGATTGGTGACTTCGCCGGTGAGGATCGACGGCGTCGCCACCGTCACCGCCGTGGTGGCGAGCACTTCATAATTGCCAAAGCCATAGCTGACGATGCCGGTGACATCGTTCAGCACCGTGCCGGCGGCGACCAGCGGGATGCTGTTGGCGCCGCCCGGCGTGAAGCTGTCGCCATCGATCTGGATACGCTCCGGATTATAGTCCGATCCGGCGCCGGTGTTGGTGACATTCAGGCCGTCGCCCACGCTGCCCTTGGTGACGATGGTGCCGCGCGCCGACAGGCCGGTGGCGCCGGCGCCGCCGTTGGCCACGGTGAACAATTCGCCATTCGGCGTGGTTGGCGCGACCACCAGCGGGGACGGCACGGTGACCCGCATGCCCTCCAGGCTTTCGAAAAAGTCGATGCCATCGCTGCCGGGATCGAAGCTGGCGAAATTGTCGTTGTCGATGATTTCGGTGGGCGGGGTGCGGCCGCCGGCACCCAGGATGATCGCCGTGGGCAGCGCGTTGCCGCTGCTCTGCACGCTGATCGTCGGGCTGGTCAGCTGGGTGCTCGACAGATTGTTGCTGCCCGACCCGCCGGGGGTGAATTCGCTGACCGTGCCGGTGACGGTGACGGCATCACCGCTGGTGACGGTGGGGGCGCTGCTGGTGAAGATGAAGATGCCCTGCGACGTGGCGTCGCTCGCGTCGATATCGGCATCCGGGGTCTGGATATAGAAGCCGTTGGTGTCCACGGCGGTGACGATGCCGCGCGTGGTCACCACCTGCCCAACCAGCGGCGATGTGTGCGCCGCGCCCTGGATATCGTGGATTGCGATGATGCTGATATCATCGTTGGTGATCGTGCCGGTGCCCGACGCATCAGAGATGGCGGCGGTGCCGCTGCTGTTGACCAGGTTCGACAGGCCGACCGTGAAGCTCTCATTGCCTTCGGTGACGGTGTCGCCGGTGATGGTGACCGAAATCGTCTGGGTCAGCGCGCCGCCGGCGGTGAAGCTGAGCGTGCCGCTGGTGGCGGTATAATCGCTGCCGGCCGTGGCGGTGCCATTGGCCGTGGCGTAATCCACGCTGAACGCCCCGCTGGCATCGCTGCGCGTGACGGTGAAGGTCAGCACGCTGGTGCCGGCATCGCCTTCGGTGATGGACACGTCGTTGATGCTGACCGTGGCCGCCGCACCGCTGCCGACGGTGAACGCCGTGGGATAGGCAACCGGGGTGGAATCATTCAGCGTCCAGTTGGCCGCATTGGCAATGTTGGCCAGGATCTCCAGCCGGGTGCCGCTCAGCGATCCGGTATAGGCGCCGTTGTCGAGCGAGAAGGCCAGGGCGGTCTCGCCAAAGGTGAGCCCGGTCGGCACGGCAGACGTGTTCGAATTGGTGGCATCACCGGCGAAGGTCGTGTTGCCATCGGCGAAATCCAGCGCGAACAGGAAGGTCGGGCTGGCCGCCGTGCCCACATAGGCGATGATCTGATCGCCACTGGTTGACGGATTGACCGTGACGGTCAGGCCGGTGATGGTGACCACGGTGCCAATCGCTGTGCCGGCCGGGACGGTGTAGCTGACCGTGCCTTCACCAGAGCGGAAACCGCCAGCCGCAAGCCAGCCATTGTCGGTGAAATTGATCGTTTCGCCCGAGAGATCCGCCAGGATGACAAACGAGAACGACTTGCCGCCGGTATCAGAGGAATAGCCAACAAGCGCGATATCACCCAGAACAGCCATGCCTTGATTCCTCTTACAAATCTTAAATTCGATTCACCATTTCGACCCTAGAGCCGGCATGTGAATTTTGGATGACGAACAGCGCAATCTTTTGGCGCGATCAGAGTTTTTCGCGGAAGGCGCTGTCCCGCAGCCGGGTGACCGGGGTGAGCACATAGCTCAGGATGCTGCGCTCGCGGCCCAGCACGTCCACCTCGGCGATCATGCCGGCGCCGATCGGCAGGCGCCTGCCGTCTTCATCCATCAGGCCGCTGCCCGTGGTGCGGACGCGGACGGTGAAATGGGTTGTGCCGGTGCGCTCATCGGTCACGGCATCCGGCGCGATGCTTTCGATGGTGCCGGGCAAGGTGCCATAGACCGAATAATCATAGGCGCTGATCTTCACATTGGCCTTCTGGCCCAGCCGCACAAAGGCGATATCGGCGGGGCTGACGGCGGCTTCGATCACCAGCGTGTCGCCTTCCGGCACCACTTCGATCAACGGTTCGCCGGGGCGGATCGAACCGCCAACCGTGCTGACCAGCACGCGGTTGACGATGCCGGCAAGCGGCGCGGTGAGTTCGGTGCGGCGCAGCCGGTCGGCCAGCGCCGGCAGGGACTGGCTTTGGGCGGCAATTTCGGCGCGGGTGGTGGCCAGGGCTTCAGCCGCCTGGGCGCGGAAGCGCTGTTCCAGATTGCGGATTGCGGTCTGGGCTTCGCTGCGGGCGGCTTCGGCGCGCCTTGTGGCTTCGGCAGCAGCGTCGCGGGCGCTCACCGCCTGGCGGTCGGCCGACCGGGCGCGGACCAGCGACATTGCCGATTCAACACCCTTTTCCACCAGCGGCTCGATGATTTCCACTTCGCGCCGGGCCTGCGCCAGTGCTTCGGTGCGGGCGTCCAGCTCGGCACGGGCCTGATCGGTGGCGCGTTCGGCCTGGATCAGCCGGGACCGGGCAATGTCGCGTTCGGTGGCAATGCTGGCGAGCTGGGCATTGTGCAGGGCCCGTTCATTCGCCACCAGCGCCGGTACGGCGATTTCGAGGGCGGCGGGGAACCGCAAGGGCCGGCCATTGGCTTCGGCATCCAGCCGCGCCGCGCGGGCGCGCAGCGCATCGATCGACGTGTCGTTGCGGTCGAAATCGGCGGTGGTCGCGGTGGCATCAAGCCGGAGCAGCACCTGCCCGGCCGTCACCCGCTGGCCGGCGCGCACCAATATCTGCTTCACGATCCCGCCTTCAAGGTTGGACACCACCTGCAGCCGGCTCGACGGAATCACCTTGCCGGTGGCGTGGACAACCTCGTCAACGCGGGCAAGCCCGGCCCAGAGCAGCAGCGAAGCGGTCAGCGCGACGATGACCCACAGCAGCATGCTGGCGAAATCGCGTTCGAGCAGGCGATCGGGGGCGCGTTCCAGCGCGGTTTCGATGACATTGGCCATTATCCCTGCCCCACTGCCAGCGCGCGCAGCACATCATCGCGCGGGCCCTGCACGGCGATCTTGCCGGCGTTCAGGATGATGATGCGGTCAACCAGCTTCAGCATCGGTTGCCGGTGGGTGACCAGCAGGAAGGTGCGATCCTTCAGCTCCGCCTCCAGCCGCGAGACAAGGGCGTTTTCGGACTGGCTGTCCATGGCGCTGGTGGGTTCATCGAAAACAATCACGGGCGGCGATTTGGCCAGCGCCCGGGCGATGGCAATGGATTGGCGCTGGCCGCCTGACAGGCCTTCGCCGCGATCGGCCAGGCGCAGATCAAAGCCGTTGGCGATCTGGCCGACAAAATCATGGGTGCCGCTCAACCGGGCCAGCCGCAGCAGTTCCGCATCGTCCACCGCCGGGTCCCCCAGCCCGATATTGTCGCGGATCGAACCGGAAAACAGCGTCACATCCTGCAAGACCGAACCGATGTTGCGCCTCAGATCATCCGGGTGCAGCTGGCGCACATCGGCACCGTCGATCAGCACCTGGCCTTCAGTTGGTTGAAACAGGCCGAGCACCAGCCGGGCGATGGTCGATTTGCCCGAACCGACGCGGCCGACGATGGCGACCTTTTCCCCCGGTGCGATCTCGAACGAGACATTGTCGAGCACGCGGGTGGTGGTGCCGGGATAATGGAAGACCACGTTCCTGAAGGCGATGCGACCGTCCAGCCGCTCCCGGCGCACCGGGGTGGCATCGGCGGCCAGTTCGCCCGCGGTGGTCATGAACGCGTCAAGCCGGGCATAGGCGGCGCGCGTGCTGCTCAGCCGGGTCAGCAATGTGGCAACCTGGCCAAGCGGCGCCACGCAGCGCCCGGCCAGGATGGAGGCCGCGATCAGCGAGCCGCTGGTGAGATCGCCATTGGCGATCAGGAACACGCCATACAGCACCACGCCAACATAGGCGATCTGCTGGGCCGAGGCGGCGACATTGGTGGCAAAGGCAGAGAGCAGCCGGCTGCGCAGCGCCACGTCGGCGCTTTCGGTCACGGCGGCCTGCCAGCGGCGTTCCAGCATGGTGCCGGCCGCCGTGGCCTTGACCGTTTCCAGCCCTGCGATGGTTTCAACCATCACGCCCTGCTTGGAAAAGCCCAGGCCCAGCACGCTGCCCGCCATGCGGTCCAGCCCCGGCTGCACGATCAGCGACGCACCGACGACCAGCGGGATCATCAGCAGCGGCACCAGCACCACCGGCCCGGCAATGGCCCAGACGACGGCGAGAAACAGGATGATGAACGGCAGATCGACCAGCGCGACAATGGTGGCGCTGGCGAAAAAGTCGCGCAGGGTTTCAAATTCGCGCAGCAGGCCGGCAAAGGCCCCGCTCGATCCCTGCCTGTTGGCCAGCCGCATGGACGTCAGGGTCTTGAACACCGCGTTCCCCAGCCTGGCATCGACATCGCGGCCGGCGACATCGATGAAATAGCCGCGCAGCATCCGCAGCACGAAATCGAACAACAGCACGATGGCCATGCCGATCGACAGGGCAATCAGCGAATCGGTGGCGTTGTTGGGCACGATCCGGTTGTAGACCGTCATCGAATAGAGCGAGGTGGCCAGCGCGAACAGGTTGGTGAGCACGGCCGCGATGGCGACCTTGATGTAGGTTGCGCGATGCGCGGCCAGCGGCACGCTGAGCCAGGGCGACAGCCAGGGGGTGCGGGTTTGCATCATGGCCTGGGTTCCAGATCGGCAAGCGTGACGGCAGCGGTGAGACCAAAGCGTTCAATGAGCCCGCCGCGGCGGGCCAGCACGGTGAAGCGGGCGACATCCAGGTCATAGCTGGTCTGCGCCAGGGTGAGTGCCGTATCGAGCAGATCCTGCTCGGCCCGCAGCACATCAAACAAGGTGCCGCGCGAGACGCGGAACTGTTCGGCAAACAGATCGCGGGCCCGGCGGCTGTCGAGATAGGCCGCCTGCAGCGGCACCATCGCCGCCGCCAGCCCGTCCACATCGGCCGCGGCAACATCGGCCTCGCGCGTGGTGGCCGCCGCAATGCGTTCCACCGCCAGGCCCGCCGCCCGCCGCCGCGCCGCCAGTTCGGCCACCCGCGCCGCTTCGGCGCCACCAGTGGAAAAGCGCTGCCGCACGGTCAACTGGGCGCGCACATCATAGGCCGGCTGCACCCCGCGCAGCACATCAAAGGTGGAACCGCTGATCCGGGCATCAATGCGCGGCAGGCGATCCGATTTGGCCGCAGACAGCGCCGCCGCCGCCGCCCGTTCCTGCGCGCGGGCCGCCACCAGTTCGGGGCGGACGGCACCGGCATCACCCGGCATCGGCCCGGTGTCAGGGCGGTTCAGATCCCCCGGCGCCCGGCCAAACAGTTCAACGAAGCGCGCTTCGGCCGCGCGCAGGCGGCGGCCAAGGTTGAGCTTCTGGCTTTGCGCGGCGGCCAGATAGGATCGGGCACGGGCCACATCGCCGCCGCTGTCCATCCCGCGTTCGAAGCGCAGGGCCGCGCCATCGGCAAGCGATTGCATGCGATCGACATTGCTCTGCGCCAGGGCCATGGCGGTTTGCGCACCCAGCACATCATACCAGGCGCTCACCAGTTGCAGCAGGGCGGTGTTGCGCGCGGCATCCAGATCGGCCCGCGCCGCATCACTGCTGGCATTGCCGGCTCGGATGCGGGCCGATGTGGCGCCGAAATCGGTGACCAGCTGGTCCACCGAACCCACCACATCGTTGCGGCGGCGCGGCGCCAGATTTTCGGCCTGGGTTGTGGGCAGCAGCAGGTCGCGGGTGATGGTGCGGGCGCCGATGAAATCAAGGCCAAGGCCGGGGAACAGCCGCGACCGGGTCTGATCACGCGCCGCCCTGGTCGCGGCAACCTCCTCGCTGCGCTCCCCCAGTGCCGGCAGATCAGCGGCAGCAGCCACCAGCCGGGCAACAAAATCAGGGCCCGGGCTGCGCTTTCCCAGCGCCAGCAGAAACGCATCCGTATCAGCCGCAATCAATTGTGGGCGATCCACGGGCGATGGAATGGCAATCGGCCCGGCGGCAACGGGCTGTGCCAGCAGTGCAGCGACAAGCAGGGACAATCGTGAGGGTGTCATTTTTCTGAAACAATTCCTGCGTCTTGAGAATCAAGACACGGTCTGGTTGTTCCTTAACTGCCTTCGCGTCAGAACGTCCAGACTCAGGACCTGTTTTGGCCGGCAACTGCCGGGCCGCGGTGTCAACCCTTCCCTGAAAAGATCAGATGCCCTGGCTCCAGCCGGCCGAGCACCAGGGCGGCATCTTCGGCGGAAAAGGCGAAACAGCCTTCGCTGCGGCCCAGCTTGCCGCTTTGGTGCAGCACGGCCGGTTCGCAATACCAGGCGCCGTGGATGACGATGGCGCGGGCTTCGGCAGTGGCATTTTCGGGGTCCAGCCCGATCAGCCGGCGCGACCGGCCGTGCTGGCCCACATAGGCCGGGCCAGCCAGATAGGCGCCCGCGCTGCTGGCCGCTGAACCGGGCGCAGCGGAAAAACGCTGCAGCCAGCCGGTGTGGGCCGGATCAGATCCCCGCCCATGCGCCACCCGCAGCGCGGTCACGGCACCATTGTCGGGCGCATAGAGGAAAAAGCGCGGCGCGGCGCTGTGCAGGCTGTAATCGGCGATGGCGATCAGGCCCTTGTGGGTGATGCGCGCGGCGTGGCGATGAAAGGCGGCGCGCGCCGCCGCCAGCAGGCCCGGGGCCGGCCCTGCGGCCGGCGGCAACGCCGCAACCGCCGGAGCGGCGGCAGCCAGCGCGGCCCCGGCCAAAATGGTCCGGCGCGTTATCGGGGTTTCACGGTTGACCATATGCGCCCAAGATAGGCCATGTTTTGCAATTTTACAGTGATGCGTCCTTTGGGCCGGTCGGCCGGTCTGTTCGCGGCGGCGCTGGCCCTGTTGCCGTGCGGCCCGGCGCTGGCCCAGCCCGCAGCGCCATCGCCAGCCGACCAGTTGGCGGCGTTGGACACGGCAGCGCTGCCGCCCGGCACCCGCGCCGCCGTCGCCGCCAGCCTGGCTGCCTGGCAGCAGCAGGGCCCGCTGCCCGGCGGCCGCTGGCTGCTGGTGAACATCCCGGCCTTCGAAATCAGCCTGATGAACGGCCAGCAGCGGCTGGCGACCTGGCGGGCGATCGTGGGCAAGGCCAGAACCCCGACCCCGCGCTTCACCGCCGAGGCCACCGCCGTCATCCTGAACCCCTGGTGGGATGTGCCGGCCAGCATCGTGGCGGAAAGCGTGGGCCGCATGCTGGCCAGGCGGCCCAAGGAAGCGGCGCGCAAGGGTTATGTGCGGCAGGGAGACCGCTATCGCCAGGCACCGGGGCCGGACAACCAGTTGGGCCAGATGAAGCTGGAGTTCCGCAACCCCTACAGCATCGGCATTCACGACACGCCAACGCGCCAGCTGTTCGGCCGGGACCGGCGTGCGCTCAGCCACGGCTGCATCCGGGTGGATGATGCCATGGGCTTTGCCGCCACCCTGCTGGGCGCGCCCACCAGCCGCGACAGCCTGGCCACGGTGGCGGCCACCAACCGCGAGACGCAGCGTCTGCCGCTCCCCGCGCCGATCCCGGTGATCGTGGGCTATTTCATCGCCGACGTGGGCGAAGATGGCCAGCTGCGCCTGTTCGACGACGTCTATCGCCGCCTTCGGCTGCCGCCCGCAGACAGTGGCAGCGCATGTGCGCCCTGATCTGGGCCGTCATCACGGTGCCATCAGATTTTCACACGCTTTTCCCTTGTTGGTCCAGCAGTAGAGCAGCGATCAGCTGAGCCAAAGCTCAGGGGTATATTCCCCGCATCCGGCACAATATTGGTCGTGGCAATCAACCCGGGGCTGCGCCGGCTTGACCAGGTCTATTGCAGATAACGGGCCTGCAGCTGGGCACGTTCGGCCGGGCCCAGACCAAGTTCGGCGCTGAAATAGCGATCAAGCCCGCCACGCGCCTCGATCTGGGCCAGGCTGGATTCAATATAGGCGCGGTCCACACCCATCAGCGCCTGCATCACCCCCGGCGGCAGCCGCGCAAACATCGCCATCGACGGATCAACCGGCGCGCCGGGCTTTGGCTGTTGCGGGCGATAATGGCGGTTGGAGAGCAGATAATCCGCGATGGCCGTCTCGCGGTCCACCCCCAGCGCCAGCAGGATCAACACGGCGGCAACGCCGGTGCGATCCTTGCCGGCCGAACAATTGAAGGCCAGCGGCGCCCGCCCGGCCAGAAGCTCGCCAAACATCTCGCGATACTGCGCTGCAAACTGGTAGGGCAGCTCGCGATAGAAGCTGGCCATCGCACCGCGCGCCTGTTCGGGCGTGATGTCGCCGCGCCCGAACGCTGCCGCCAACGGGCCCATATCCAGTTCATAATCCCGCACCAGCACCTTGGGCGCGCCGGCATTGGGCCAAACCACCGGTTCGCGCTTGCGCTCGCCATTGGCGCGCAGATCGCACACGGTGCGGATGCCAAGCTGGGCCAGATAGGCGTGATCGGCAGCCGTCAGGCCAGACATCACGGCCGAGCGATAGAGCAAGCCCCACCGCACCGCACGGCCGCCGGCACCGGCATAACCGCCGAGATCGCGGAAGTTCATGCCGCCGGCCAGCGGCAGCACCCGTTCGGCCACGCGCAGTTCATGCCCCTTGCTGTCCAACAACAGGATCCAAGGCCGCGGGCCGGCGGCCGCGGGCACCACCACCCCCTGCCCGCCCGTCAGCGTTGCCAGCAAGCGGCCTTGCCCGCGCCGCGCATCGGCCGACGGCAATTGCCACACCCGAACCGCGCCCGACAGGCCCTGCCAGCGGACGATCAGCGCATCGCCCTGCCGTTCCGCCTCTGCCGTGGCGGCGACGCTGTCCACCGCCGCGCGGGCATCGGCGGGCATCGCCACGCCCGGCGCAAGGCCCGGCAGCGCGGCAGCCAAAATCGCGGCGATGATCATGCGCATCCCGGCGTTCCCATATCAGAAGTTGAAGCGCACACCGCCCATGAAGCGGCGGCCGATCTGTTCAACCTCGGTCGGCCGGTCACGCTGGCCCAGATAGGCCACATAGACTTCGTCGGTCAGGTTGGTCGCATCAAGGAACAGCACGACGCCGTTGACCAGTTGATAGCGCAGCGTCACATCAAGATTGGCATAGCCGGCCCGGCGCTCGTCGCCGGTGGATCCGGCACCAAAGCCGCCCAGCGTGTCCACCCAATCCGAACGCCACTGATAGGACACGCGCGCCGACAGGCCATATTTCTCGTAGAACAGCGAGGCGTTGATGATCTTGTCCGACGTGCCGGGGAAATCGGCACCCGTGCGATCAAACGTATCGAACGAGCCGCCAATGAAAGCGACATTGCCCTGGAAACCAAAGCCGGACAGCGCGCCGGGCAGGAAGGTGAAATTCTGCAGCCAGGCCAGTTCAAGGCCATAAAGCTTGCCATTGTCACCATTCAGCGTGCCGATCAGATCATAGCCGCTGCGGTTGATGCCGCCGCTGTTGTAAATATCGCTGTTCACGCGGGTGCGGCTGTCGAACAGCACATTGTCCACCCAGCGATGATAGAAGCTGGCCGACAGCAAGCCGTTGCCGGGAATATAATATTCCAGACTGGTATCGAGGCCCCAGGTATATTCCGGGCGCAGATTGGGGTTGCCGCCAGTGATGGTGCCGGGGGTGCCGATGTCGCTGATGGCGGCACCAACGCGCACCTGGCCAAAGCCGGGGCGCGACACGCTGCGCTGGCCGGCGAGGCGGACCACCAGATCGTCGGTCAGATCGAACTTGGCGTTCACGCTGGGGAAGAAATCCCAATAATCATTCTGCACGGTCAGCGGGGTCTGCGCCGTGCCGATCACCAGCGTTCCGATGCTCTCTTGCCTGAAATTCTCCAGCCGGCCGCCGACCACGATCTTGCCGTTCGGCAGATCATAGGCTGCGCTGGCATAGGCCGCGAACAATTGCTCGTTGATCAGATAGCGGTCCTGCGGGCGGATGAAATTGTCGAGGTTGAAACCCTCTGGCCGCGCCGCCAGCGCTGCTTCCAGATCGGTGCGCAGCCGCTTGTTGTCGATATAGGTGGGCGTGAAGCCCAGCGGGAAGCGCGTGTCCCACGGCGTGGTGGTGACATAATTGCCGGCGGGCAACTGGCCGGGCAGGTTGACCGTGATCTGGCTGAACAGATTGCCGTTGATCCTGCGGTCATCATATTGCGCACCAAATTTCACGCGCACATCACCCCAGTCGCCTTGGACGTCACCCTTCACCGTCCAGCTTTCGGACCGGATGCGCGACACGATCGGCAGCGCCACATTGAAATCAAAGCCAGCCTGGTTGAATGTGGAGAGCGGCGTGCCCCGCACCCGCGCCGGGGTGGGCGGCGTGCCCGGCCCCGGCACCGTGCTGAACAGCGACAGGATCGGCAAATCCGGGTTGCGGCGGTCATAGCTGAGGCTGGGCCGCAGGAACGGATTGAGCGCCTGGTTCTGCAGCACCAGCGGAATATAGCTGTTGTTGATCACCCGTGTGTGGTTTGCGCGCCAGTTCAGCTGCCAGCTGCTGCCCAGTTCGTGATCGCCGCCGGCAGTGTAGATGAAATTGCGGTTGCGATAATCGCTGTCCGATTTGGTGCCGCGCACCGACACCCCAACCAGATCACCGGTCAGCGCCCCGCGCGTTCCGGAAAAGGCCGATCCGATCTGGAACACATATTGATTGCGCTCCTCGTCGTCGTTGAATTCGGTGAAGATTGCCTTGGCAAAGAGGCGCTGGCCATCGGCCGGGCGATATTCCACCCCGCCGGAAAGCCCGTTGTTCTCGCGGGTCAGCACATAGTTGCGCACGTCGATCGCCGTGGGCAGGCCGGCGGCATCATAGGCGAATTCCCGGTTGTCGGTGATCTGATCGCGCAGATAATGCGAGCCGGCGAGCAGGAAGCCGATTTTGTCGTTCGACCACGACAGGCGGAGCGACGCCTGGCGCTGCTGGCCGCCGCCCAGATCCATGCGGCCATAGCCAAGGTCACCCGAAGCATCGAAGCCCTTGCGGTCAAACGGCGAGAAGGTCTTCATGTCGATCAGCGCCACCACCGCTTCAGACGGGATGTCTGCGGTGAGCGACTTGTTGACCACCACGCTCGACAGGATCACCGACGGGATGGCATCGAAGCGGAAGGCGCGGCTGCCGCCGCCTTCATCCACGCCAATGATCGGCACGCCATCCACCAGCACGCTGGTCCAGCGGTTGGGCGCACCGCGCACCTGGATATAACGTTCCTGGCCCTGGTCACGCTGCACCGCCACCGCCGGCAGACGCGACAGTGCCGCGGCGGCATTCTGATCCGGGAAGCGCCCGATGGCATCGGCGGCCAGCACCGAAACCAGATTGTCGGCCTTGCGCTGCTCAAGGATGGCCAGCGTCTGGGCGGCGCGGATCGGCGCCGTCACCACGATCTCGGCATCTTCGGTCTCGCCTTCGACCGCGGCAACATTGGCCGCCGCCGGCGCGCTGCCGGCCTGGTCTGCCGCGATCGCTGCCGCCGGCATCAGCATGGCAGAAACCGCACAGCCCGCCAGAATCCAAGCCCGAATAACCATATCACGCCCCTGCACTGCATTCTTCCGGCGGAGCGCTAGGGGTCGATCATTTCACCGATGCGACAATTTCCGGTCGATAAGTTTAAGTTTCCCTGACAAATATGTTGCCATCGGTGGCCAGCGTGGCCCTGCTGCCCGGCTCTACGCAATCTCCCGTTCTTTCCTTTTTGCCAGTGGCCAAGCACAGCCAAGCATGACAGCCTGACGGCTGCACCCTGCAAGAATCCGCAAAAGAGGAAGACGCGCCATGCATTTCGATCACAGCGACAAGACCAAGGCCCTGCTGGAAAAGCTGCGCGGCTTCATGGACGAACATATCTATCCCA
>CAZHTW010000009.1:37324-43859 GCA_964535865.1 uncultured Sandarakinorhabdus sp. | reverse complement strand
TCTCGATGCCGTGGCGTGCAGCACGGTGGTCGCCGCCGTCACGAAAATGATCTGAAACAAAGATGTGCCGACCACGGCCTGGGCGCGCATGCCCAGAATATAGACCATCGCCGGCACCATGATGAAGCCGCCGCCAATGCCCATGATCACCGTGAGCATGCCCACGCCCGCCCCCAGCAACAGCGGCGCCAGCGGCGAGATATAAAGGCCGGAGCGGGAAAAGCGCATCCGCCACGGCAAGGCCGCCACCCAGGGCAGGTGCCGCGCCCGTCGATCGGGCGGGGCCGCGCCCGTCCGCGCCGCCCGCAGCGCCGCCACCGCATCGCGCAGCATCAGCCCGCCAATGACCGACAGGAAGATCACATAGATCAGCGCAATGACGATATCGATCTGGCCCAGGGTTTGCAGCAGGCTGAAGATGAACTGCCCGATGCCGGCCCCCACCAGCCCGCCGGCCACCAGCACGCCGCCCATCTTCAGATCAACCTGGCCGCGCTGCAGATAGGCCAGCGCGCCCGACACCGAGGAACCAGTGATCTGCGTCGCCGACGAGGCGACGGCGACGGCGGGCGGAATGCCATAGAAAATCAGCAGCGGCGTGGTGAGAAACCCGCCGCCCACACCAAACATGCCCGACAGAAAGCCGACCGCCCCGCCCAGCAGCACGATCAACAGGCCGTTCACCGACAATTCGGCAATGGGCAGATAAATATCCATGCGCGTGTGAACTTAGGGGCTTGGCCGGAAAAAGGGAAACGTCTTTCCCACGACGCCAGCCTGTGTGCAGTGCCAGCAAGCGATCCTCCCCCTCTGGGGAGGTGCCGACCGCAGGGAGGCAGAGGGGGCCGGTTTGGCCCGCATTTCGCAGTCATTATCCTGCCGGCGCCCCCTCCGTCCTGCGGGCACCTCCCCCGGAGGTGGAGGATGTGCACCTGCCATGGCCCTACAGCGCAATCACCGACAATTGCCGGCCATAATCCGGCTCGCCGGCGTGGGTGGTGCGGCGGAAGCTGAACCAGCGGGCGGCGTCGGGATAGGTGTCCACGCCCATCGCCACCACCGTCTTCACGCCGGCGGCCGCCAGACGTGACGCGATGAAACCCTCCAGATCAAACTGTGCGTGGCCGGGCTTGCCGGCAGCGAAGAAGGCCTCATTCTCCGGGTTCACGGCACAAAACCGGTCCACAAAGGCCAGATCCACCTCGTAACTGGCCCGCGCAATGGTGGGGCCGATGGCGGCAACGATGCGATCCCGGCGCGCGCCCAACGCTTCCATCGCCGCCACCGTGGCCGGGCCGATATCGGCCAGCGCCCCCTTCCAGCCCGAATGGGCCGCGCCAATCACCCCGGCTTGCCGGTCGGCAAACAATATGGGCGCGCAATCCGCGGTGAGGATGCCCAGGGCCAGGCCGGGCGTGGCCGTGACCATGGCATCGGCGGGCGGGCGGGCATCGTCGGCAAAGGCAGCGGTGACCGGCACAATTGTGGCGCTGTGCACCTGGTGCAACGTCACCAGCGCTGCGCCGGGGGCCACCGCCGCCACGGCGCGCCGGCGGTTTTCCAGCACGTGGCTGCGCTCATCGCTGCTGCCCAGCCCGACATTCAGGCTGGCGAACAGGCCGGCCGAAACCCCGCCGCGCCGCGTGACAAAGCCGTGGCGCGTGCCGGCCAGCGCCGGCGTGGTCAAATACTCTACAGCGTCGCCCGGCACAGGATATCCTCATCGGCCTGGGTGCCGACCATGAAGTGATAAGGTGCCACTTCGGCAAAGCCATGGCGGGCATAGAAGCGGCGGGCGCGGTGGTTTTCGGTGAACACGCTGAGCCACAATTCCGACGCGCCGCGCCGGCGGGCCTGATCCTTGGCCCAATCGGTGAGCACATCGGCGATCTTCAGGCCGTGCCACGGCTTGTAGATATAGAGCTGGCGCAGCTCCATGGCATCGGGGGCCGGATCGGGCGCCGGCAGTTTCAGGCTGCTGACCTTGCAGAAGCCGATCGGCACGCCGCCGGTGAGCGCAAAGCGCACCGCGATATCAGGATCAACCAGTTCGGCGGCATAGGCCGAATCGCTGCCCTGCGCCAGGAACGTCGCCAGATCGGCCAGCTGATACAGCGTGCCAAACGTGTCGATGAAGGTGGCCCGCGCAATGCCGCCCAGCACGGCGCCATCGGACGGCGTGGCATCACGGTAGCTGATCAGGCTGCTGCTCGTGTCGGGGCTCATGCCGGTTCCATGGCAAATCCCGCCGGCGCTGGCCAGCCCGGCGCGCTGAGCCCCAGCGCCTGGAAGATCGCACCCATTTGTTGCGGCGCGGTCAGCCGCAGCAGCGCGGCGGTGATGGTGGCGGCTTGGACTGGGCCACGGCCCTGTTTCAACGCATCGGCCCGCGCCCCGATGCCCAGCGCGCCCAGAAAGGCGCCCTGTGCCACCGGGCCATGGCAGGCCAGGCCGCGCCCCGCCGCCACGGCGGCCAAGGCACCGAAATCGACATGGGCGGTGAGATCATGCCGGCCGGGTTCGCGATAGGGGCTCACCTGTTCGCCGCGATGCACGGCTTGCAACGTATCGGGCGCCTGGCGGCCGGATTGGCCATAGCCATAATCGATGATCAGCGCCGCGCCGCCCTGCACGGCCAGCCGGCCGGCCAGATGCCCGGTGATGGCCAGCGCCGCCTCGCTCCATTCGGCATCCGGGCCGACAGCGTCTTTGGCTGCCGGCAGCCATTGCGGCCCGAACCGGCCCTGCGCATGGCCCACAAACAGCTCGCGTCCATCCCGGCGCTGGCGGATCGGCAGGGCATCGAAAAATTCATTGGCGATGATGATCAGCGGGCGATCGCTGGGCAATTGATCCACCCTGTCATGCCACTGGGCCGGCCAGTCGGCCAGCCGCGCGCGCTGGCTGGTGCGCATGGCCAGGCTGGTTTCCACCAGATTGAGCCGCATCGAACCGGCAAAGCCCGGCAGCCGGGCAAGCAGGCGCAGGGCATCGGCCAGCAGCGTGCCGCGGCCGGGGCCAAGCTCGACCAGATCGATGGCCGGCTTGCCGGCGCGCAGCCACAGATCGCCGATCCAGCCGCCGATCATCTCGCCAAACATCTGGCTGATTTCCGGCGCCGTGGTGAAATCCCGGCCCAGCGGATCATCGCCGGCATAATAGGCGGCGTTGCAAGCCGCCATCCAGTCATCCAGCCGGATCGGGCCCGTGTCTGCTATGCGGGCGGCCAGATGATCGGCCAGGATCACGCCGCAACGGGTTTGCGCAGCAACGCCACCAGGATCAGCAGCAGACCGGCGGCGATCAGCGGCAGGGTGAGGGTCTGGCCCATGGTAAGCCCGCTGGTGAGAATGCCAAGCTGGCGATCCGGCTCGCGGAAATATTCGACGACAAAGCGCGACACGCCATAGCCGGCACCAAACACGCCCGCCAACAGGCCGGGCCGCAGCCGCGCCGGGGTGAACCAGAACAGGATGGTGAGGATGATCAGCAGCACGCCGCCTTCCAGCCCGGCTTCATAGAGCTGGCTGGGATGGCGCGGTTCCGGCCCGGCGTCGGGGAAGATCACCCCCCAATCGCTGCCGGTGGGGCGGCCCCACAGCTCACCATTGACGAAATTGGCCAGCCGGCCCAGCCCCAGACCCAGCGGCGAGACGGTGGCGACATGATCCAGCAGCCGCAGCCCCGAATAGCCGGCGGCCCAGCCATGCAGGATGCAGGCGGCGATCACGCCGAAACAGCCGCCGTGAAAGCTCATGCCGCCATCCCACAGCCGCAGGATCTGCACCGGATCAGCCAGATATTTTTCCGGATTATAGAACAACACATAGCCGATGCGGCCGCCGCCGATCACGCCCAGCGTCACCCAGGTGATGAAATCATCGAGCTGGCGTTCCGTCACCGGTGCACCGGGCCGGAGGATCATGCGGGTGAGCAGAAACCAGCCGCCGGCAATGGCGCCGATATAGGCCAGGCTGTACCAGCGCAGCGCAAACGGCCCCCACGTGCTGCCGGCCAGATCAAAGGCCGGGATGGTGAAGGCTTCCGGCCGCACCGGCAGGCTGGCAAGATCGATCGCGGCCTGAAATCCGGCCCCGGTGAGCAATTCGCTGAACATCATGCCTCTACATCAACTGCCAGCTTTGCTGGACACGCGCGGGGCACCATAAAGTGCAGTGACGATAATTCCAGTGGGAGCGAACACATGGCTGAACTTGAAGCATTCCGCGCCGAAACCCGCGCCTGGCTGGAGGCGAACTGCCCGGCCGAAATGCGCGAGCCGATTCGTGATGACGATGATGTGTGCTGGGGCGGACGCCAGTGCAAGTTCAAGAACGACGCCCAGCGCGTCTGGCTGGAGCGCATGGGCGCCAAGGGCTGGACGGTGCCGGAATGGCCGAGCCAATATGGCGGCGGCGGGCTGAGCCGCGAACAGGCCAAGGTGCTGCGCGAGGAGATGGGCCGCATCAAGGCGCGCTCCCCGCTGTCGAGCTTCGGCATCTGGATGCTCGGCCCGGCGCTGCTGAAATATGGCAATGAAGCCCAGAAGCTGGAGCATCTGCCCCGCATCGCACGCGGCGAAATCCGCTGGTGCCAGGGCTATTCGGAACCGGGCGCCGGGTCTGATCTGGCCTCCCTGCGCACCAGCGCCGAAGATATGGGCGATCATTATCTCGTCAACGGCAGCAAGGTGTGGACCAGCTATGCCGACAAGGCGGACTGGATCTTCTGCCTGGTGCGCACCGATCCGGCCGCGCCCAAGCATCTGGGCATCAGCTTCCTGCTGTTCGACATGGCCAGCCCGGGCGTTTCGACCAGCCCGATCAAGCTGATTTCCGGTTCCTCGCCCTTCTGCCAGACGTTTTTCGACAATGTGAAGGTGCCGAAGGAAAACCTGATGGGCCAGCCCGGCAAGGGCTGGGACATCGCCAAATATCTGCTCACCCACGAGCGTGACATGATCGGCGGCAGCGATTCGACCGGCGGCGGCCAGCGCGACTCGGTGTCCAACATCGCCAAGCGCCTCATCGGCCTGGATGCCGCCATCCTGGCCGACACGAGCTTGCGCACCGATATCGCCCGCCACGAGATCAACGCGCTGGCGTTCAGCCTGACCATGGAGCGGACGCTGGCCGAGGCCAAGCAGGGCCAGGGCACCGGGGCGCTCAGCTCGATGCTGAAATATTATGGCACCGAACTGAACAAGGAACGCATGCAGCTGCTGATGTCGATCCGTGGCAGCGACGGCCTCACCTGGGAAGGCGAACAGAAGGGTGACGGCGATCTGGCCCGTTCCTGGCTGCGCAGCAGAGCCAACAGCATCGAAGGCGGCACATCGGAAGTGCAGCTCAACATCATCGCCAAGCGCGTGCTCGACCTGCCGGGAGCCTGAACCATGCCCCTCATCCTCACCGACGACCAACAGATGATCCGTGATTCGGCGGACGGTTTCTTCAAGGACGAAGCCCCCGTCGCCCAGCACCGCGCCCTGCGGGACAGCAAGAACCCCGACGGTTTTTCCCGCGAGGTGTGGGCCAAGATGGCCGAGATGGGCTTTGCCGGCGTGCTGGTGCCCGAAGCCCATGGCGGGGCCGATATGGGCCATGTCGCAGCCGGCATCATCATGGAGGCGATGGGCAAGAATCTCTCCGCCGCACCGATGCTGTCCACCGCCGTGCTGGGCGCCACCGCCCTGAAATGCGGCACGCCCGAACAACAGGCGAAATATCTGCCGCTGATCGCTAAAGGCGCGCATCTGCTGGCACTGGCCGCCGATGAAGCCGCCCGCCACAAGCCCACCCACATCGCCACCACCGCCACCCCATCGGGCAACGGCTTCAAGCTCAATGGCGTGAAGGGCTTTGTGCTGGATGGCGCAGCGGCCGACACGCTGATCGTCGCGGCGCGCACCGGCGGCGATGTCGGCGACGCCGCCGGCATCACCCTGTTCCTGGTCAACCCCAACAGCGATGGCGTCAGCATCGACCGCCGTTCGATGGTGGACAGCCGCGGCACCGCCCGCGTCACGCTGAACGATGTGCAGGTGGATGGCGCCGACGTGCTGGGCGCCGTGGGCGAAGGCCAGGCCATATTGGAAAAAATGCTGGATGCCGGCCGCGCCTGCCTGGCGGCCGAGATGCTGGGCGTTTCGGGAACCGCCTTCGCCATGACGGTGGATTATCTGAAACAGCGCGAACAGTTCGGTCAGAAGATCGGCAGCTTCCAGGCCCTGCAACACCGCGCCGCGCATCTGTTCTGCGAGGTGGAACTGGCGCGTTCGGCCACGCTGAAGGCGTTGCAGGCGCTGGACGAAGGCAGCGACCGGGCGCCGATGTATGTGTCCCTCGCCAAGGCCAAGGCCGGCGACGTGGCGATCTTGGCCAGCAACGAAGGCGTGCAGATGCACGGCGGCATCGGCATGACCGACGAGTATGACATCGGCTTCTTCATGAAGCGCGCCCGCGCCGCCCAGGAAACCTTTGGCGACGCCGCCTTCCACAGCGACCGCATCGCCCGGACCCTGGGCTATTGATCC
>CAZHTW010000009.1:10457-37224 GCA_964535865.1 uncultured Sandarakinorhabdus sp. | reverse complement strand
AAATCCTTGCACTTGCAAGCATCGCCGGGCGTGGCATGAATAGCAGGTAACAAAAGCCGCAGATCCAGCGGCCGAACAGCCCTTGGGAGGACGACCTGTGACCAAATCCGCGCTCGACGCTGCACTGGACGATGTGGTTGCCGGCATCACCGCCCCCGGCGGGCCGCTGGGCGTGGGCGAAGCCAATGTGCGCGGCGCCACCCTGCCGGTGTTCAGCGCCGCCCCGCCCACCATGCGCGAATATCTGGCCTTCTTCTTCGCCACGCAAGGACCCAAGGAATTTCTGGTCTATGGCGAGGAGCGGCTGACCTTTGCCGAGGTCTATGCCCGCAGCCTGAGATTCGCCGCCATGCTGCAGCACCGCCACGGCATCGCCAAGGGCGACCGGGTGGGCGTTGCCATGCGCAACTATCCCGAATGGGTGATCGTCTATTGCGCCATCGTCCACCTGGGCGCGGTGTGCATCCCGATGAACGCCTGGTGGACGGCCGAGGAAATGGATTACGGCATCCGCGATTCCGGCGCCCGGCTGGTGATCGCCGATGAGGAACGCGCCCGCCGCCTGTCCACGCTGACGTGCAGCGCCAATGTCATCACCGTGCGCACCGCCGCCGAAGTCGCCGCCGGGCTGGGCTTTGCCCGCGCCGAGGATGAGCTGGCGGCCAGCCCGGAGACGATGTGGTATCTGCCCGAGCTGACGCCGGAAGATGATTGCACCATCATGTACACCTCGGGATCGACCGGTTCGCCCAAGGGTGCGGTGTCCAGCCACCGGGCCCAGGTCTCGGCCTCGATGAACTATCTGGTCACCGGGCTGGCGCTGCTCGAACTGTCTGCCCGGCAGGGCGTGGCCCCGGCGGATCAGCAGGTGATGCTGCTCAACGTGCCGCTGTTCCACATCACCGGCCTGGTGCCGGTGCTGCTGGTCTCCATCGCCATCGGCCGCAAGATGATCATCATGCACAAATGGGATGCGGGCGAGGCGCTGCGGCTGATCGAAAAGGAACGCTGCACCTATTTCGTGGGTGTGCCGACCATGAGCCTGGAGTTGATGCAGCACCCGGACCGGCACAAACATGATCTGTCCAGCCTGGTCGACATCGCCAGCGGCGGCGCCCCGCGCCCGCCCGAACATGTCGAGCGGCTGGCTGGCGAGTTTCAGGGCAAGCACCCGGTGCAAGGCTATGGCCTCACCGAAACCAACGGCGTGGGTGCCGGCAATATCCGCGAGAATTATCGCAACAAGCCCGCCTCCACCGGCCGCGCCAGCGCGCCGATGGTGGAAATCCGCATTGCGAACGGTGACGGCGCGGTGGGCGAAGGCCTGGCCCCCGGCGAGATTGGCGAGGTGTGCATCCGCTCCGCCTGCAACTGCCGGGGTTACTGGAACAAGCCGGAGGCCACGGCGGCCGCCTTCGTGGGCGATGGCTGGTTCCGCAGCGGCGATCTCGGCTACCTCGACGAGGAAGGCTATTTGTTCATCGTCGATCGCAAGAAGGACATCATCATCCGCGGCGGCGAGAATATCAGCTGCCAGGAAGTGGAAGGCGCCATCTATGCCCATCCGGCCGTGGCCGAATGCAGCGTGTTCGGCCTGCCCGATGAGCGGCTGGGCGAGATTGTCGGCGCGGTGGTCTATGCCAAGCCGGGCGAGTCGGTGGAGCCTTCGGCGCTGACCGATTTCCTGAAGGCCAACATGGCCGCCTACAAGATTCCGGCAAAAGTCTGGATCAGCACCGAACAACTGCCCAAGCTGGGTTCGGCCAAGATCGACAAGGTGAGTTTGCGCAAGCAGTATCGCGCCATCTGGGCCGGAACAGCGGCCTGAGTCGGGGAGAGAGACGATGTTCACGACCATGCTGGACGGCACCAAGGCCGATTGGATGCACATTGCCGGTGAGCATATGAAGCACCAGCAATCCGCCGCCGCGACCCAGATCATCGACAGCCTGAAGCGGCTGGAAGCCATCGAGGTGGGCTTTGGTGCCAACCAGCTGGTGCACAGCCTGATGACCGCCACCCTGGCCCGCCGCGACGGCGCCACCGACGAGGAAGTGGTGGCCGCCCTGTGCCACGATCTGGGCAAATTGTTCAGCATCCCCAACCACGGCGCCATCGCCGGCGAAATGCTGAAACCCTATGTCAGCGACGAGATTTATCACGCCATCGTTCACCACCAGGATTTCCAGGGCCGTTATTATTACGAGCACCTGGGCAAGGACCCGAACGCCCGCGAAAAATATCGTGGGCAGCCCTGGTTCGACATGGCCGAAAAGATCGTCGACAAATGGGACGCACCGGCGTTCGACCCGGCTTATGACGTGGACCCGCTGGAGAGCTTCGAACCGGAAATCCGCCGGGTGTTTGCGGCACCCAAGCGGGGGATTTGAGGCTGACAATCCTCCCCCTCTGGGGGAGGTGCCGACGGCAGGGAGGCGGAGGGAACCGCACAGGCGCAGCTGCCGTTCCTACAAGCCCGGCGGCACGGCCCCAAACTGATCCCCCGCCACCGCCGCACCCGGCGTGCCGGCCACCACGACGGCATAGATGTCGCCGCCCACGGGAGAGGCGGCCAGTGCCCAGCCCACGGCAAGCCCGGCCAGTGGTGCCGTCAGGCCGATGGTCCAGGCCGCGTGCCAGCCCATGCCGGCGCGCCATTCGCGCACGGCCAGATACAGCGGGAACAACAGGCCGGGCAGCGTGGTGATCTCCATCGCCCACGGAATCAGGAAGGGGGATGGCAGCAGGCGGCCGAAGGCCGGGCCCATGATGCTGGCCAGCGCGCACAGATGCAGGCGGCGGTGCCAATCGGTGTCGCGGCGCTTGGCGATGGCCCCCAGCGCCAGCGCGGCAAACACGATCAGGCCGGCCGGATTCTGCATCATGAACCACGTCGGCCGGAAAAAGAACGGCGTGCGCCCGGCCTGGGCCACGGCCACGGTGATGGCGAGGCCGGCGCCAACCATGGCAATGATCCACACCAGCCCGAGCCAGCCCAGCCGACGGTGCCATTCCAGCCGGCCACTGGCCGCCAGCCCGGCCTGCAGCAGCGACAGCGCCACCCAGCCAAAGAAGATGATGCCATGGATGTGCCACACCGCCGGCACGGCGAAGGTGGATCGGCCGAGCGCCAGATGCATGGAAAAGGCCGCGGCAAAGATCAGGGCCATCACGCCCGTCACCCGCGCCTGTGATGCCAGCCAATCCGGCCCTGTTGCTGCCCGTGTTGCCATGTTGGTTCCCCCCCGGTGAACAGGGCAGATGCTATGGCGAAGCATGGTCGGTGTCCATCATTTCGTCAGCTATGCGCGCGGCTTCGGCTGGGCCAGCCTGCGGGCCAAATCCAAAGGGAGAAGAGCATGATCGGGGTGATCGCCACCATTCGCATCCAGGACGGCAAGGCCGAGGATTTCGAAGCCGTGTTCCGCAGCCTGTCGGCCGCGGTGCGCGCCGGCGAGCCGGGCAACATCTGTTATCAACTGACCAAGTCCAGGACCGAGGCCAACACCTACAAGGTGCTGGAAATCTATGCCGATGCCGATGCGTTGAAGGCGCACGGCGCGTCAGACCATTTCAAGGCCGCAGGCCCCGGCATCGGTGCCTGCCTCGCCGGCCGCCCGGAGATCGAATATCTGGACGGCGTGGCCTGATATCAGGCCACCCAGGCCCGGTGTGCGCGCACCGGGCCAGCATCAGTGGTCACCAATACCTGCATTTTGGCCACCAGCCTGGCCAAAATGCCGGGGATTTCGACCGTTTCTGCCAGCCGGCTGCGGGGCGAATCCATCAAGCTGATCATGACTCACGGCCGCGGCGCACACAGCAATTGCCAGAACTCATGCATTTTCAATGAGTTGATACTGGCGCTGTCCTACAACCCGCCTGTCACGCTATCATCAGGCGTTCTTTGACAGACTGAAATGTGCGCCAGCGTCAGGCCAGCGCCGCCTTCAGCCGATCGACCAGATCGGCCTTTTCCCAGCTGAAGCCGCCATCGGCATCCGGCGTGCGGCCGAAATGGCCATAGGCGGCCGACCGCTGATAGATCGGGCGGTTGAGGCCAAGCTGAACGCGGATGCCGCGCGGGGTGAGCGCGAAGCCCAGCCGCGCCGGATCGGCCAGCACGGCTTCCACCGCGCTTTCGGCCACCGTGCCGGTGCCGTGCAGATCGACATGGATCGACAGCGGTGCCGCCACGCCAATCGCATAGGACAATTGGATGGTGCAGCGCTTGGCCAGGCCGGCCGCGACGATATTCTTGGCGAGATAGCGGCAGATATAGGCGGCGGAGCGGTCAACCTTGGTCGGGTCCTTGCCGCTGAAGGCACCGCCGCCATGCGGGGCCGCCCCGCCATAGGTGTCGACGATGATCTTGCGCCCCGTCACCCCGGCATCGCCATCAGGCCCGCCAATCTCGAACTTGCCGGTGGGGTTGAGGTGGATGACGGTTTCATCGGTGATGAAGCCCGTCGGCAGCACATCGGCCAGCACGCCCAGCACATAATCGCGCAGCTCGGCATATTTGGCGGCGTCACCACCCTTTTCGCCATCCTTTTCCCAGGGCGTGCAATAATCGGGCGCATGCTGGGTTGAAACCACGATGGCGGTGGCCGCCACCGGCACCTCGTTGTGATAGGCGAGCGTCACCTGGCTCTTGGCATCAGGCTCCAGAAAGGGCGCGGCACCGCTGTGCCGATCGGCCGCCATGCGCGCCAGAATGCGGTGGGAATAATAGAGCGTCGCCGGCATGAAATCCGGTGTCTCATCCGTGGCATAGCCGAACATGATGCCCTGATCGCCGGCGCCTTCATCCTTGTTGCCGCTGGCATCCACGCCCTGGGCAATGTCGCTGGATTGCGGGTGAAGATAATTTTCAAATGTAAGATTTTGCCAGTGGAAACCGGCCTGCTCATAACCGATGCGCCGCACCGTATCCCGCACGGTGCGCTGGATTTCCTCTTGCGCGCCCGGTTCCCAATTGCCGTTCTGATCGATCATGCCGCGGCCGCGCACTTCGCCGGCCAGCACGACCCGGTTGGTGGTGGTGAGCGTTTCGCAGGCCACGCGCGCTTCGGGATCGCGGGCCAGGAACAGATCGACAATGGCATCCGAAATTTGATCGGCCACCTTGTCGGGATGGCCTTCGGAGACGCTTTCCGAGGTGAAGAGATAGTGAGACCGGGGCATGGCAAAACACTCGTCCGTTGCGAGGTTCCGCCTTACGCCCGCCTTGTCACCCGTGCAAGTGGTATAAGGAAAGCTTTATGTCAGCCCTAAGCGAATTGTCCAAAGCGCTGGAAACGCTGAAGGAAGGCGGCACTTGCGCTGAGGAAAATGGCGAACAGCAAGGCAACCAGCGGACCGCCGCGCGGGAAGGCGGGTTCGATCAGCGGCGGCGGCAGCGTCACCAGCAGCGCCTCTGGCCCATTGCCCAGCGACCGGCTGAGAATGCGGCCATAGCCGTCGATCACGGCCGAAATGCCGTTGGTGGTGGCCCGCACCACCGGCAGCCCCTGTTCGATCGCCCGCAACCGGGCCTGGGCCAGATGCTGCGGCGGGCCCCAGGCGCCAAACCAGGCATCGTTGGAGATATTGGCAATCCAGGCCGGCCGGTTGGCATCGTCCACCACCGCACCGGGGAAAGCGATTTCATAACAGATCACCGGTGACATGCCGAGGAAACGGCCTGGCAACACCAGGGTGCGCGGGCCGGGGCCGGCGGCGAAATCGCTGCTGCCGGGCACCAGGCGGGCAATGCCCATCGGCTCCAGCAGGTCGCGGGCCGGCACATATTCGCCCAGCGGCACCAGATGTGCCTTGTCGTACCGATTGAGAATCTTGCCCTTTTCATCCACCACGAACAGGCTGTTGGAATAAGGCGTGGCCGGGGTGCGTGGGTTGTAACCGGTGCCGCCGGTGATCAGCACATCGCCGGTGCGAAGCACGCCGGCCAGCCGCGCCCGCAAGGCCGGCTCCTGTTCGATCAGATCGTCAATCGCGCCTTCCGGCCAGATCACCAGCGCCGGGGTGGAATCGGCGGCCCGGCCGTTGATCACGGCACCGGCACCGGCCGCTCGGGTGCGGCTGGGATCAGCGAGACCGGCAGCCAGGGTGTTTTCAATCTCGCCCGTCACCTTGCCGTTGCTGGGGCGAATCGGCGAATCGATTTCCGGCGCGCGTTCGATATTGGCTTCCTTGATCGACACATCGGGCAGATCGGCGCGCTGCGTTTCATCCGCCCGGCGCAAGGCATCACGGGTGAGATCGAGATAGGTCTTGAGATGGCGATCGGCGCTGCCGCTGTCATAGCGTTCGGCCTGATCGATGCCGGGTTGCACCACGATGATCGGCGGGCCCAGAAAGCCGCTCAACTGGATGCGGCTGTCCCCGATCCAGCCGACAATCGCCACCACCACCATCGCAGCCCCGCCTGCCAGCCGGTGCACCGGGGCTGGCCCGATGACGATCCACACCAGACCGGCGGCTGCCACCAGCAGAATCGCCGAAAGCCCGATTCCGCCCACACTGGCCGCCATCTGGGCCACGCCCGGGGCTGCCAACCACACGATGCCGATCGGATTCCAGGCGAAGCCGGTGAGCAACACGCCGCGCAGCCATTCGGCCGGCAACCACAGGGCAATGAAGAACAGCGCGCGCGACACCGGGCGGGTGGCGATGGCGGCAATCGCGGCCGGCACTGCGATATAAAGGGCGAGGAAAACCGACAGGCCCAGCACCGTCACCCAGCCCAGAGCCACCGGCATCTTGGCCTGATAAGTGAAGCTGGTGGCAATCCAGTTCAAGGAAACGAACGACATGGCTGTGCCAAACAGCAGACCGCTGATTCCGGCGCGAAGCCAGCCACTGCTGGTCATCACGATCCAGATCAGCCCGGCCACCGCCATCAGCGTGGCGGGCCAGAAATCAAGCGGCGCGAAACCAAGCGCGGCAAGCGCGCCCAGGGCCAGGGCCAGCAGTGGCATGAGAGACGTGGACATGGCGCTTGGGTTAGCGTGCGGGCCGGATTCGCACCAGAGGTGAAATTGCCGGATGGCTTTGGCCTCAGCCTGTGCAAGAAGGACGAACGTGGGGACCCCGTATCTTGAATTCCGCGGCATCAGGTTGGCGCTGGCGGGACAGACCGTGCTGGCGGGCATTGATCTGGATGTGCCAGCCGGCGCCATGGTGTCGCTGGTGGGCGCATCGGGTGCCGGAAAGACGACATTGCTGCGCCTTATCAACCGGTTGGTGGCGCCAGACGCCGGCAGTATCCGCCTGAACGGTGTGGATATTGCCAGCACGGATGCCGTCAGCCTGCGGCGCGGCATCGGCCATGCCGTGCAGGGCGGCGGCCTGTTTCCGCACTGGACCGTGGCCGACAATATCAGCGCGGTGCCCTGGCTGCTGGGCTGGCGGCGCGACCGGCGCATGGCCCGCGCGGCCGAATTGATGACGATGCTGGAGCTGCCAGCCCATCTCGGCCCGCGTTTTCCCGGCGAATTGTCGGGCGGACAGGCCAGCCGGGTGGGCCTGGCGCGCGCATTGGCGGCGTCCCCAAAGCTGTTGCTGCTGGACGAACCGTTCGGGGCGCTCGACCCGGAAACCCGCACGGCGCTGGCTGATCGCTTGCACAGCCTGCACCGCGCCCAAGGATTGACCACCCTGATCGTTACCCATGATCTGGCCGATGCGCTGCTGCGTTCTGATCTGATGCTGGTGCTCGATGCCGGGCGCATCGTGGCCAGCGGGCCACCTGCGGCGATCGTCGCCAATCCACATCCGGCTGTTCGGGCATTGTTGGAAACACCGCTGGCACAGGCGCGGGCCCTGGCCGGGTTGGCGACGTCATGATCGCTGCGGCCGATCTTGCCGCCCTGCCCGGCGCGCTTGCAGCACATCTCGCGATCAGCACGGCGGCGCTGCTGCTGGCCATCCTCGTGGCCACCCCGCTGGTGCTGCTGATGCCGGGGCGGCCATGGTTGCGGCGCAGCGTCATGGGGCTGGCCAGCGTGGTGCAAACCGTGCCGGCGCTGGCCCTGCTGGCGCTGTTTTTCCCGCTGCTGGTGCTGGTGCGCAACCTCACGGGCCTGCCGGTGCCCTCCTTGGGCCTGTTGCCCTCGCTGCTGGCGCTGGCGCTTTATGCCCTGTTGCCACTGTTGCGCGGCGGTGCGGGCGGTTTGGCGGCCATTCCCGAAAGCGTGCGGGAAGCCGCCCGTGCCATCGGCATGACGCCGTGGCAGCGACTGTTTCAGGTGGAACTGTCGCTGGCCGCCCCCGTGGTGTTCGGCGGCCTGCGCACAGCGGCGGTATGGACCATCGGGGCCGCCACGCTGGCCACCATGGTGGGGCAGGAAAGCCTGGGCGATCTGATCTTTGCCGGTCTGCAACTGCAGGATTGGCGCCAGGTGCTGCTGGGCTGTGCCGCGGCGGCCGGGTTGGCGATGATCGTGGATGCCGCCCTCGGCCAGGTGGAGACCGGCATCGCGCGCCGCCGCCTGCGCCCGTCGCTGGCCGGCCTGGCGCTGCTGGCGCTGCTGGGAGCCGGCGTATCAGGCTGGTGGATGCACAGCCGCCCGAGCAGCGACGTCAAGCCGGTGGTGATCGGCACCAAGACCTTTTCGGAACAATATATTCTGGCCGAACTGATCGCCAACGACCTGCGCCGTGCCGGCCAACCTGTGGCCGTGCGTTCAGGTTTGGGTTCGGGCATTTCCTTCCAAAGTGTGGCGGCCGGCGGCATCGATATCAGCATCGATTACAGCGGCACCTTGTGGACCCAGGCGCTGCGCCGCAGCGATCCGATGCCCCGCGACAAAATGCTGGCCATCCTGCAGCGTGACCTGAAGGCGAAATATGGCGTCACCATTGCGGCGCGGCTGGGCTTTGAAAATGCCTATGCCCTCGCAATGAAGCGCCAGACCGCGCAGCGGCTGGGGATCAGGACCATTTCCGATCTGGTGCGCGCCGCGCCGCAATTGCGGCTGGCCACCGATCTGGAGTTTCTGTCCCGCACCGAATGGGCCAGCCTGCAACGCGTTTATGGCCTGCGCTTTGCGCGCATGCGAGCCTTCACACCGGTGCTGATGGTGGCGGCACTGAACAGCGGCCAGAGCGATGTCATCACCGCTTACAGCAGCGATGGCGCGCTGGTTGATGCCGATGCCGTGCTGTTGGTGGATGATCGCGCCGCCTTGCCGGCCTATGATGCGCTGTTGCTGGTTGCCCCGGGCCGGGCTGCGTTGGCCAGCAAATTGGCCCGCTATGAAGGACGCATATCGGTTGGGGCCATGCGCGCCGCCAATTGGCAGGCGGATCGGCCGGTGAACAAGCGCAGCCCTGCCGAAGCCGCGCGCTGGCTGGCGAAGGAGACAAAGTTGCAATGAGGCGGGTGATAGGGCTGGCCATGCTGATGGCGGCGCCGGCATCGACGCAAACTGTGCCCACCGCCTCCACGGCCGATGCGCCGATCTGCACCGACCGGCCAACCAAATCCAATTTTGCCTGCACCGTGCCGCCCGGCCGGGTACAGATCGAAACCGATGGCTTGGCCTGGATCAGCACCAGTGCCGGCAACAGCCGCAGCGACCAGTTGCTCTTCACCAACCCCACCTTCAAATATGGCCTGACCGGTAGCAGCGACGTTCAGCTGAACTGGGTCCCCTTCACGCACTTGCGCCGCCGCGATGCCGCCGGCCGGATCACCACCTTGTCGGGCACCGGGGATGCAACGGTGCGCTTCAAACAGCGCCTCACCCGCGCCGATGGCAGCTTCCAGCTGGCATTGCTGCCGTTTGTGAAGCTGCCCACCGCCGGGGGCGGCCTGGGCAATGGCAAGCTGGAAGCCGGGCTGGCGGTACCGATCAACATCAGCGCTCCCGGCGGCTGGACGGTCACGCTGGGGCCGCAGCTTGATCTGCTGGCCGATGCCGATGGCCGCGGCCGGCACGCCGGCGTGACCGGCCTGGTCAATATCGCCAAGCAACTGGGCGCCTTCACCTTGTACAACGAGTTGTGGATCAACCAGAATTTCGATCCCGCCGGCACCGTGCGTCAGTATAGCTATGATGTGTCGCTGGCGTGGCTGGCACGACCAACGCTGCAAGTGGACATTGGGGCCAATATCGGGCTCAATCGCTTCACGCCGGGGCTGGTTGCCTATGTCGGCGTTGCGACCCGCTTTTGATGAGGGCTGATTTGATGTGGCGTTTGTTGTTCGGCTTTGCCCTGATGGTCAGCTCGCCGCTCACGGCCGCCACGCCGGCCGATCTGCACGCCTTGTTTGCCGATTGGCGGCGGTTTCATGACGCGTGCGGTGCAGACGGCGTGCCAGATTACACCCAGGCCACCACAGCCGCCCGCACGGCCGGGCTGAAGCAAATTGAATCCCGGCTGGCAGCAATCGACACTGGCGGTTGGGCCGTTGCCGACAAGGTGGACTGGCAGCTGCTGCGCGCCGAAATGAACGGCCTGAAGTTTGATCTTGAGGTTGCAAAGCCTTGGACGCGCGATCCGGCCTGGTATGTGAGCGTCTGGACGGCGCAGAGCGACACGCCGGCGCATGAAGGCCCGGTGCACATGGCCCCCATCGAGTTGTGGCAATATAGCTTTCCGTTGTCCAAGGCCGATGCCGCCAAACTGGCCGGCGAGTTGGCCCATATTCCGTCGCTGCTGTCCCAGGCGCGCGGCAACCTGACCGGCAATGCCGCTGATCTCTGGTCCGCCAGCCCGATCACCCTGCAGGAACAGGCCGATGCGCTGCGCGAGCTTGCGGGCAAGGTGAAAGGCCACAAGGCGGCAGAACGCGCCACAATCGCTGCACTGGCCGCCACCGAGGACTTCATCACCTGGGTAAAGGCTGAAGCCCCGAAGAAAACCGGGCCATCAGGCGTGGGGATCGAAGCCTATAACTGGTATCTCAAGCATGTGCAGCTTTCTCCCTACACCTGGGCGGACGAGGTGGCGATCCTGCGCCGCGAATTGGCCCGCGCCCATGCCGGGCTGCGGCTGGAAGAAAACAACCACAAGGGCCTACCGGCGCTGACCAGCCCGGCCAATCAGGCCGAATGGACCGCCAAGAGCCTGGCCGACATCGAACATTTCATCCGCTTCTTGGACAAGACAGGGGTGGCGACCATCCAGCCCTATATGCAGCCGGAACTGGCCAAACGCATCGGCAATTGGGTGCCGCCGCAACAGCAGAATTTCTTCGCGATTGCACAAGGGCGGGCGCCCAACAGCCTGTTCGCGCACTTCTATCATTGGTGGGACTTGGCGGAGATGCGGGAACGCCCCCACGCCTCGCCGATCCGGCGCGGACCCTTGCTCTACAACATCTGGGTCAGCCGAGCCGAAGGCAATGCCACCGCGATGGAAGCCATGATGCTGGATGCCGGCCTGTTCGACAAGGAACCGCGCAGCCGCGAAGTGGTGTGGATCATGCAGGCCCAGCGCGCGGCGCGCGGGCTGGCGGCGCTTTATGCCACGGCCAACATGATCGATCTGAAGGCGGCGATGGCGATGCAGGTGAACCGCACGCCCAACGGCTGGATGAGCCCCGATCTGCCACTGCTAGGCTTTGAACAGTCGCTCTATCTGCGCCAGCCCGGTTATGGCCCCAGCTACATCACCGGCAAGGCCCAGATCGAACAATTGTTCGCCGAACTGGCCGAACAGGAAGGCGCTGGTCTGGCCAATGACCGTTTCACGGTGAAGGGCTTTTATGACCGGCTGGGCGGGTTCGGGCTGATCCCGGTGAGCATGATCCGCTGGCAATGGCTGGGCGCGACCGATTTTGCCGGGCAGCTTGAGGCCAAGCCATGATCCAACGCCTGCTGGCGCTGTGCCTTTTGCTGCTTGTGCCGGCCATGCCGGCGCTGGCGGCCAATCATGCCGATCTGGTCAGCCTGTATCAGCAGTTCCGCCGCGATATTGCCTTCACCAGCACCGCCCATGTGCCGGATCATTCGCCGGCGACCATGACAAAGCGGGAGGCGGCCGCCCGCTCCGCACTGGCCGCGCTGGAGGCGATCGACGATCATCCGTGGCCGGTGGCCGAACGGGTGGACTGGATGATCGCCTTGGGCGAAATCCGCTCCGTGTTGTTTCAGCACCGGCATTTGCGTCAGTGGCAGCGCGATCCAAGCTGGTGGGCGACGCTGGACATCGGCTGGGGGCCCAAGGCCGATACAGCCTGGACGCCGCCGAAACTGCCACTTACCACCGCAGCAGCGCGGGCCGATTTGGCCGCCAAGCTGGCCAGCGTGCCGGCAGTCCTGGCGGCTGCCCGCTCCACCCTCACCGACATGAAGGGCGATCTGATCACCCTGGGACTGGCGCATCACCGCATCGAGGCCCGGCTATATGCCCGCATGGCCGTCGATCTGGCGCGAAGCGATCCAGCGCTGGCCCGGTCAGCAAGCGCGGCTGCAGCGGCGTCGCGGGCGTTTGCCGATTGGCTGGCGGCCATGCACAGCCGGGTGCCGGCCAACGCTGGCATCGGCAAGTCCGCGATGAACTGGTATCTGGCGCATGTGCTCTATTTTCCGTGGGACATGGACGAGATGAGCGTGCTGGGCGAGCGCGAATGGCAGCGTTCGATGAGCTTCCTCAAGATGGAAGAGCATGAGCATCAAGGCCAGCCGATGATCGCGCCGGTGACGACATTGGCCGATTTCGAGCGCATCCGCCGTGAGGCTGACGAGGATATCTTGGCCTATATCAAGGCCAAGGACCTGATGACCTTGCCCGCGTGGCTGACAGTGCCGCCGCCCGAAGGCCCATATGTGATGCCACAGAATCAGGACCCGGCCGCTGGCGGGCCGTTTGATGCACCCATACGCCGCAACTTTTTCCGCGAAGCCGAAGACCGCGACCCGCGCAGCCTGCGCGCGCACAATCTCCCCGGCCACATTTTTGACGCGGCCTGGCTGCGCCGCGATCCGCGCCCGATCCGCGGCCAGCCCCGCGTGGGCTATATCGATTCGCAGCGGCTGGAAGGCTGGGCCTTTTATCTGGAAGAGATGATGCTGCAGGCCGGCTGGCTGGACCAGCGGCCCAAGGCGCGCGAAATCCATTATATCCTTCAGGCCAACCGCGCCGCCCGCCTGACCCCGGAATTGAAAGCCCAGACGGGTGAGTGGAGTTTCGACACGGCGCTGGCCAGCCTGGCCAACCGCACGCCCTACTGGATGGAAAAGACCGACGACACCGCCCTGTATGACATGGCGTTGTATCTGCGGCAGCCAGGGCTTGGGCTGAATTATTATTTCGGCAAGCTGCAGCTGGAACAGCTGCTGGCCGAGGTGGGACACCGCGACGGCAAGGCATTCAACCTCGGCCGCTTCCACGATCGCTTCATCGCCAGCGGTATCATTCCGATTGCGTTGACACGGTGGGAATTGACCGGCGATGACAGCGAGGTGAAGCGGTTTCGGGCCGCTCCACCCATGCCCTGAGCCTATTTCGCCGCGCGCGGGATCAGCATCAGCTGGGTCTGGCGGCCATCGATCCAGCGCCAGCTGCTGCCGTTCCAAAACCCGTCCACCTCCAGCGGGAAGCGCACTTCGGCACCACCCCATTCCGGCACCTTGGCCAGCGCCGCCAGCTCGATCGACCAGGCGGTATCGGGATAGATGCGATATTCGCCGCGGCCAGCAATCGGGTTCTGATTTTCCCAGCTGCCGATCCATGGCCCGGCGCCATGGCCGTGCAGGCCGATGCTGTGGGTATAGATGATCGGGTTGGTGCCAGCCGCAATCGCTTGTCTGCGGGCGGCCGCCAGCACTTCATTCCCGGTCAGCCCGGTCTTGAAGCTGGCGACCAGTGCATCCTGCACCCTGTTGGCCGCCACCATTCCGGCCTTCAGGCCTGCCGGCGCATCCGTCTCCCCGGGGCGAAGGACATAGGCCAGCTGCTGCGTGTCGGTCTTCAGGCCCAGCATGCCGGCGCAGAAATCCACATGCAGCAGATCACCCGGCATGATCACCACATTGTCGGGCAGGGTCTGGCGGCCAGGCACGATACCGGGGCCGGCATTGCGCTGCACCGTCACCGATGGCTGGCACCACGCATCCTGGCGCAGATCCGCCAGACGTTCACGATACCACCACACCACATCCTGGGTGGTGGTGACGCCAGGCGTGATCACCTTTTCCGACAGTCCTTCCGGGATCAGCGCGTGAGCAACCCGCATGATGCCGGGATACACGTCCATATCCTCGGGCGTGCGGGTTTCCAGCACGCCAAGCGCCAGCCGGTCATGGCTTTCGATTCGGCTGGCCATCGGTCCCAGCGCCGCCAGCAACTGGCGATGCTCGCCGGCCGCCATGCCATCGGCGAGAGCAAAATCACGGCTGACGTTGATGGCGATGCGTTTGGGCGCGCGTTCGGCGACGATCTGGGCGACCCGGGCCCATTGTTCGGGCTGTTGTTCGGGGTTCCACAGTGACGGGAAGAGATCACCCACCGGATAGCGGGCGATGGCCAGCCGCTCCACCCCCTTTTCGGGCCCGCGATCAAAGAAAATCAGCACCATACGGCGCCGGGCCGAAGCCCAGGTGGCGGGCAGCATCGCCTTCACCACTGGATCTTCATGATATTCGGACGCGACGAGGATCCACATGTCCACGCCCACTTCGCGCATGATCTTGGGCACAACTTGATCCAGCCGCGCCTTGATCAACCGGTCATGCGCGGCAACACGGTCACGCAGGGGCGGCACCGCCGGGCGCTGATAATCCTGCGCGGCGGTCGTGCTGGCCGATATGGTTGCAGTTGCCAGCAGCACTGCGGTGAACAACGCCTTCATGCCCGTCTCCCCTTTGTGGAGAACGGTTTAGGGCAGGCGCCACATCACAACAAGATGGGAGGGTTTTCGGGGGTGGTGCTGCCGGGGAGGATTGAACTCCCGACCTCAGCCTTACCAAGGATGCGCTCTACCACTGAGCTACGGCAGCACTGCCCCGAATGTCCCGCGCTTGGCGGGAAGCGGCCCTATGGCCAAGCCCTCCCTCACTGTCAAGCGCTGACGCGCCGGCGGCGATCGGCTAAGGGGTTGGCATGAGCGACAACAACAACAAATCCTCCCGGGATGCGCGCGCCGAACGGCTGGCGGCGGCGCTCCGGGCGAATCTTCGCAAGCGAAAAGGGCTCGGGGATGCCGGTGATCCTGCACACAACCAGCATCCTGTGAGCAAAGAAAAGGGCGATTAGCCCTTGGCGGCCAGTGCCTTCTGCACCGCTGCCATCACTTCCGGCGAGGTTGGGGTGGACCGGGTGCCGAAGGCGGCAATCAGCTTGCCATCCTTGCCGATCAGATATTTGTGGAAATTCCACTGCGGCGTGTTGGCATCACCCAGAGTGGAAGCCGCCCATTTGTAGACCGGGATAGCCTTGGGGCCCTTGACCACGGCCTTTTCGGTCATCGGGAACTTGATGCCGAACTTGCTTTCACAGAACTGCTTCACTTCGCCGTTGCTGGCGAATTCCTGATCGCCGAAGTCACCCGACGGCACGCCAACCACAGTGAAGCCCTTGGCCTTGAAGTTCTCATGCAGCGACTGCAGGCCCTCATATTGCGGAGTGAAACCGCACATGGAGGCGGTGTTGACCAGCAGCACGACCTTGCCCTTGTACTGCGCCATCGGCATCGGCTTGCCGTCGATGGTCTTCAGCGTGAACTGGTGCAGGCTCTGCGGTGCCGGCGTGGCAGCGACGAGGGCGGTCAGCGCGGCGGTCGCGAGGGTGATGTGCTTCAACATGTGATCGGCTCCGGTTCAAATGTACGATCCATGATTAGCATGCAACGCAGCCAAAGGCGAAGGCCAAGGGTGACGCAGGCTCAAAGCGGTGCGCAGGCCGTTTCCAGCCACGCCTGTTCAACGGGATCGTTCAGCAGTGGACCGATTTCGGCAGCAACCCGAGCGTGATAGCCATTCCACCAATCACGCTCTTCCGCCGTTAGCAGGCCAACATCAACCAGCCGGCGATCAATTGGCGCCAGCGTCAACTCGCGAAAGCCCATGATCTCCCGCTCGGCCCCTTCGGCGCTGCGCCGTTCGACCAGCACGAGATTTTCGATGCGGATGCCATACTCGCCCTGCTTGTAATAACCGGGCTCATTCGAAAGGATCATGCCCGGCTGCAGAGGTTCGTCGTTGCCCGCCTGCGCCGACCACGCCGCAGCGATGCGCTGTGGCCCTTCGTGGACGGACAGGTAACTGCCCACACCGTGACCGGTGCCGTGGTTGTAATCCAGCCCGGCCGCCCACAGATGCTGGCGGGCCAGGGCATCAAGCTGCACCCCTTTGGTACCAGCCGGGAAAATGGCGCGGGCCAGCGCAATATGCCCCTTCAGCACGCGGGTGAAGCGATCCTGCATTTCCGGGCTGGGGGCGCCAATCACCAATGTGCGCGTCACGTCGGTGGTGCCATCGCGATACTGGCCGCCCGAATCGACCAGATAGATGCTGTCGCTGCGAATCGGCAGGTTGGTCTCCTCGCTGACCCGATAATGCGGCAGAGCGGCGTTGGGGCCGGCGGCCGAAATGGTGTCGAACGACAAGTCTTCCAGGCTGTTGGTTTCGGCCCGAAACTGGCGCAGCCGCTCGGCGGCCGACAGTTCATCCAGTCCGCCCTTGGGGGCTTCACGGTCGAACCAGGCAAGGAAGCGGGTGAGCGCGGCACCGTCACGGACATGGGCGGCGGTTGTGCCGGCGATTTCGGTTGGGTTCTTCACGGCACGCGGCAACACGGTTGGATCGCGGGCTTCCAAGATCTGGGCGCCGCCAGCTTCCAGTGCGGCGAAGATGGCGGCGACGCATGACTGCGGATCAACCACCACTGTCTTGCCGGCCATTGCCCCGAGTGTCGCCGCAAAATCGCCGCGGGCGTGGCAGCGAACCGCATCCCCCAAATGGGCCCGAACCGCCGGTGTGAGCTTTTCGGGAGCCGTGAACAGATCGACTTTGCCATCCGCATGCACGATTGCAAAGGCCAGCGCCACAGGCGTGCGCGACACATCGCGACCACGGATGTTGAGCAACCAGGCAATCGAATCGAGCGCGGCGATCACCACGGCATCGGCCTTGCGTTCGCTCAACCAACGGGCCACTTCGGCACGCTTCTCGGCATGGGCGCGGCCGGCGAACGCGGCGTCATGCACTTCCAGGGGCGCCAGCGATGGCGCCGGGCGATCGGCCCAAACCGCATCAATGGGATTGGCTGCGACCGCCACCAGCTCGGCCCCACGCGCGCTCAGTTGCGCGGCTGCCTGGCGAGCCCAGGCCCTGGTGTGCAGCCATGAGTCATAACCAATGCGCTGCCCGGCCTGGGCCTGTTCGCCCAGCCATTGTGCCACGCTGGTTTGCGGCACGTCTTCATAGGCGAAGAGTTCGGCCGGCACCTGCTGGCGCACCTGCACGGTGTAGCGACCATCGGTGAACATCGCCGCCTTGTCCGCCATCACCACCGCGCTGCCGGCCGAGCCGCCAAAACCGCTGATCCACGCCAGTCGCTGGGCATATTCGCCAACATATTCGCTCATATGCTCATCGGTGAGCGGCACGGCAAAGCCGGCCAATGACTGCCGGGCCAGCTCCGCGCGCAGGGCCGCAAGGCGCCCGGCCAGGACAACTGATGTGGTGGACATGAAATTTCTTCCCTTTATCTGTAACGATCCAGATAGGCGCAGTGCCCCCGCGCCTCAAGCTCAGGAAGCTGATGGATGCGCCTTCCCATTGCCGCGTTGCTTGCCATTTCTGCCCATGCCGGAGCCTTTGCCCAGATGAACCCGCCCATTGCCGCCAAACGCCCACACAGCTTCTCCCACCACGGCATCACCGTTGAAGACCCATATCATTGGTTGAAAGATCAGAATTACCCTACGATCGATGACGCCGATGTGCTTGCCTATCTGACCGCGGAGAATGCCTATTACGAAGCGCAAATGGCCCCGATCGCTGGTTTGAAGGACCAGATTTACAGCGAGTTGCAAGGTCGGGTGAAGCAGGACGACGCCTCGGTGCCGGTGCCGGATGGCGCGTTTGAATATTGGTGGCAGTTCAAGCCGGGCGATCAATATCGCACCTGGTTGCGGCGCCCCAAAACGGGCGGCGCAGACCATTTGGTGCTTTCGGAGCCCGAACTCGCCAAGGGACTGAGTTATTTCCGGCTGGGCGCCCAATCGGTTAGCCCCGATGGCAAGCTGGTCGCTTATGCCATCGACAGCGATGGAAGCGAACGTTTCACGATCCGCATCCGCGACATTGCCAGCGGCAAGGATATTGAGACCGTCACCAAGGTCAGCGTTGGCGGGGTGGTTTGGAGTGCCGATTCCAAGGCGCTCCTGTGGACCGAGGTCAACGAAAATTGGCGGCGGATCAAGGCGCGGCTGCACCTGCTTGGCCAGACCGGGGAGGACCGGGTCGTTTACGAGGAAACCGAAGACAAGGGCTTCGGCGTTTCCATCGGACGCAGCCAGGACGGAAAATGGATCATCATCGCCACATCCGATCATGCCACCAGCGAGGTACGACTGGTGCCCAGCGCCAATCCTGCCGCTGCGCCGATCCTGATCAAGGCGCGGCAGGCGGGCATTTACTATGACGTCGATGTACGGGGCCAGACCCTGTTCATCCGCAGCAACGACAGCCACGTGAACTTCCGCGTTGCCACTGCCAGCATTGCCAGACCGGCGGACTGGGCAACATTGATCCCCGGCAGCGACCGGGATTATATCACTGGTATATCAGCCTTTTCGTCCTATCTTGCCGTTCAGGGCCGGCGTGACGGGCTTGACCGGATCGTGCTGCGCCGCGACGATGGCAGCGAAACTGCAATCCCGTTCAACGAAGCTGCCTACACCGCCAGCATCGGCAGCAATCAGGAGGCCGATGCGCCGCTGCTGCGGCTCAGCTATGCCTCCATGGTCACTCCGGCGACCGTGTTTGATTATGATGTGAAGGCCGGCCGGCTGATCACCCGCAAGGTGCAGGCGGTGCCATCGGGCTATGACGCCAGCCAGTATGAAAGCCAGCGGCTGTGGATCATCGCCCGCGATGGCGCGCGAGTGCCAGTGGCGATTGTCCATAAAAAGGGCTTGAGGCCCGATGGCACCGGCAAACTGCATCTTTATGCCTATGGCGCCTATGGCCTGCCGACGATGCCGAGTTTTTCGGCCAACCGCTTGAGCTTGCTGGATCGCGGGGTGGCCTTTGCCATTGCGCAGATTCGCGGCGGCGATGACCTGGGCTATCAATGGTATCTGGACGGCAAATTGGCCAAACGAACCAACACATTCAATGACTTCGTTGATGCTGCCCGCGGCCTGGTCAAGACCGGGTGGGCAACGCCGGGTCAGATTTCGGCCAGCGGCGGATCGGCTGGCGGGGAGCTGATGGGCGCGGTGGTCAACCAGGCGCCGGAGCTGTTCCGCGCCGTGGTGGCGCATGTGCCCTTTGTTGATGTGCTCAACACCATGCTGGATGAAAGCCTGCCGCTCACGCCGGGCGAATGGCCGGAGTGGGGCAACCCCATCATTTCAAAGGCAGATTTCGAACTGATCCGCAGCTATTCTCCCTATGACCAAGTGAAGCCCCAGGCCTATCCGCCGCTGATGGTCACCGCTGGCCTGAACGATCCGCGTGTCACCTATTGGGAGCCTGCCAAGTGGGTGGCCAAGCTGCGTGATGTGAAGACTGACAACAACATACTGATTTTCAAGACCAATATGGGCGCCGGCCATGGCGGCAAATCCGGGCGCTTTGCGGCGCTGGAGGAGCTGGCGGAGGAATATGCCTTCATTCTCAACCAGTTCGGCATCACCCAATAATGCCGGCTCCGGCTAACCGGAACAGCTTCTCGATGCCGGTCACCGCCCAGGCGGCCGACATTGATGAGCTGGGCCATGTCAACAATATCATATACTTGAAGTGGGTGCAGGATGTCGCCACGGCCCATTGGCGGGCAGTGGCGCCGCCGGAGCATCTGGCGGCCTATATCTGGGTCGTCACCCGGCACGAGGTGGATTATCTGAAACAGACGCTGGTCGGTGAAACCGTCACGATCACCACCTGGGTGGGGGAGCCGAAGGGTGCGCGTTTTGATCGTTTCGTCGAGATCCGTGGCCAGAATGATGACTTGCGTGTCCGGGCGGTGACGAGTTGGGCCCTGCTGGCGGCGGAAACCGGCCGGTTGGTGCGCGTGCGGCCAGAGATCGCCGCGCCGTTCATGCGGGCCGCACCAGATTGAACAAATGCACCGCTGCCATCAGCGCGGTGGCCATGCCGATGAAGGTCAGGCCATTCCATGGCAGGTGCGCATGCCAGGCCAGCGGAGCGCGCCGGCGCCACCAATCCCCCAGCGCGCCCAGCACCGCCAGCGCCAGCCCGGCGGCCAGCCCGATCATGGTGGTTTGCGCATCCATGGCGCGGCTTTGGCAGCCGGTTCAGCGTTGGGCAATCTCTCGCCTTGCACAGTCCGGTGTTGCACAATACCAACATCTGCACCCCAAACGGAGAATGATCCGATGATCCGCATGCTGACTGTTGTTTCGGCCCTGGCCGTTGCCGCCATTTCCGCGCCCGCCATTGCCGCCGGCCCGTTTGATGCGGCCATTGCCGGCCCGTGGCGCAGCGAGGCCAACAAGGCCCGCGACCAATATCGCCACCCGGCACAGACCCTGACCTTCTTTGGCGTGAAGCCGGGCCAGACCGTGGTTGAGATTGGGCCGGGCGGCGGCTGGTACACCGAAATCCTGGCCCCGGCGATGAAGGGCAACGGCAAATATGTCGCCGCCCTGGCCAATCCGCTGGCATCGGTGAACGCCGCCAAGAGCGTGGAGAATTTCAAGACCAAGTTTGGCGACAAGGCAATTTATGGCGAGATCGGCATCGGCGTGTTCGGCAAGGGCGTCACCGACATTGTCGAGCCCGGTTCGGCTGACGTCGTGCTGACGTTCCGCAACGTGCACAACTGGCACATGGCCGGCTTTGATCAGGATGCCTTCAACGCCTTCTTCAAGGCGCTGAAGCCGGGCGGCACGCTGGGCGTGGTGGAGCACCGCCTGCCGGAAAGCCGCGACGATGCCGACATGAAGAAGAGCGGCTACATGAAGGTGAGCTATGTGAAGATGCTGGCGGAAAAGGCTGGTTTCAAGCTGGCTGGCGCATCTGAAGCGAACGCCAACCCCAAGGACACCAAGGATTATCCGGACGGCGTCTGGACCCTGCCGCCCACCTTCCAGAAGGGCGATGCCGATCGCGCCAAATATGCCGCCATCGGTGAGAGCGACCGCATGACGCTGAAGTTCGTCAAGCCCAAGTGAGGCGGCACGCGCCGAAGCTGCACATTGGATGATCCTCCCCCTTTGGGGGCGGTGACACGCGCCGCGTGACGGAGGGGGCTGGGCGGCACAGATGGTGCGCGTTCGCCCCCTCCGCCTCCCAGGGGGGAGGATTTTCTCAGCGAAACCGCCGCACCACCGGCTCGCCGGCATCTGCCCGCGCCATCACATCGGCCAGCGGCTCCGTCACCACCGCCATCCAGTGGGCGTTGGCGTGGCACAGCAGATCGCCGGCCAGCAACAGGCCGACATGGCCGGGCCAGAACAGCAAGTCGCCCGGCTCACGCGCGACAAACTTCACCGCTTCGCCCTGTTCGCGCTGCAGATCGGTGTCGCGCCGCAGCGCGATGCCTTCCACGCTGAGCGCCTGTTGCACCAGGCCGGAGCAATCAACGCCATCCGGGCTGCGGCCACCCCACAAATAGGGTGCGCCGGCAAAGACCGCGGCGGCAGCAAAGCGGTCTTTCGGCGCGGGCCCCACATGGCGGCGATGCGCCCAGCCACCCTCCGCCAGCGCCAGGAAATCGCCGTCCGTCTCGCCCGCCACGCGGGCGCCGAACGGCAGTTCCATCATCACCGCCGCCTTGATGCTGGCCGCCGCAAACACCGGCGCGCGCCGCGCGCTGATGCGATGCGTCGCCTCTGCCCCCGGCAGGGCCAGCACGGCCAGATCCACCCAGCCGATATAGCGATCGTGCAGGGAACGACCGAGGGCGAAGCCGTCTTTCACGTCGACAATTTCAAAGCCTTCACCAAACAGCAATTCGCTGACCGCCTCGGCCGCGGCATCGGGGGAAGAGCGGACACAGGCGCGCGGCGCGGTGCAGACCAGCCCGCGCGGTTCAACATAGCGCATCGCGCCCACATCGCCGGCCAGCGCCAGTTCCACAACCTCTGGCCCGGCGAACCATTCGCGCGGTTCAAAGCGCTGCGCCGGCCCTTTCAATACCCAGCTCATGCAAAGCGGCTCCTGAGCATGGCCCAGGTCGCGCGCAGGCCCAGTGCCTCGCCGCCCTTGGGGCGGCCGGGGCGCGCCGCGGCGTTCCAGGCAAATGTATCGAAATGCAGCCAGGGCGTGCCCGCGGGCACGAATTTTTCCAGATAGAGCGCGGCGGTGATCGCCCCGGCAAAGCCGCCATCGGCGCTGTTGACCATATCGGCCACGCTGGATTTCAGCATGTCGTGATAGGGCGCCCACAGCGGCAGCCGCCAGGCCGGATCGCCCACCGCCATGCCGGCGGCCAGCGCCTCGCTGGCCAGCGCATCATCATTGGCAAAGATCGCCGGCAATTGCGGCCCCAGCGCCACGCGCGCCGCGCCGGTGAGGGTGGCGAAATCGATGATCAGCACCGGGCTGTGCTCCGCCGCCAGCGTGATGGCATCGCACAGCACCAGCCGCCCCTCGGCATCGGTGTTGGTGATTTCCACCGTCTTGCCGGCGCGCGTCGCGATCACGTCGCCGGGGCGCATGGCGTTGCCGGAAATGGCGTTTTCGGCCGCCGGGATGATCAGATGCAGCCGCACCGGCAGATTGGCCTGCATCACCAGCCGCGCCAGCGCCAGGGCATGCGCCGCGCCGCCCATATCCTTCTTCATCGCCGCCATGCCGCTGCCCGGCTTGATGTTCAACCCGCCCGAATCGAAGGTGATGCCCTTGCCGATGATGGCCAGGCGCGGGTGGGCGGGATCGCCCCATTCGGCCTCGATCAGGCGGGGCTGTGCCGTCGCCGCCCGGCCAACCGCGTGGATGGCAGGGAAATTCTGCGCCAGCAGCGCCTCACCGGCCACCACGCGCACCTGGGCGCCAAAGGGCCGCAGCGTATCGATCACCGCTGCGGCAAGCTCGGCCGGGCCCAGATCGCTGGCCGGCGTATCGACCAGATCGCGCACCAGCGCCACGGCCTGGGCTTCGGTCACGGCCGTGCCGATGGCGGCCAGGCTGGTGGTGGCCAGCACGCGCGGGCCCTGCGCTTCGGCCTTGCGATAGCGGGTGAAGCGATGCTGGGCGAGGCACCAGCCCAAGCCGGCCTGCCCCAGTTCGCCCTGCAACTGGTAACGCCCGGCCGGCAGTTTCGCCGCCGCTGCGGCCAGCGCCCACGGTCCCAGCGCGCCCAGTTGGCCATCGGCAACGCCGGCCACGGCAAACCAATCGGCCGGTCCATCGCCGGGAATGATCGCCACGCTGTCGGCCGCAGCCGTGAAAGCCTGCGCTGCCACGGCGGTGCGGGTGCGTTCACTTTGCGCCTTCAACCATGGTTCCAGCCCGGCGGCGGCAACCGGCACCAGCGGCACCGCCGCCTGGGCATCGGCTGCAACCAGCAGGCTGGCCAAATCCATCAGAAACGCTCCATCAGGCTGGCACCCCGAACAGATCAGCTTCGTCGCTGTCCTCGATCAGAACCGGGATGATGTCCCCCGGCTGCACGCCGCCGGCATCACGCAGATGCACCATGCCATCGATTTCGGGCGCATCATATTTGCTGCGGCCCGATGCCCCGCCGTCATCGTCCACTTCGTCGATCAGCACGTCGAGCGTGCGGCCAACCTTGGCAGCGAGGCGCTGTTCGGAAATCCGCGATTGCAGCGCCATGAAGCGGTGCCAGCGTTCTTCCTTCACAGCCTCCGGCACAGCGCCCGGCAGGGCATTGGCCTGCGCGCCGTCGACCGCTTCATATTTGAAGCAGCCGGCGCGATCGATCTGCGCCTGTTCCAGCCAACCGAGCAGATATTGGAAATCGGCCTCAGTCTCGCCGGGGAAGCCGACGATGAAGGTGGAACGGATCGCCATGTCGGGCACGAGGGCGCGCCACTTGTGGATGCGGTCCAGCACCTTGGCCTCGTTGGCCGGGCGCTTCATCGCCTTGAGCACGCTGGGTGACGCATGCTGGAAGGGAATATCGAGATAGGGCAGCAACAGGCCATCCGCCATCAGGGGGATGAGATCATCGACGTGCGGATAGGGATAGACATAGTGCAGACGCACCCAGGCGCCGAGTGCGCCCAGTTCGCGCGCCAGATCCTGGATATGGGCGCGGCGTTCCACCCCGCCCAGCGCGCTGCGGGCGTGTTTCAAGTCCACGCCATAGGCTGACGTGTCCTGGCTGATGATCAGCAGTTCCTTCGCACCCGCCTTCACCAGCGCCTGCGCCTCGCGGACGATCGCCGCCGGCGGCCGGCTGACCAGACGCCCGCGCAGATCGGGGATGATGCAGAAGGCGCATGTGTGGTTGCAGCCTTCGGAGATCTTCACATAGGCATAGTGGCGCGGCGTGAGCTTCAACCCGGCATCGGGCACCAGATCAACGAACGCCGAGCGCACGGGCGGCGCGGCTTCGTGCACCGCGCTCACCACCGCTTCATATGCTTGCGGCCCGGTCACGGCCAGCACATCGGGAAAGCGGGCGCGGATCACATCGGCATCCTTGCCCATGCAGCCGGTGACGATCACCTTGCCATTTTCGGCCATCGCCTCGCCAATGGCTTCCAGGCTTTCGGCCTTGGCCGAATCGAGGAAGCCACAGGTGTTGACGATCACCACATCGGCGCCGTCATAATCGCCCGACAGCGCATAGCCGTCGCTGCGCAATTGCGTGAGGATGCGTTCGGAATCGACCAGCGCCTTGGGGCAACCCAGCGACACCATGCCGACCCGGGGGGCCGAAGCGGGAGAGACGGTCATCGGCGCGGCACTGCGCTGTTCGGGGGAAAAGTGCAAGGGGGAAGGGGCAGACGGGGACCGCTATCGCCCGCCGATCACCGCCGCCGGATCAACCGGCGCCCGCCCCCGGCGCAGCTCGAAATGCAATTGCGGCTCGGCCACGGCCCCGGTCTGGCCGGCCCGCGCGATCACCTCGCCGGCCTTCACCCGCGCGCCGCGCGCCACCAGCAGCGCCTCGTTGTGGGCATAGGCCGAAACCCAGCCGCCGGCATGTTTGATCAGCAGCAGATTGCCAAAACCGGGAATGGCATCGCCGGCATAGGCGACCACGCCATCGCCGGCGGCGCGCACCGGTTCGCCAGCATTGGCCTTGAGGTTGACGCCATCGTTGAAACGGCCACCCGGTTTGGGCCCGAAGCCGGAGACGATGCGGCCGGGCAGTGGCCAGCGGAAGCGCGGGGCATCGCCGGTGAGCGCCGGCAACGGCGCGGGCGCGGGCGGTTCGGCGGCCGTGACCAGCGGCGGGCGTTGCGAAGATTGGGGGATTGGCGCCGGGCGCGCGGCGGCAGGCTGGCCACCGGTGACGACATCATCGATGGACAGGCTGAAGGCGCGGGCGCGTTCCTCCAGGCTCATCGCGGCCACCTTGGCGGCGGCGGCCTGGGCATCGGGCAGGCGCAGCCGCTGGCCGACGGCGAGCACATAAGGTTCCTTCAGGCCATTCAAGGCAATCAGGTCGCGCCACGGCAGGCCATAGGCGCGGGCGATGGCGATGCCGGTTTCGCCGGATTTGACCAGATGGAAGCGTCCCTGCGGCGTGACCAGGGCGCTGGGCACGACCCGCCGCGCCACCCAATCGGTGCGGGCGGCGGGCTTTGCCGGCGGCGCGGGCTTTGGCGCGGCAGGTGTCACCCGCGTCGGTGTGGCCGGCGGCCGCCGCGCCGGTTCCGGGCGGCCGATCATGTTGGCACAGCCCGAAAGCAGCAGCAGCAACAGGGCTGCCGCCCGCCACATCATCCCTCGGCCAGATCGGCCAGCGCCGTCTTCAGCGTGGCGATGGACTGATAATGGGTCATGTCGAGATGCAGCGGGGTGACGGAAATGCAGGCTTCGTGCATCGCCTTCAGGTCCGTCTCATGGCCGGGCGCCGGCTTTTCCTTGCCAAAGCCGTGCCAATAATAGGGAAAGCCGCGCGGATCGATGCGCTTGATCAGGTGGATATTGCCATAATCGCGGAAGCCCTGTTCGGTGACGCGCACGCCCTTCACGTCGGCCGGCAGCACCGGCGGGAAGTTGATGTTGATCAGCACGCCGTCGGGCCAGGCCTGGCCAATGATGCGGCGGATGATGGCGCCGCCGTGGCTGGCGGCGCAGGAGAAATCCTCCATGCCCGCGGTGTAATCCATCATCACCTGGCTGAGCGCGATGGAGCGGATGCCGGCAAGGCAGCCTTCCATCGCGGCCGACACGGTGCCCGAATAGGTCACATCCTCGGCCAGATTGCCGCCGCGGTTGACGCCCGAAAGGATCAGATCGGGCTTGTGATCTTCCAGCACCGCGCCCAGCGCCAGCATCACGCAATCGGTCGGCGTGCCGCGCACGGCATAGCGGCGCGGGCTCATCTCGCGCAGGCGCACCGGCTGGCTGAGCGTGAGGCTGTGGCCGGCGCCGGATTGCTCCTCGGCCGGGGCAACGACCCAGACATCGTCGGAAAGCTCTGCCGCAATGGCTTCGAGCGCGACCAGGCCGGGGGCGTTGATGCCGTCATC
>CAZHTW010000009.1:0-10357 GCA_964535865.1 uncultured Sandarakinorhabdus sp. | reverse complement strand
GCCGAAAAGCCCATGTCCCCGGCGCAGAGCAGCATCCGGCGATAGGGCAGGTTCAGCGCCTGCAGGATCGCCTCCGCGCTGGCCAGCATATGGGCGTGTTCAGCCTCGGCCTGGTCCGGCGTGCAGATCGTCACCAGCTCGCATTTTTCGAACTGGTGCTGGCGGATCAGGCCGCGCGTGTCCCGCCCGGCGCTGCCGGCCTCGCTGCGGAAACAGGGGGTGAGCGCGGTCATGCGGATGGGCAGGCTGGCCGCGTCGATGATGTCGCCGGCGACCAGGTTGGTCAGGCTCATTTCGGCGGTGGGGATCAGATAGCGGCCGTCGCTGGTCTTGAAGACGTCTTCCTCGAACTTGGGCAATTGCCCGGTGCCGAAGGCGGCATTCTTGTTCACCAACAGTGGGGCATAGGTTTCGGCAAAGCCATGGCGCGCCGTGTGGGTATCAATCATATATTGCCCGAGCGCGCGTTGCAGGCGGGCCAAGGGCCCCTTCAGCACGGCAAAGCGCGCGCCGGCGACCTTGGCCGCGGCTTCGGGATCGTACCCCAGTTTGGCGGCGATGATATCGTGTTCAAGCGGGGCGAAATCAAAGGCGCGCGGGCTGCCCCAGCGCATGTCCTCGACATTGCCATGCTCGTCCACACCGTCCGGCACATCAGCGGCGGGCAGGTTGGGCAGGCTGACGAGCAGGGCTTCCGCCGCCTCACCAGCGTCGCGGGCGGCAGCTTCAAGGCCGGCGATTTCGTCTTTCAGGCCAGCCACTTCGGCCTTCAGAGCCTCCGCCTTCGCGCCGTCCCTGGCGGCCATGGCGGCGCCAATCTCCTTGGAAGCGGCATTGCGGCTGGCCAGTGCCTCTTGCGCGCGGGTTTCGGCCGCACGGCGCTGCGTATCGGCGGCCAGCAGGGCCGATGCCGCATCCGTCACCCCGCGCCGGGCGAGCGCAGCAGCAAAGGCATCAGGATCGGCGCGGAGGGCTTTCAGATCGTGCATGACCCTGCCTTTGCCTTGGCCGCTGCCCCTGCGCAAGCGCCCCCTTTCGCCGAATCGGCGGCTGCGCTTATGGTGGGGCGGTGATCGTCACCTGCCCCAATTGCAGCGCCGCCTATCGGCTGGATGTTGCCACCGTGCTGCGCCGGCCCAGGCTGAAATGCGCCAATTGCCAGCATCGCTGGGTGCCGGCCGAAGAGATTGACGAGGATGAGGCGGTGGCGGCCGTGCAGGAAGAACTGCGCGCCGCACAGCGGCCCGAACCGGAACCGGAACCCGAGCCGGAGCCAGAACCCCCGGCGGCGCCTGAACCCGAACGGGCGCCGGTGTTCAAGTGGCTGCTGGCCATCGCACTGGGTGCGGCCTTTGCCACCGCGGCGGGGGGCCTGTGGATCGGCCGCATCGATCCCGAAGCCATCCCGGGCGTGGCCGATGCCTTCGCCCAGGTGATGCCGCCGCCGCCCCGGCTGGATGTGGTGATGCAGGGCAGCGTCAATCGCCTGCCCGGTGGCGGCAGCCTGCTGGAGGTGACGGGCACCATCGCCAATCCCGGCAAGGCCAGCGTGGTGGTGCCGCCGCTGAGCGCGCGCCTGCTGGTGGGCGGCCAGCCAGCGCGCGATTGGACGATCCCGCCGCCAGCGCCCATGATCGGGCCGGGCCAACGCCTGGCCTTTGCCTCCACCATCACCGATGTGCCGGCCGGGGCGGTTTCAGTGCAGATCCGATTCGGGCATTAGGGGCGGCCGGGCGCACAGCTCATCACATATTCTGTATGTTCGCCATTGGATCCTCCCCCTCTGGGGGAGGTGCCCGAAGGGCGGTGGGGGCGTTCAGAGCGGAGCGCGCCGCCCCTTCCGCCTCCCTGCGGTCGGCACCTCCCCCAGAGGGGGAGGATGTTCAATCGAGGGCCACCGCTCTACAACATCGACGCATCCACGGCCAAGCCAAGCAGCACGCGGCCGGCCAGTTCCAGCGTGGGCGGGGCGACCATGACATGCTGGGTCGCGACATGCGCATCGCGGAAGCGGCGGTTCAGCGGGTGGCTGGCATAGACGGAGGTGCCGCCGGCCAGTTCGTGCATCTTGGCCGCGACGCGCGCCGCCACCTGGGTGAGCCGCGTTGCCGCCAGCCGCAGCCGGGCGCGGGCATTGAGATCGAGGCTGTCACCCGCCACCACGCGATCCCACGCGGCGGCAATTTCGGCATGCACCAGTGCGCGCGCCGCATCCAGATCGGCCTGGGCCACGGCGAAATCCGCCTGCACCACGCCGCGTTCGGCCAGGCTGCGGCTGGAGCCCTGCGCCTTTTTCGCCGTGGCCAGCGCCTTCAGATCATCCAGTGCGCCCAGCGCATTGCCGCTGGCCACCGCCGCGATGCCGAGCGCCAGCAGGCCGAATGGCGCAAAGCGATAGAGCGGGCCATCCTCGCGCGGCGTATCGGTGATGAAGGACACGCTGCGCCCCTGCGGCACACGCACATCCTTGGCCGCCAGATCGCCCGAACCGGTGCCGCGCATGCCCAGCGCATCCCAGGTGTCGATCAATTCCACTTCTGTTGCGCGCATCACCATCATGCGGTGATCGGGCGCGCCCGATGGCAGCCGGCGCATGTCCGCGCCGTCCATGATCACCGCGCCGCCCAGCAGCCAGCTGCAATTGGCACTGCCCGATCCCCAGGCCCAGCGGCCGGAAACGCGGTAATCATCGCCGTCCACCGCCGCCCGCCCCATGGGGGCAAACACGCCGCCGGTGATGACATTCGGATCGGCCCAGATTTCGCGGGCATGGTCCATCGGCAGCCAGGCCGAGATCAGCGCCGTGGTGCCGCCGATCATCACGCACCAGCCGGTGGCAGCATCGGCGCGACCCAGTTGTTCAAGGCTGGCAAACAGGGTGGCGACATCGGTTTCGGCCCCGCCCAGGGATTTTGGCACCAACAGGCGGAAGGCGCCGGCCTGCGCCAGTTCGGCGGCAAGATCGGCAGGCAGACGGCGCTGACGTTCGGTGTCGGCGGCGCGGGCGGCGATGGTGGCGAGGAGGGGTTCGGCAATCATCGGGCAACTTTTCGATTGAGGTTCACAATCCTCCCCCTCCGGGAAAGGATCTGATGGTCACAGCTTCCACAGGCTCGCCAGATTGTTCTTCTGCATGTCGCTCGATCCGCCCACGATCGGCATGCCGAGCAGATCGCGCACATGCCGCTCCATGTCGAACGCGTCGGACAGGGCATAGGAGCCGATCACCTGCTGGCAGGCCAGGGCGATTTCCACGCCGACATCGGCGACGAACAATTTCGCCATGCTGGTCTCGGCGCTGCACGGCCGGCCTTCGTTCGCCAGCCACGCCGCGTGATAAAGCATGTGGCGGGCAGCCTGCAGCTTGGTGCGCGCCACCACCAATTTGTGGCGGATGGCCTGGTGCTGGCTGATGGCCTTGCCGAATTGCACGCGGGCCTGGGCATAATCCCAGGCCTCGTCCAGCGCGGCACGGGCAATGCCGAAGGCCACCGCGGTGATTTCCAGCTTCTCCACATCCAGCGCACGGCCGGCGAGCAATTTCCAGCCCTGGTTCCACATCTGCGGCCCACCGACGATATTGGCTGCCGGCACGCGCACATTATCGAAATACACGTCCTGGCTGGCGGTGTAGCGCAGGTTCGCATGGTGGATATCCTGCATCCGCACGCCAGGCGCATTGGTGGGGATCAACACGAAGCTGAGGTTGCGATAGCGGTCTTCGGCGGGGCCGGAGCGGACCAGCGTGTAGATATAATCGCTCCAGTCCGCCCCGGTGCACCAGCGTTTGGCGCCGTCGATCACCACCTCGTCCCCGTCCAGCCGCGCGCGGGTGGTGACGCTGGCGAGATCGCCGCCAACATCGGGTTCGGACAGGCCATAGGCGAAGAACAATTCGCCCTTTGCCAGCCGGGGCAGAAATTCGGCCTTCTGTTCGGCGCTGCCGTTTTCAGACAGGTTCATGCCGCCATAAAAGGCGGTGTGGATGAACGGCCCGGCCAGGCACGGCCCGGCCTGGGCCAGTTCCTCGATCACCGCAATGGCCGCCACCAGATCCTGCCCGGCGCCGCCATATTCCTCAGGCACGGTGAGGGCGGTGAGGCCCAGCTTGTTCAGCTCGGCATAGACATCACGCGGCCAGCGATGATCCCGGTCCCACTGGATGCGGGCGTCGCGCGGGGCATTGGTCGCAACGAAGCGGCGCAGCGTGCCGCGCAGCTGGCCGATATGCTCCGGTTCATCGGTGAAGCTGACAGGGGGCAGCGGCGGGGCCATGCTCATTCCCCCGTCAGCTTCGGCGCGCGGCGCTCGCGGAAGGCGCGCACCGCCTCGGCCCGGTCCGCCGCGAGGTTGGACAGGGTTTCATAGGGGATGGAGGCATCCATCAACTGCTGGGCCAGCACCCGCAGCGGCTGGTTGGCGACAACTTTTGACCAGCGCACGGCAAAGCGCGGATTGCCCATCAATTTGCCGACCAGTTCGGCGACCTTGGCATCGAGCTGATCCGTTGGCACGGCATAGTTGATCAGGCCCATCGCCTCGGCGCGCGGCGCCTTGATCAGATCGCCGGTCATGAGAAATTCCTTGGCGCGGGCATAGCCGATCAACTGCGGCCAGATCACCGCGCCGCCATCGCCGGCGACCAGACCCACCTTCACATGGGGATCGCCGATCACGGCGTTTTCATCGGCGACGATCATGTCACACAACAGGGCGATGGTGGCGCCCAGGCCAGCGGCGGCACCGTTCATGCGGCAGATCACCGGCTTTTCGATTTCCAGCAGCGTGGTGACGATGCGTTTGGCATCCCAGCCAATGTCGCGGAAGCGGGCGGGATGGGCGATCTGTTCCTCGAACCAATCGAAATCGCCGCCGGCGCAAAAGGCACGGCCGGCGCCGGTGAGCACGATGATGTCGCTGCCCTGATCCTGCTGCAGTTCGGTGAACACCCGCGCCAGTTCATGGTGCATTTGTTCATCGACGCCATTGACCGGATTGTTGCCGGTGATGGTGGCGGTGAGCACCCGTCCATGGCCGAACTGGCCGCGCGTGAAGGTGAAGCGTTGATAGCCGTCCAGCGCCATGCGCCTGTCTCCCCAGATATTTCTGCAAGGGTGGCGCAGGCGGGGGCGCGGGTCAAACTGGCTTTCAGCGCAGCTTCAACGCCGCCTGCACCTTGGCCCAGCCGACCAGCTTGAAATTCTGGGTCGGCACATTCTCGCCATCCTGCGCCACCATCAGGCCGGCGGGGAAGCGCGGGCCGAAATCGCCGGTCATCACCGCAATGCCATCGGTTTCCTGGGTGCCGCCCAAGCCACTACCCTTTGGGCCATCGGTGATGCGGAACCGGCCGGCAAAACGCTCATCGGCGAGGTTGAACAGGGCATAGGCGTTGTCGCCCTGGCTGGACGCCACCAGCCAGCCGCCATTGCCATTGCCTTGCGCCGCGATGGCAAGGCCTTCGACATCATCGAACAGCCGGGTCTTGTCCACGCCGGCCAGCTTCACCGGGGTGGTGCTGCCGCTGGCCCGCGCGTCCCAGCGCCAGATGCCGACATCCTCTTCGGCCACATAGAGCCGCGCGGTGCGCGGATCGACCACACAGCCCTCGGACTGGGTGGCAAGCTTCATGCTGCGCACGATGCGGCCGGTGGCCTTGGCGGGATCAAGTTCGATCTGGCGGATCGTGCCATCCTTGATGACGATGAAGGCGGTGAGAACGGCGTTGGATTGCCACAGGCACATGCCATAGGCTTCGCCAGCGCCGGCCGGCACACGGCCCAACGGCAGCAGCCGGCCAGTTGCCGTGTCCAGCCGGAACAGGGCGATATGGGCATTGGCCTCGTCGCTGCGATCACTGGCGGCGACGATCACGCCAGCCGGGGTTTCGGCCAGATCAACATTGTTCACCCGGCCGGCATTGTTGAAATCGCGCACCTTGCCTGTCAGATCATAGACATAGAGCCCGGCCTGCTTGTCCGTCCCCACGATCAGGCTGGCGGCCGGGTTGGCGGCGTTGCGCCAGATGGCGGGATCATCGGCGGCATCATCGCTGTTGCGCACGGCCGCGGTTTCGCCATCGGCGGTAAGGCTGGCGGTTTGCACGGAGGGCGTCACAGCCGGCGGCGTGCAGGCCGACAGCAGCAGCAGGACGGGCAGGATGGCGCGCATGGGTGTGGCCTTCATTTCACCGTGACAAACAGCGGATTGGCATAAAACCACAGGTCGCTCCACGGGTCTTCGCCCTTGGGGTCGCCGGTGGGTTCCAGTTCCGCCGTGCTGGTGCCCCGGACGCGCAGATAGAGGGGGCCGGTCACCGCGGGCAAGCGGTGGGTGATGGTGATGATTTCGCCATCGCGGGTCCAATCGGCGGCGGTGAAGCGGCGGCTGACTGCGGTTTGCGGGGCCAGCGCCGTGGTGCGATCGACCAGAGGGCCGGTGATGCTGCCGATGATCAGATCAACCCGCGCCACCTCGGGCGTGCGGCCACCGGCATTGGCCGCCGCCGGATCGCGCAGGCGGATGGTGATTTCGAGCGGCTGGCCCTTGCGCACGCCCAGCGTGCCGCCGATGCCGGCCCTGGACTTGCCGCTGCTGGCGATCACATCGACTTCCGAAACCAGATCGCCGGTGACAACGAAGATGCGGCCAGACCGCAGGCCATCGATGATGTCGGCGTGCTCGCCTCGCGCCTGCACATAGGTCTTGCTGTATTCGCCGGGCCAGAAATCATTGCCGCCGTCGCGCCAGTTGGCGTGGCTGTCGGACGTGGCGGTGATGAACCAGCGCCGGCCTTCGGCCAGCATCGAATCCCAGAAACCGCCCAATATGGCCGTCATCTGATCAAAGCCGCCCAGCGTGGGGGCGCGGCCATAGCCGCCGCGGTTGCCGGTGGGATCGGGGCTGCCATCGGGCTTGATGGCGCCGGCCTGGTGGCCCGGTGCGCCTTCCATGCCGATGGCGATGCGCGGCGCGGTGTCGTTCCAGTTGCGGAATTCGGCCGGGGTGTAGAGGCCCCAGGTGAAGGGCGCGGTGGCCGACCGGCTGGGGTGGTTGGCGATCAGCACCGGCGGGGCCTTTTGATCACGCATCAGCTTGAGCGCATCGATCATGCGGCCTTCCGTGTCCCAATCCTTTTTGGCCGGCCAGGGTTCACGCTTGGAAAAGCCGGATTCGATGGTGCGCAATTGCTCGCGCTCGTCGCCGGTGAAAGGGATGATCAGGCTGGAGTGATCGCCGGCCGGGGTGTCAAACTCCATGCCGTAAAAGATCAACAGTTCGGGCACGGCGGCGCGGGCCTGGTTCACTGCCGGCCAGGCCTGATCATAATTCAGCTTGCTGTGGTTGGGCCCGCCATGATCGGTGCTCACCATCCAGCGCAGGCCAAACTGCCGCGCCATCTGGGCGTTCTTCAGAACAGCATAGCGGCCGTCCTTGCCCAGCAGCGGGATCGGCGCGGTTTGCGGGCTGTTGGGATCGGTTTCGTAATCGGCGCTATATTCGGAATGGATGTGATGATCGCCGGGCAGCCATTGCCGGCCCTTGGCGGGGATGGCCCCGGCGGTGGGCTTGTTCTGATAGCGCGGCATCAGCCCGCCATGGCCATCATGGGCCAGGGCAGGCAGGGCCAGCAGGGCAGACCATGCGGCGAAAGCGATCAACCGCATGGCCTGTCCTCCGGGCATCAATAGGTGACGCGCACGCCGGCCTGGAAGCGGCGGCCGAACTTTTCGAATTCAAGCGTGCGCACCTTGTTGCCAACATAACGGCGGCCGGGGCCGTTCAGCAGATTGCCGCCTTCGGCATAGATTTCGATGTGGGGCGTGACGGCATAGCGGATGGAAGCATCCAGTTCGCCATCCGTATCCCAGAACAGGTCACCACCGGTATCCGGCCCGCCCAGTTCCGACAGCCATTCGGTGCGCTTTTGATAGACGACGCGGGCCGACACGCCGTATTTTTCGAAATAAGGCCCGATGTTGTAGACCCAGCGAGAGGTGCCGGGGAAGCTGATGCGGCGGCCATCGGGCGTGGTCACCCGGCTCTTGTTGTAGGTGATGTTGGCGATGACGCCAAAGCCGCCGATGAAGCCATTGTCCCCGCCGAAATCATCAACCTGCAGCTGCAGCGCGCCTTCGACGCCGCCGATATAACCGCTGCCGCCGTTGGCCGTGGTGCTGAAGCGGTAATCGCTGCGTTCGAACTGCGGCAGCGAATCAAAGCGGGTGTCGCCAAAGATGCGCGTATCGTTGAACAGCGCGCTGCTGACCCATTTGTAGAACACGCCGACGCTGGCGAAACCGCCATTGCGGCCATAATATTCCCAATACAGATCAAGCCCGCGCGCTCGTTCCGGCCGGGCGAAGGGGTTGCCGCCCGAGACCGTCTGGTTCGCATCGTTGAAGGTGAGGTTGGGCCGGGCCACGGTGTAATCCGGGCGGGCGGCGCCGGTGGTGAAGCTCAGGCGCAGCTTGTGCTCATCTGCCACGTTCCAGTTCACATGGGCGCTGGGGAACACCAGGGTCTGGCTGGTATCGATGGTGGTCAGCACCGGTGCGCCCACGCCGAACACGAAGGCGGTGCCACTGTTGGTGACATGTTCGATGCGGGCACCATAAACGATGTTGCCCCAGTCAAAGCGGGTGGTGCCCATGGCATAGCCTGACCACACGCTTTCTTCGACGCGGTAGAAATTGGCGTCAACAGGCGAGAAGCTTCCCAGCTTGCGGGCTTCGCCCACTATGGTCTGGGCGCGCGCATCGCTGAACGGGTTGAAGCTGTACCCGGGCTGCAGCTTGCCACCAAAGGGCGTCGGCCCGGCAATGCCCGACAGCGTGTTGGAAATGCCCTGCGCCGCCAGATTGGTGGCCAGCGCCGAACCGGTGGCGCCGGAAACCGACAGCTGGCTTTCGCGCGCGGTCTTGGTACGGTTGTCGTACTGCGCGCCAAAGCGGAAGCGCGTGTCACCGAACAGATCGGTTTTCCAGAAGACTTCCAGCTTGCCGGTATAGGCGTTGGTCACATCCAGCGCGTCAAGGCTGGTGACGTTGGTCATCGCGTTGGGGAAGGCGGCATAGCCGGCAACCGGTGCCCCGGCCGACAGCACGCCGGTGCTGCTGCGCAGCGTGTTGAACAACTGCACCTGGCTGTTGAAGGGATTGGTGAAATCATAATTGGCAGTCACGCGACTGGTGGCGGTGGCACCGCTGCTGCCAAAGCCCGGGGACTGATAGCTGATCAGATAGGGCTGGCTGCGATCATCTTCGGACCGCGTATAGTTGCCGCGCCAACGGATGCTGATGGCATCAGACAGCGTGTGATCGCCGCCGATCGTGTTGGTGAACACGCTCTGACGATAGGCGGTCTGGCGGAAGCGGGCATCATAATCGACGCCATAAATGGTGCCGCGCAGCGGCGTGTTGCCGGTGCAGACATCGGCAAAGCCGGTCGTGCCAGCCGCCGGCAGTTGCGGCGTGGTGCCGGCGCAGGCGGTGCTGGGCACGCGGCTTTGCTGATCATCGGCATCGATGCGGAAATTGTCGCGCAGCTCGTCATCGATGAAGATCGAATAGATGCTGTTGACGAAGAAGCGGTTGTCCGCATCCGGTTGCCAGTCAAGACGGCCGGTCAGCGCCCAGTTCTTGCGGGTGAGGCGATAGAATTTGTTCTCGATCTCACGACCCCACACCCGGCGCGGGCCGGCAGCGGTATCAAGCAGCGTGTTGGGATCGCTACCGGTAACCGGGCGCACATCCTGGTCAACCGTTTCCCAGTCGATCTCGAAATTCTCGGTGTTCATGCGCCGCTGATAGAAGCTGCCGGAAATCAGCGCGCCAATGTCGCCGATGCCGGTTTCCCAGCGGTTGGACAGCACGGCCGATGCTTCATATTCGGCACCGTTACCCAGATCGTTGAGGCCGGCGCCAGCCTTGGCCTGCACGTGGAAGCCCTTGTAATCAAAGGCGCTGCGCGTGACGATGTTGACGTTGCCGGCGATGGTTTCGCCGTTCAGATCGGGGGTCACCGCCTTGTTGACGATCACCTGCCCGGCGATAGCCGAAGGCAGCGAATCAAAGCGCGCGTCGCGGCCTTCCGGGCTGATCACATAGATCCCGTCGAACGACAGGGTGGTCCACTGCAGCGGCGCGCCGCGGATGTTGACATAGCGGGCCTGGCCCTGGTCGCGCTGCACCGACAGGCCGGGCAGGCGGCTGATGGCCTGGGCGATGTTCTGATCGGGCAAGCGGCCGATGCTGTCTGCCGCCAGCACGCTGACCAGGCTGTCGCTGTTCTTCTGCACGGCCAGCGCGGCAGCCAGCGATTCGGCGATCGGACGGCTGCCCACCACGACGATTTC
>CAZHTW010000008.1:0-45979 GCA_964535865.1 uncultured Sandarakinorhabdus sp. | reverse complement strand
CGGCCTGCTGGGCATTGTTGGCGATGGCGATGGAATAGAACTCGCCCTGGCTGTCATCGCCGCGCAGGATGCAGGACGGGTATTTCCAGGTGATCGCGGATCCGGTTTCGACCTGCGTCCACATCACCTTGGCCCGCGCGCCCCGGCAATCGGCGCGCTTGGTGACGAAGTTGTAGATGCCGCCCTTGCCGTTGGCATCGCCGGGATACCAGTTCTGCACGGTGGAATATTTGATCTCGGCATCGTCGAGCGCCACCAGCTCCACCACCGCGGCATGCAGCTGGTTTTCATCGCGCATAGGCGCCGTGCAGCCTTCCAGATAGGAGACATAGCTGCCCTTGTCGGCGATGATCAGCGTGCGCTCAAATTGCCCGGTGTTGGCGGCGTTGATGCGGAAATAGGTGGAGAGCTCCATCGGGCAGCGCACGCCTTCCGGGATGTAGACAAAGGTGCCATCGGAAAAGACGGCGCAGTTCAGGCAGGCAAAATAATTGTCGGCCACCGGCACGACACTGCCCAGCCACTTTTTCACCAGATCGGGATATTCCTTCACCGCCTCGCTGATCGAACGGAAGATGACGCCGGCCTTTTCCAGTTCGGCCCGGAAGGTGGTGGCGACCGAAACACTGTCGAACACCGCATCCACCGCGATCCGCCGCGCGCCCTCCACGCCGGCGAGCATCTTCTGCTCCTCGATCGGAATGCCCAGCTTTTCATAGGTACGGCGGATTTCGGGATCGAGCTCGTCCAGCGACGCGATCGTCGGCTTGGCCTTGGGCGCGGCGTAGTAATAAGCGTCCTGATAATCGATCGGATCGATGTTCAGCTTGGCCCAATCCGGGCTTTCCAGCGTCTGCCACTTGGCAAAGGCCTTGAGCCGCCAATCGAGCAGCCATTGCGGCTCTCCCTTCTTGGCGGAGATATAGCGCACCGTGTCTTCGGTCAGGCCCTTGGGCGCCATTTCCGATTCGATGTCGGTGGTGAAGCCCCATTTGTAGGTGGCCAGATCCTCCACCGCCGCGCGCGCAGCGGCGTCCTGCACCGGGGCATCCTGCACGGGCGGCACAGCATCGGATGTGGTGATGGCATCAGTCATCACGTCGGCGGGCACGGCATCAGACATTGCGATCTTCCAAACAAGCGTCAATCGGCCAGAACCACAAAGGCCTGGCCCGTTGGTGCCGCCACTGCCGCCGGCTGCACAAGATCGGCCAGCGACACGGCGGCAAGCGCCGCCCGCACGGCCCGGTTGATCGGCGGCCAATGGCCCCGGATGGCGCAATGGCCTTCCATCGCGCAATCCTGCACATCGCCCGAAACACAACTGGTCAGGGCAATTGGGCCATCCACCGCTTCCACGATTTCCGCCACGCTGATCGCGGCTGGTTCGCGGGTGAGCGCAAAGCCACCGGCTGCACCGCGCGAGGCCACCAACAGGCCACCACGCGCCAAAGTGCCCATCAGCTTGGCCACGGTGGGCGCCGGAATCATCGTCAATTCCGCCACGCGCGCCGCCGAAAGCCGCGTGCCCGGCTCACGCGCCGCCGCCGCCATCACCACGACGGCATAATCGGCAAGGTTGGTGAGACGAATCAAATGCTGGCCCTGCTCTGCGCGCGATACTGGACAAATCTGGTCGGGTTATGGGCTATCGGACGAAACTCGTCAAGATTGACCGGATGCCGCAAGCGCCGTGCCACACGCAAAAAAGAGGCCCAGGCATTGCTGCCCAGGCCCCCAGTTTCGAAAGGTGCAGCCAAGGCCGCACCTCACGGGTCGCATCAACAGAATAGCCCTGTGCTGGCCCGTGTATTGTAGATTTCAGACATGGCGGGCTTGGAATCGCCGGGCGTGCCGCCTAACCGAAACCATGCACAGTCCCGCCGCTTCGGCCACTCCCAACCGCTGGGCCTTCCCGGCCATGATCACCGGCTCGGCCTGCCTGGCCTTTGGGCCGTGGCTGGTGCGGCTGGCCGATGTCGCGCCGCTGGCATCCGCCTTCTGGCGCCAGGCGCTGGCAGTGCCATTCCTGCTGCTGCTGGCCTTGCGCGCACCGGCGGGGCAAGGCCTTGCCGCCACCGGCCGTGGCGGTCTGGCGCTGGCCGGGCTGGCAGGCCTGGCCTTTGCCGCAGATCTGGCCGTCTGGCATCTGGGCATCATGCGCACCACGCTGGCCAACGCCACCTTGCTGGCCAATGCCGCGACCTTCCTGTTGCCGCTCTATGGCATGGTGGCGCTGGGACTGCGGCCGGGCCGCCTGCAATGGTGGGCGCTGGGGCTGGCAGCCGCCGGCATGGCGCTGCTGCTGGGGCGCAGTGCCGAGCTGTCACCACGCCATTTTGCCGGCGACCTCCTGTGCCTGGCTGCCGCCGTTTTCTACACTGTCTATCTGATTGCCATCGAACGGCTGCGCATGCGGTTGGATGCGATGCCGGCCCTGGCGCTGGCCACACTGGTTTCGGCTCTGGCATTGCTGCCGCTGGCGCTGGCCGGCCCGTTCTGGCCACAGGATTGGACGCCGGTGCTGGCGCTGGCGCTGGGCAGCCAGGTCATCGGCCAGGGTCTGATCGTGTATGCCGTGCGCCATCTGCCGCCACTGGTGGTTGGGCTGGCGCTGCTGGTACAGCCGGCGATCAGCGCCGCCATCGGCGCCATCCGGTTCGGCGAAGTGCCCGGCCCGGCCGAACTGAGCGGCGCGGTGCTTGTGGTGGCGGCCCTGCTGATCACCCGCCTGCCGGGGGTGAAGGCCTAGGGTCAGGACCTCACAAAATGGGCGGCAACACCCCTGGTGCGCCGCCCTTGTTGGACCCTGATTGAACAGAGCTTATTTCAGATAGGCCGAGATGAACTTGTTCATTTCAAACATCGAGCATTCGTCCTTGCCGAACAACAGCTTCAGCTTGTCGTCCGCCACGATCACGCGCTTGTCCGTCGGCTTTTGCAGATCATGCTTGCGGATATAATCCCACATCTTTGCCACAACCTGGCCACGCGGCAGCGGGTCAGTGCCCACAATCGCCGCCAGCGGGCCTTGCGGCATCAGCGGCTTCATCAACGCGTCCATCTTCTTGCCCGCGGGCTTGGCTTCCTTGGCCATTCTTATCCCCTTCATTGGTTGGCAACCCCAGCGGGGCATCCACATCAGTTTGACCCTGATGGCCGGGATAAAGCGGGCTTCCCCACCGGAGCGCAAGCCCAAAAAGCGTGAATACGGGCCCGGCACACCGGAAATGCCGATCATTGTGACAAAACTGCTACCATTTGGTGGGTCAAAACCGGCGCAGAAAGCGCAGTTGCCACCAGCGCGGGGCGTTCAGAACCGCAGCCCCGGCCACTGCGCCATCAACCATGGTCTGATCAAGGCAATTTTCGCACTCCAGGCTGACCAGCCAGCCGCCATCGGGAATCGCCAGCTGCACCGCCGCCGTCACCTGCCAACCGGCCGGCGCGATGCCGCCAGACGTGCCCGCCACCCCGCCGGCCGCCACCGCCATGGCGCTGCGCCAGCGTGCACCCAGGCGCGGCACCAGTGTGGCGCCGGCACCCACCAGCGGCTGATGCCAGGCGGCCGACAGGCTGGCGCTGGCATCGGGGGCAAACATCGGCCGCGCCGGGCCCCCAGCCGGCGGCGCATCCTGCCAGCGCGCCCGTTGCAGGGCCAGGCTGCCGGCCAGTTCCAGCGCCGCCAGCGGTCGCGCACTGGCCCAGATGTCCAGTCCCCGGTTGCGCATCAGCGCGTTGCCGGGATTGACGGCAGCGGTGGGGTCAATCCCCAGCAAGGGCGAGATCGGCGCCCGGGTCACAGCGATGAAGGCCGCCGCGTTCAGCCGCAGATGCTGGCCGAACAGATCGGCTTTCACCCCGGCTTCATGATGCCAGCCGCGTTCCTGCGGCAGCGCGGCGAGATCGGCGCTGGTGCGGGCCAGCAGGTTCCAGCCGACCAGCCGCGCGGTCCGGGCGCTGCGCACGAAAACCAAGGCCTCCCCCACCGCCAGCCCGGCGCTGGCATCGGCGGTGAGCAGTTGCGCCTGCTGACGCGCCGGGCCGGGAATCGTGAGGCACGGGGCGCAGGCAGTGCGGCGATCGGTCAGATCGAGCACGACATCCGCATCCGTGAGGCGCACGCCAGCGGCCAGTTCCAGCCGGCCGCTGGCCTGCCATTGCGCACGCGCCGCGACATGGCGGCCGGTCTGTTTCTGGCTGATCCGGCGATCGGCCAGCACCTGCCCGGCGAAACCGTCGGCCGCCAGCCGGGTTTCGCGTTCGGTGCCGATGCCGGCTTCCACCCCCAACCGCAGCACATTGAAATCCAGCGCCAGGTCCAGCCGGTGCTGCTGGCCCGCCATGTTCAGCCGCGCCACCTGGGCGTTGCCGGCCAGATCCAGGCCAAGCCGCCCGGTCTGCCGGGACACGCTGTTGGCCAGCGCAAGGCTGAACCGGCCCTGTTCCCACGCCAACTGAGAGCCATAAAGTTGCAGATCGGCGCGCTGGCCCAGGGGCGCGCGGGCAAGATCGGCGCTGATCGGCCCCCACAGGCCCGGCGCGCCATCGGCCAACCGCGTGGTGGCCGGGCTGGCGGTGAAACGGCCGCCACAGCGGGTTGGCGCGGCCGGATCGCAGGCGCTGGCCGGCAAATTGCCGGCACGGCTGTGGTGATAACTGGCCGAAAGCGCCCAGCGCAGCCCCGGCCCCAGATCAAGATCCAGCAGCGCTGAACCGCCCGCACGCTGGCCGCGGTTCAACCGTTCGCCAGTGGTGATATTGTGCAACCAGCCCAGATCATGCTGCCACTGCCCGGCCAGCCCCAGCGTCACGCCCGTGGCCACCGGCACATCCAGCCGACCCAGCAACCGTCGGCTGCCAAAGGCCCCGGCGGCAAATTCGCCCGCCCCGGCCAGCGTCTTGTCCGGGCGTCGCAGATCGATCTGCACCCGGCCGGCGGCAGCATCGCCGGGCCCGTCCAGCGCCAGCAGATCAACGTCGCCGAGCGCCGGCATCAAAGCCGCCTGCCCCGGCAGGGCAATGCCATTGATGGCAATCTGCGGCCGGGCGCGGCCATGATGGGTGATCAGCCCCAGGCCGCCATTGCCGGGCGCAGCCAGCGCAAGCCAGCCCGGCGCACCTCGCACACCATCCGCCGGCGTCGCTGGCCCGGTGGCATCGCGCAGATCGGGATCAAGCCACCACAGCGATGCAGTCACATCCTGCGCCGCGCGGTCGGCCTGCCAGCCGGACAGCCGGGGCTGTGCGCCCATGCTCCAGACAGTCTGGGTGGCCAGCGGCGTTTCGGCTGCCGCCGGAGTGGCCAGCAGGGAGGCCGCCAGCAGGCAATGGACCCGCCGCACCATGGCGGGGATCAGCGCGGGCCGTCGCGACCGTCGGGCTGGCCGCCCAGCGGGCCACCGCCGGCGCCCACCGCGCCGACATTGCCGAACAGGGTTTCGAAAAAGCCTTCGGATTTGCCCAGGGTTGGCGTCTTGTCACCCACCGGGTTGATGCGGGCGATCTTTTCCATGCCGCGCCGTTCCACCTTGGCCACATTGCCTTCGCCATCAAAGCTGATGATCAGCACCTGCTGTTCCAGCGTCTTTGGTGAGACAAAGGCATATTGGCCGGTCAGACGGCTGACATAATACCAGCTGCCATTGTCGAACTGGGCGGCAAAGGTCGGCCGGCCCAGCGTGCGGGACACCGATTCGCGATTGTCCACGCCCGGCAGGATAGAGGTGAACAAGGTTTCATCGATCAGATAACCCTGATTGGCCTTGATGCGCGAACAACCGCCCGTGGCCAGGGCCACGCCGATCATCAAGCCAAGGGTAACGCTGCGCTTCATCAATCTGGCTCCGGCCTGAACAGCCCTCAAATGGGCTTGATCCTGCCCCCGGTTGCGGGTGCCGCTGGCCGCCCCGCCTGCGACAATCCCGTTCTCGTTGTCATTATGTCAGGCGGGACGAATATGCTAGCTCTTGCCGCATGTCGATCCTTGCCAGCCTGAAGCGCCTGGTTGCCGGCCAATCGCCGACACCCGTCGATCTGCTCTATGCCGCCGTGGTTGCCGAAGCCCGGCGGCCCGATTGGTATGTGGATGGCGGCGTGCCCGACACGCTGGATGGCCGGTTTGACATGGTGGCGCTGATCCTCTCGCTGCTGCTGTTGCGGCTGGAAGAGGTGACCGGCGGCAATGTCCGCCATCCGGCGGCGCAACTGTCGGCCGATCTCACCGATCGCTTCATTGCCGATATGGAAGGCAATCTGCGCGAAGATGGCATCAGCGATCAGGCAGTGCCGCGCCATCTGGGCCATATGGTGGCGGCGCTGGGCGGCCGGCTGGGCGCCTATCGCACGGCGCGGGGGGATGCGGCGGCGATGGCCGAAGCCCTCAACCGCAATCTGTATCGCGGCGCCGATGTGCCGGTGGCGGCCACCGCCCATGTGGTGGAGGCAACGCGCCGCCTGTCGGGCCGGCTGGCGGCGACCAGCTTTGCCCGGCTGAACACCGGGATCATGGAGCCGGCCAATTGAGCCCGCCGCTGCCGGAATTCAGCCATGTCCTGCGGGCCCATGAAATCGGCGGCACGGTCAAACGCGTGGCGCTGGCCGCCAATGATGATGAACGCGCCGCCCTCGCCACCCGGTTCGACCTGCTGACGCTTGACCGGCTGACCGCCACGCTCGACGTGAAGCGCGAGGCGGCGTGGATCAAGGTGAGTGGCGAGATCAGGGGCCAGGGCGCCCAGGCCTGTGTGGCCAGCGGCGATCCGGTGCCATTTTCGGTGCGGGAGCCGCTGTCGCTGAAACTGGGCAAAGCGCCGGCTGCGGGCGAGCTGGAACTGGCCAGTGATGATCTGGATGTGGAGCCGCTGGATGGCGACATTGTCGATCTGGGCGAAATCACCGCCCAGGCGCTGGCGCTGGCGCTTGACCCCTATCCGCGCCGGCCGGGCAGCGTGCCCGGCCTGTTGAGCGAGGAGGAAGCCATTGCGGCGCGCAGCCCGTTTGCGGTGCTGAAAAAGAGCTGACGCCTCAGAACGGCATGTCGTCGTCGAGATCGTCGTCGAACGCGCCGGGGCGTTTGGCCGGTGCCGGCGCGCCGCCACCAAAGCCGCCGCCAGCGGGCGCGCCATAACCGCCACCGCCGTCATCACCGCGACCACCGCCGCCACCCATGCTGCCACCGCCGCCGCCATCGCGGCCACCAAGCAGGGTCATTTCCCCCTTGAACGGGCCAACCACGATTTCGGTGGTGTAGCGATCGGCGCCGTTCTGATCCTGCCATTTGCGGGTGGTGAGCGCGCCTTCGATATAGACCTCGCTGCCCTTGCGCAGATATTGCGCCGCAACCTTGCCGATATTTTCGTTGCGGATGACAATGTTGTGCCACTCGGTCTTTTCCTTGCGCTCGCCGGTCTGCTTGTCGCGCCAGGTTTCCGATGTGGCCATGGTGAATTGCACCACGCTGCCACCATTGGCGAAGGACTTTGATTCCGGGTCCTTGCCCAACCGCCCGACCAAAATCACCTTGTTCACGCCCGCCATCATGCTCTCCTTGTCTTGCCCGATACCCTAGCGCCGGGCTGGCGGCGAAGCAATGTGGTGGCCGCTTGCCCCCTTGCATTGCCTGTGGATTTCGCGGCAATCAGCGGATCAGCAGGCAAGGCTTTGGGGGCTTGATGTCGGATCAGATCGAAGCGGTAGGGGCGCTTGTCACGGCCGGCATGGCTGCCAGCGCGCTGGATCACCCGGCGGCCGGCAACGCTGCCCACGGCAGCAGCTGCGCCAACTGCGGCGCGCCGCTTTCCGGACCCTTCTGCGGCCAGTGCGGCCAACGCGCCCACCTGCACCGCACGATTGGCGAGGTGTTCCACGAATTCCTGCACGGCATCACCCATTTCGACGGCAAGGCCTGGACCACATTGCCGATGCTCGCGTTCCGCCCCGGCAAGTTGACCCGCAGTTACATCGAAGGCCAGCGCGCCCGTTACATCGCGCCGGTGCCCTTGTTCCTGCTGGTGGTGTTCCTGATGTTCTTCGTGCTGTCCTTTGTCAGCGTCACCGACAATGTTGGGAAGGCCGAAGCCAATTCAGATGGCAGGCTGATGACGCAGGCCGAAGCCATCAAGGAACTGCCCAAGGTGGAAGCCGAACTGGCCGAGCTGGATGCCCGGATCAAGGCGGCGGCGGACAATCCGGAACCTGGAAAGCTTGCCAGTCTGAAGGGCGCCCGCATTGGCGTTGTGGCCGTTCGCGACCGCATCAAGGCCCGTGCAGAAGGCAAGGCTGGCCGCCAGCTCGACATTTTCGAAGAGCTTTCCGAGGAAATGCGAAACGCGGAGAAAAATGGCCGGCTGAGCGTCAATTTCGGCAATGATCGATTGAACGACAAGGTCCGCAAAGCCTTCAAGAACCCTGACCTCACCTTCTACAAGCTGCAAAGCAAAGCCTATAAGCTCAGCTTCCTGCTGGTGCCGCTTTCCCTGCCGTGGCTGTGGCTGGCCTTCGTGTGGAAGCGCGGTATCGGCATGTATGATCACGCCATTTTCACCCTCTATTCCATCAGTTTCATGAGCCTGGTGTTCGTGGTGGCCAGCCTGGTGCTTTCCGCGCGGATCTCCAGCGATCTGGTCTGGGGTCCGCTGTTGCTGACACCGGGCTTGCACATGTTTGTCCAATTGCGCGGCACCTATGGCCTCACCTGGTTCAGCGCGGGCTGGCGGACCATCTATCTCAGCCTGGCCGCCCTGCTCACGCTCAGCGCCTATCTCGCAATCCTGATCATCGTCGGCGTGCTGGACTGATCAGCCGCCAGTATCAGGCGCCGGCAGCAGTTCCACTGCCTGCTCGGTCCGCACTGGCACATCGATGGCGGCCAGTTGCGGCACCGGCTTCTTGCCCGGTTCCACCCCCATATCGGCAAAGCGCCGGGCCTTGGGCAACACATTGCGTTCCAATGATCCAACGAAATCATTGTAATTGCTGACTGTTTCGCCCAGATTCTTGCGCATTCTGGCCAGATGATCCGCCATCACGGCAATCGCGCTATAAATGTCGGCGCCCAGCTTGCCGATCTCGCGGGCTTCATCGGCCAGCTTTTCCTGCCGCCAGTTCAGCGCCACGGTTTTCGCGATGGCCAGCAGGTTGATCGGCCCGGCCAGCAGGATGCGCTGATCAAAGGCCCAGCCCAGCAGCGCCAGATCATGTTCCATCGCGGCCGACAGGAAATTCTCGCCAGGAATGAACATGATCACGAAATCGGCCGCCGCGCCAAATTCGGTCCAATAGGCCTTTTCCGACAAGCCGCGGGCATGCACTCGCACGGCCGCCGCGTGGCGCTTCATCGCCGCCAGCCGCTCTGCATCGGTGCCAGCCTCCAATGCGGCGAGATAATCATTCAGGCTGCACTTGGAATCGATGATCAGCTGCCGGCCGCCGGGCAGGTTGATGATGGCATCGGGCCGCTTGCCACCGGTTTCAGTCGCCAGGTGGGTTTGCAGCGTGAAGTCGATCCCGGCGCGCAGGCCGGCCATTTCCAGCGTGTTTGCCAGTTGCTGTTCGCCCCAGCTGCCGCTGGTCTTGCCGCTGCTGCGCAGGGCGGTGACGAGCCGCGAGGCTTCATCCGAAACCCGCACCTGCCCCTGCGCCACCTGTTCCAGCGCGGCATTCAGCGCGCCATAGCTTTCGGCGCGCACCTTTTCCACTTCGCCCAGCCGCGTCTCATATTTGGCCAGGGTTTCCGCCACCGGCGCCAGCACCGCCTTCAGGCTGGCCTGATTCTTGGTTTCGGCCTCGGCAAAGCGCTGTTCGGCCCGGGTGATCAACTGGCCCTGCGCCTGTTCGAGCACGCGGCCCGCGACGGCTTCAAACCGGGTGCCCAACTCCTCCAGCTGCCGGGCGTGGGCGGCATCGCGTTCCTCGCGCTGGGTCTGCAGCGACCTGATCTCCACTGCCGCTTCGGCCAGCTTGGTCCGCCGCTCATCCGCCTCGCGCCGGGCCTCGTCCCGCTCCGTCTTCAGGGCGGCAACCGGGCGGCCAGCCAGCCACCAGCCTGCGGCAAGACCAGCAAGCAGCGCGGCAACAGCAATCAGGGCTTCGGTCACAGGCGCAATCCATCGGCAAATCGGAACGTGTGCAGAACATAGCCGCTTGGCAAGCGAACGCAACGCCGCCATGCTGATGGCCATGCGCCCCGCCCTGCTTCTTGCCCTGCTCCTCACCGCCCCGGCCGCCGCCGCGCCCTTTGCCTTCTCGCCGCAACGCATCGCCGCTGATGCCGGCGCGCTCGCCTCCGATGAGTTTGCCGGGCGCGGGCCGGGTGAGGCCGGTGAGGCCTTTACACTCGCCTATCTCGCCCGCCAGTTCCGCGCTGTCGGGCTGGAGCCGGCCGGCGAAGGCGGCAACTGGCTGCAGGAAGTGCCACTGATCCGGCTGGAGCGGCAGCCCGGCGCCACGCTGGCGATCAGCGGCCGCGATGGCCCGTTGCCCATCCAGTTGGGCCGCAATGCGACGCTGGCGCTGCGCCAGCCGGGGGAGACGGCGCTGAAGGATGTGCCCATGGTGTTCGCCGGCTTTGGCGTGGTGGATCAGGGGCTTGATCCCTATGCCGGGGTGGATGTGGCCGGCAAGGTGGTGCTGCTGCTGGCCGGCGACCCGGATGGTGAAGCAGGCAGCGATCTGGGCTTTGGCGGCCGTACCCTGGCCTACAAGGGCCGGGTCGGCCTGAAGATTGCCGCTGCGGCCAAGGCTGGCGCGGCAGGTGTGATCGTGCTGCACGAGGATTTTCCCGCCTCCTACCCGCTCGCCCAGCTGACCGGCACCGAGCTGGTGCCGCAGATGGTGCCGGCGGGCACGACATTCGGCGGGCCGTTGCGGTTCGCGAGCTGGGTGGAAGGGCCGGTGGCCGCCCGTCTGCTGGCCCAGATCGGCCTTGATCTGGCCAGTGCCAAGGCGGCCGCCCGCAAGGCCGATTTCCGCAGCCTGGCCCTGCCGGCCACCGTCAGTGCCTCGGGCCGGCTCACCGCCACGCCGTTCATCAGCCACAATGTGATTGGCAAGCTGCCGGGGGCCAGCCGGGCGGACGAGGCCGTGCTGTTCGGGGCCCACTGGGATGCCAATGGGCAGGGTGTTGCCGACGCCAAGGGCGACGCCATCCGCAACGGCGCCATCGACAATGCCACCGGCACCGCCGAGCTGATCGAGGTCGCCCGCGCCTTTGCCGCCGGGCCGCGCCCCGAACGCACCATCCTGTTTGCGGCATGGACGGCGGAGGAAAAGGGCCTGCTGGGCGCTGAGCATTATGCCGCCAATCCCCTGGTGCCGCTGGCCAGGACGGTGGCGGTGATCAACCTTGATCCGCATGTGCAACTGCCGCAGACCCGCAGTCTTGAGGTGATCGGCGTGGGCCGCACGGCCCTTGAGGATGATCTGGCCGCCGCCGCCAGTGCCATGGGACTGGTGACCGTGCCCGAACCCAATCCGGAGGCCGGCTGGTATTTCCGCTCCGATCATTTTCCCTTCGTGCAGCGCGGCGTGCCGGCACTGGCCTTTCGCGCCGGGCGGGACATCGTGGCCGGCGGGGTCGCCGCGGGCCAGGCGCTGATCGACCGCTACAACCGCGATTGCTATCACCAGCCGTGCGATCAGGTCGGGCCGGGCTTCAGCTTTGAGGCCGCCGCGCAGGAGGCTGAGGCGGCGTGGCGGGTGGGCCTGTCGGTCGCCAACCGCTGGCAGCGGCCGGGCTGGAAGATCGCGCCGAAATTCTAGGCCATTTGATTGTGAAAGAGCAGGCGAAGCCGACCGCCGAAATTTGACACAATTGACGAATCCGGCGGGAATCAGCGTTGAAATCCCTGGCAAACAGCCCGAAATCCGCGGGCATGATGGCAGGCTTTGCCGCTGTAGGACAGGCCGGGATCAGTCTGCCAGCTTGCGCAGCCGGGCGATGAAGAAACCATCCAGCCCGCCCGCCACCTGGCCGGGCAGGGTGCGCACAAAGCCTTCGGCCGTTGGCAGCAGCCCGGCCGGCAGTTCATCGGCGCCGATCAGATCCCGCGGCGCGCCGGCAATCACGCGTTCGGCAATCCGCTCGCCCTCGCGGGGATCAAGGCTGCAGGTGGCATAGACCAGCCGGCCACCGGGCTTCACCCAGCCGGCCGCCCGCCGCAGCAGGGCCGCCTGCAACAGGGTGACCGGCGCCAGATCGGCCCAGCCTTTCAGATGCAGCACATCGGGATGGCGGCGGAAAATGCCGGTGGCGGAACAAGGCGCATCGAGCAGGATATGATCAAACAGGCCGTCCGGCTGCCAGCGCAGCGCATCGGCGGCGATCAGCGTGGCCTTGAGCCCGGTGCGATCGAGATTCTGCCGCACCCGCTCCAGCCGGTCATCTGACACGTCCAGGGCCGTCACATCGCAGCCGCGCGCCGCCAGTTGCAGCGTCTTGCCGCCGGGCGCTGCGCACAGATCAAGCACACGCTCCCCCGCCTGGGCCGGCAGCAAGCGGACGGGCAGGCTGGCGGCGAAATCCTGCACCCACCAGGCGCCTTCGCCGAAGCCGGGCCATTCGGTGATGCTGCCCTTGCGCGCCGTGCGCACATGGCCGGGCGCCAGGCTGATGCCATCGAGCGCCTGCGCCCAATGGTCGGTCTCGGCCGGGTTTTTCAGCGTCAGATCGGTCGCCGGTTCATCGGCCAGCGCGGCGCTGGCGGCTTCGGCTGCGGCCGCGCCCCAATCATGGGCCCATTGCACATCAAAGGGGGCGGGCAGGCGCGGGGCCAGCGGCAGGGTTGCCGGGCGGCGGATCAGGCTGCCCAGCACACCATGCACCAGCCGGCGCGGGCCGCCTTCCACCAGCGGCAGGGCGGTGGCGACCACGGCATGCGGCGGCGTGTTCAGCCGCAGCCAGCCGGCCAGCGCGACGCGCAGCGCATGGCGGGCACGCGCATCCATGGGCAGCGGGCGCTGGGTGGCGCTGTCAATCAGCAGGTCCAGCTCCGGCAGCCAGCGCAGCACGGTCAAAGCCAGCAGTCGGGCCAGGCCGCGATCCTGCGCCAGCGGCAGGCTGTCGACCGCGGTGGCAGCAACATCGAACGGCACGCCGCGATCCAGCACCGCCATGGTGATTTTCAGCGCGGCGCGGCGCGCGGCGACGCCGCTGTCATCGCGGTTGGTGGTGGGGCGGCCGGATCGGATGGGCTTGGACGGGCTGTTCATCGGCGCGTCCTTGCCTGAAAGCGGCAGGAAAGCCCACCCTTGGTCAGCGCAGAATCGCTGCATGATCCTCCCCCTCTGGGGGAGGTGCAGACCCCGGCGACGGCCGGGGGAGGCGGAGGGGGCGGCACACGCGGCGTCAGGCAAGCCCCCTCCGCCCTGCGGGCACCTCCCCCAGAGGGGCAGGATCAGGCCCCTGCGCCCTATTTGCGGCGGCCGAGGAAATTGCCGATGACCTTGAAATAGGACACCGGGAACAATCGCACCATCCAATCGATGAAGCGCGCATCCGGCCCGATCAGCACCCGCAAGGAGCGTTTTTCCATGCCCTGGATGATGGTGGCGGCGGCCTGTTCGGGGGTGGTTTTCGCAGCCTGTTCGAACTCGGCGGCGAAATCGGTGTCCGGGTCCTGGCCCGGCAACAGCGCGATGCGCTTGGAATTCTTGGCCACATTGGTCTTGATGCCGCCGGGGTGGACGCGGATCACGCTCACATTGGGATCGGTGATCGCCATTTCCATCGCCATGGCTTCGGTGAGCCCGCGAACGGCATATTTGCTGGCATTATAGGCGCTTTGGGTGGGGTATCCCATCATGCCGAACACGCTGGAAATATTGACGATCCAGCCGATGCCGTCCTTGGCGGCAGCCGCACGCACATGCGGCAGCGCGGCGCGGCAGCCGGCCACGACGGCGTTGAAATTCACGTTCATCACCCGTTCGAAATCCGCTTCGGGGCAATCGGCAAAGGGCGCCACCACCGACAGGCCGGCATTGTTGATGATGCCATCCAGTTTCCCGAAATCCCTGACCGCACCCGCCACCCAGGCGTTCAAGGCGGCGGTATCGGTCACATCCAGCGCGGTGATGCTGGCCGGCCGGTTGCCGAGCAGGCGCTTGGTTTCGGCCAGGCCCACCTCGTCCTTGTCACTCAAGGCCAGCACCGCGCCGCGCCCCGCCAGGTCCAGCGCCAGCGCCCGGCCAATGCCGCTGCCGGCGCCCGTGATGGCGATCACCTTGTTATCGAACATTGCCTGCTTCCCTTCACCCCATTGCTAACAGGCGGGCGGCAGTGGCAACACTGGTTTATGGACAAGGAAACCACCCCCGACCCGCGCGACAAGCAGCCAGAAGCCCCGGCGCCCCCGCCCACCGACAAGGAAGTGGGCGGCCGCAAGGGGCCCGACCCGGTGCGTTATGGCGATTGGGAAAAGGGCGGCATCGCGGTGGATTTCTGATGGGCGCTTGCGGGTGGTTCAGGCAGCGGATTTGCGCGGCCGGCCGCCTTTGCTGCCATTGGCCCGCGCCGCAGCCGCCTTGGCGTCGGACCGTGTGGTGCCGCCCTTGCGGCCCATTTCGGCCGCCATCCAGCGCCTTGTGCCGAACGCGCCGCTGACCAGAGCCGGCAACCACACATCGGCATCGATGGCCGGCCAATAGAGGCCAAGGCCCTGCGCCCCGATTTCAATCAGGCCCAAATCGGCATCGCTCGCCCGCGCCAGATCCTGCACAAGCCTGGCCGGGAAGGCGAACAGGCAGCCATTGGCCAGATCCACCATGACCCGGCCGCTGGCGGCATCATAACGCACGGAAATGGCGCGGGGGCTGTGTTCCAGCAGCGTCCGGCCGGCCGCATCAGCCGCGGCGATCTCGGCATCAGACAGGGTGTCGGCTTCTTCGATCTCAGCCATGGATCCTATCCCATTCTGCCAACAGGCGCAGCCGCTGAATGGCCACTTCAGCCATGGCCCGCCGCCGTTCAGGTGCCGAAAGGCCGAAGTTGGCCAGCAGCCGGCCAGTCAACAGGTTGATCCGTGCTTCGCCATCAGCGCCCCGCACGTGCACATGAGCCGGATCATGATCCTGAGTGTAGATAATGAAGCGCAGCCCATGCGCACGACGCACAGTTAGCATGACTGCAAATAACCTATTCAGCTTGGGTTTTGAAGAGGCCGGTTCACTCCGCCTTCAGCGGCCGCGCCAGCAGGGTGCTGATCGTCTCGCGCACCGGTGCGCCGGCCAACAGGGCAGCCACCGCAGCACAGATCGGCATGTCCACACCGGCAGCGCAGGCGGCTTCCAGCAGCACGGGCGCGGTGGCAGCGCCCTCCGCCACGGCGGGGCCGGCGAGCAGATCGGCGAGCGGGTGGCCCTGGCCCAACCCCACACCAAGCCGGAAATTGCGGCTGTTTTCCGAGGAACAGGTGAGCACGAGATCGCCCAGACCCGACAGGCCGGCCAGGGTTTCGGCGCGGGCACCGCGGGCCACGCCGAAACGCGTCATTTCGGCAAAGCCGCGGGCGATCAGGGCGGCGCGGGCGTTGAGGCCCAAACCAGCCCCCTCCACCACCCCGCAGGCAATGGCGAGCACATTCTTGACCGCACCGCCGATCTCCGCGCCGACGACATCATCGGACTGATACAGCCGAAACGTCGGCCGGGCCATGGCGGCGACCAGGCGTTCGCCCAGAGCGGGATCGGCGCAGGCCAGGGTGATGGCGCAAGGCAGCCCGCGCGCGACTTCGGTGGCGAAGCTGGGGCCGGAGAGAATGGCGATGGGATTGGGCACAGATGCGTGCGCCACCTCGACCATCAGCTGATGGCTGCCGGCCTCGATGCCCTTGGCGCACAGCAGCAGCGGCGTGGCGGCGGGAATGGCCGCCTGGCCCAGGACGGCGCGCAAATGCTGGGCGGGGACGACGACCAGGATGATGTCGCATTCGGCCAGTTCGGCCAGATCGGCGGTGGCGGTGATGCCGGCGGGCAGGGTGATGCCGGGCAGGAACAGCGTGTTTTCGCGGGCCGCGTTGATGGCGGCGACCACGTGTGCCTCGCGTGCCCAGAGGGTGACGGGACCATTGCCGGCGAGCGTGGCAGCCAAGGCGGTTCCCCATGCGCCGCCGCCGATGACGCCGAATGTCGTCACGCCTTCACCCCCGCGCCGCGCACGGCTTCGGCAGCGGGATCGAGCGGCCAGCGCGGGCGGGCGGGGGCGTGGAGATCGTCCAGGTCGCCGGCCTGGAATCGCTCCACCCCGGCCCAGGCGATCATCGCGCCATTGTCGGTGCACAGCCACATCGGCGGGGCCACAAAGTTCAGACCGTGCGCGGCGGCCAGACTGGCCAGCGCGCCGCGAATGGCCTGGTTGGCCGCGACGCCGCCGGCCACCACCAGTGCGGTCGCGTCCGGCACCAGCGCCAATGCGCGCGCGGTGCGGTCCACCAGGCAATCGCAGGCGGCCTGCTGAAAGCTGGCGGCCAGATCGGCGATGTCTTGGCTCGTCGGCTCCGCCAGGCCGGCGCGGGCGCGCAGCACGGCGCTTTTCAGGCCGGCGAAGGAAAAATGCGGTTCATCGCTGCCCACCAGCGGGCGCGGCAGGGCAAAGCGCGGCGTGCCGGTGCGTGCCGCCCGTTCCAGCGCCGGGCCGCCGGGAAAGCCCAGGCCCAGCACCTTGGCCGATTTGTCGAACGCCTCCCCCACCGCGTCATCGATGGTGGTGGCCAGCCGGCGATAACGGCCGACGCCTTCGACAAACAGCAACTGGCAATGGCCACCAGAGACCAACAGCAGCAGATAGGGAAAGTGCAGGGCGGCATCGGCCAGACGCGGGCTGAGCGCGTGGCCTTCGAGATGATTGACGGCGATCAGCGGCTTGCCCGCCGCCATGGCCAGCGCCTTGGCAGTGACCAGCCCCACCATCACCCCGCCGATCAGGCCCGGCCCGGCGGTGCCGGCGATGGCATCCACGTCGGCCAGTGTGATCCCGGCTTCGGCCAGCACGTCGGCCACCATCGGTGCCAGCCGGTCGGCATGGGCGCGCGCGGCCAGTTCCGGCACCACCCCGCCAAAGCGTTCATGCGCCTCGTTCTGGCTGGCGATGCGCTGGGCCAATATGGTGCGATCGGCGCGCACCAGGGCGACCGCAGTTTCGTCGCAACTGGATTCAATGCCGAGGATGAGCGGGTTGTTCACGCCGTTCACCTAGGGCCGGTCTTGCCAATCTGCAACCATCGCGCCATGGCAGGGCCATGAGCTTCAAGATCGGCACCCGTGGTTCCCCGCTTGCGCTGGCGCAGGCCCATATGACGGCAGACGCGCTGAAGGCCGCGCATGGCTGGGGCGACGATGATGTGGAGATCATCATCATCCACACCACCGGCGACAAGGTGCAGGATCGCGCCCTGGCGGAAATCGGCGGAAAGGCCTTGTGGACCAAGGAGCTGGATGCAGCCCTGCTGGAAGGCCGCATCGATGTTGGCGTGCATTCGATGAAGGATGTGGAGACACTGCTGAAAGACGGCATCGTGCTGCCGGCCATGCTGCCGCGTGCCGATGTGCGCGAAACGCTGATCGGGGCGGACAGCATTGCCAGCCTGAAACCGGGGGCGCGGATCGGCACCTCCTCCCCGCGCCGGGCGGCGCAGTTGAAGGCGCAGCGCCCTGATATCGCAACGGAAATCTTGCGCGGCAATGTCGCGACCCGGCTGGCCAAGGTTGAATCCGGCGCCATTGATGCCACGCTGCTGGCCGCCGCCGGCCTGGCGCGGCTGGGCATGGAGGTGGGCAACAGCATAGCGGTGGAACAGATGCTGCCGGCCAGTGCGCAGGGCGCGGTGGGCATCACGGCGCGGGCCGGCGATGGCGAAACGCTGGCGCGTCTGGCGGCGATCAACCACCAGCCCACGCTGGAGTGCGTGATGCTGGAACGGGGTTTTCTGGCGGCGTTGGGTGGCACATGTCACTCGCCCGTGGCCGCTTTGGCGCAGTTTGTGGACGACAAGCTGCATTTCCGTGGCCAGATTTTCGCCGAAGACGGCAGCGAGGTGCAAAGCGGCGACTTCACCCTGCCGCCGGCCGAGGCACCGGCTGCCGTGGCCGCGCTGGCCGCCCGGTTGCTGGCCCAGGCTGGCCCGGCGGTGCGGGCGCTGTTCAACCCGTAATGCGCCTCCTGGTCGTCCGCCCGGAGCCGGGAGCGGCGGCCACGGCAGCCCGGCTGCGGGCGCTTGGCCATGAGCCGATTTCCATCCCGCTGCTTGCGACCGAGGCGCTTGACTGGCAACCGCCCGAGCGCCCCCCCGAAGCCGTGATCATCACCAGCGCGGCGGCTGTGCGCCATGCCGGGCCGGCGGCGGCGGCGCTGCACGATGTGCCGCTGTTTTGCGTGGGCGACGCCACGGCGGCCGCAGCGCGCAGCGCAGGCTGGCGCGATGTGGCGGTGGGGCCAGGCACGCTGCAGGGCCTGATCGACCAGCTGGCGCACGCCGGCCCGCGCCATTTGCTGCATCTGGCGGGTGAGGATCGCACGCCGGTCATCATTCCCGCCGCCCTCACCATCACCACCTGCACCCTGTATCGCGCCCGGCTGCTGCCGCTGCCGATGCTGGTGCCGGTGGATGGCATATTGCTGCATTCGCCGCGCACCGCCCGGCATGTCGCGGCCGAGTGGGATCGGCTGGGCGGCCGGCGCGACCGGGTGCGCCTGTTTGCCATCAGCCCGCTGGCGCTGGCCGCCGCCGGCCCTGGCTGGCGCGGCGGTGATGCCGCGCCCAGCCCCGATGATGCGGCGCTGCTGGCGATGCTGGCCAAAGCCGGCTAGGGTCGTGCCGCATGAATGAAGCCTTTGACCGCGGCGAGATCAACGAGGCCAGCCTGGCCGCAACCGAACGGTTGCGCGCCCGGCTGATGAGCACGCCTGCCACCCCGCGGGCCGCCCCGCGCCGCAGCATGTTGCCCTGGGCGGTGACGGCGGCGCTGTTTGCCTTTGCCGCCGGGCTGATCGCGAACCCGTGGTTTGAACAGGCGGTGCGCGGCCGCCTGCCGTTTGTGCAGGCGGCCGCCGGCGCCGACACACGCGCGCTGGAACAACGGCTGGCCCGGCTGGAGAAGCGCGCCCCCACCGCGCCGATGGTGGCGGCCGAACGGCTGGCCCGCGCCGAAGCCCGGGTGGAAAGCAGCACCGACCAGTTGCAGCGCGATGCCGAGCGGATCGATACACTGGCCGGGCAGGTCGCCGGCCTCACCGCGCGGCTGGCGGCGCAAGAGGCGCGCGATGCCGCCGCCGTGGCCACGGTGCAGGGTGCGGCCAACCGTGCCGAAGCGATGTTGACCGTGCTGCTGCTGCGCCGGGCGCTGGCCGATGGCCGGCCGATCGATGCGCTGTTGCCGGCCGCCCGCCGGCTGTTCGATGCCACTGATGGCGATGCGATTGCCGCGCTGTCGGCGCTGGCGGCGCGGCCGGTGTCGCGGGCGGCGCTGGCGCGCGATCTGGGTGTGCTGGCCGACAGCGAATCGGATCAGCGGCCAAACTGGTGGCAAACCTTGCGCAGCCGGCTGGATGACGCCATGTCGGGCGGCACCTCGCAAGGCCCGGTGGCCGGCGCGCGGGCGGCGATGGCGCGCGGCGATGTGGTGCAGGCCGCCAGCCGGTTGCGCCAGGCGCCGGCGCTGGCCCGCAACGCCACGGTGCGCGGCTGGCTGGCCAATGCCGATCGCCTGATCGCCGCCGAAGCCGCGCTGACCCGGCTGGAAGCGGCTTCGACAACGCCCCCCACCACGACGTTGCCGGCCACGGCTTCGTGAACCGGGCCGTCTGGGCCTGGATCGCGGCGCAAGGGGTGCGCGATCCCTATGTGATCCTGATTTCCATCTATATTTTCGCGCCCTGGTTCGTGGCGCAGGTGGTGGGCAATCCGGTGGAAGGCCAGGCGTTGATTGCGGCCGGCGGCAAATGGGGCGGCTGGGCGGTGATGCTGTCGATGCCGGTGCTGGGCGCTGCGGTGGATCGGCTGGGCCCGCGCAAGCCGCTGCTGGCCGTGGTGATCGCCGCCATGGTGGGCGTGTGCGCCAGCCTGTGGTTTGTCACGCCGCGCGGCCACCCCGAACCGATGCTGGGCGTGGCCTGGGTGGTGGGGGCCGGCGCGGTGATGACCTGGCTGATTTCCGCCCATGAAATGCTGCACAATGCCCGGCTGGTGCCGGCAGCCGGCACCGCCGGCGCGGCGCGGGCCAGCGGTGCCGGACTGGCCGCCGGCAATGCGGTGAGTGTGTCCCTGCTGTTGCTGCTGCTGTTTGCCTTTGCCCTTCCCGGCCAGATCGATCTGCCGTTTCTGCCGGCCAGGCCGCTGCTGGGGCTTGATCCGGCGCTGGGCGAACCGGCGCGGATCAGCGGCCCGATCGTGGCGGTGCTGATGGCGTTGGGCAGTGTGCCGCTGTTCCGATACGTCGCTGATCAGCCGCGCACCCGGGCCACGCTGGCCGGCGCGGTGGTGGGCGGCGTCAATGATCTGCTGCGCCTGTTCCGCAATGTGCGCGGCAATGCCAACCCGCTGCTGTATCTGTTGGCGCGCATGGTGTTCACCGATGGCCTGACGGCGATATTGTTGTTCAGCGGTATTTTCGCCAGCGGCGTGATGGGCTGGGGCACGCTGGAAATGCTGGGCTTTGGTTTGCTGCTCAGCGCGGCGGCAGTGGCCGGCGGGCTGCTCGCCGGCCGGCTGGACACGCGGCTGGGCCCGCGCCCGGCGCTGATGCTGGAACTGGGCGCCCTGATCCTGCTGGAAATCGCGGTGATCGGCACCGATCGCGGCCATATCGGCTTTCTGGCGGTGGATGCCGCCCCGCTGTGGAACAGCCCGGTTTATGCCACCTTGCCCGAGCTGGGCTTTCTGGCGCTGGGCTGTGGCCTCGCCATCACCATCACCTCGGCCTATGCCTCATCGCGCACCCTGCTCACCCGGGTGGCGCCGGTGGATCAGCTGGGGGCATTCTTCGGGCTGTATGCGCTGTCGGGATCGGCCACCATGTGGCTGGGGCCATTGCTGGTGGAACAGGCGACCCTTGCCATCGGCACCCAGGCCGGCGGCTTCTGGCCGGTGGTGGGCCTGCTGGTGGCCGGGTTGATCCTGTTGCAGTTCGTCAAGGGTGGTGGAAGGCTGCCGCGCTGAAACCCGATTGCAAACCGCTCATGCCGAGCTTGTCGAGGCACCCACCGCGCCTGGGCCTGTGCCTCGACAAGCTCGGCATGAGCGATTGGGTCCTTTATCCTTCGATCTTCTCGCGCGGATAGGTGCCCCACATGGCGGAGCGCAGGATATAGCCGGACTTGCCGTCCTTGCTCACCCGGCACCACATGTCTTCACACAAGGTCACCAGCACCACGGCGCCGGGCGCAATCCGCCAGGCAATGCGGCTTTTCACATCGGGCGCGACATAAAGCAGGCTGGGCTGGCCGCTGTTGGTTGCGGTGATGATGGCGGTGCGCTGGCTGGTGAGCAGCGCCTTGTTCATCCAGCCGGTTTCGCCGGCCGGATCCCGCACCTGCCGCCAGATCTCATATTCCTTCAACACCTCCACCGGCAGGCCAGCGCGCTTATATTCCCACATGATCGGGAAGCGTTCGCCCGGCCCGGTGCGCATCATCGCACTGCCGCTCTTGATCGAGACAAAGCGCGGCTTCGGCAGATCGGTGGTGCCATCGGCAAATTCGGTGGCAGAGGTGGGGGCAGACGGGGCGGCAGCCACCAGCAAGAGCGGCAGCAGCAGCAGACTTGTGCGGAATGGCAGGTGGATCATGGGCCTTCCTCTTGACCCTTTGGCCGCCCGCGCGCAAGCCTGTGCAGCGACGCAACGCCCGTTTCGGAACACCGCCGCCATGCCCAACACACCCCGCCCCAAGGTCATCGTCACCCGTCGCCTGCCGCAGGCGGTGGAAACCCGCATGGCCGAATTGTTCGATGTGGAACTGAACCTCACCGATGTGCCGTTCAGCCAGGATCAACTGGCCGATGCCGCGCGCCGCGCCGATGTGCTGGTGCCCACGGTGACCGATCATCTGGATGCCGCGGTGTTTGCCGCTGCCGCCGACGCCGGCAAACTGAAGCTGTGCGCCAATTTCGGCGTGGGGGTGGATCATATCGATCTGCACGCCGCCAGAGCCGCCAAGGCGGTGGTGACCAACACGCCCGGCGTGCTCACCGACGACACCGCCGACATGGTGATGGCGCTGATCCTGTCGGTCCCGCGCCGGTTGGGTGAGGGGGAGAAGCTGGTGCGGCAGGGCCAGTGGCAGGGCTGGTCCCCCACCGGCATGCTGGGCCACCGCATCACCGGCAAGCGCTTGGGCATCATCGGCATGGGCCGCATCGGCAGCGCCGTCGCCCGCCGCGCCCGCGCCTTTGGCCTGACGGTGCATTATCACAACCGCCACCGGCTGCCGCCCAGCATCGAGGCGGAGATGGAAGCAACCTGGTGGGCCGATCTGGATGCCATGCTGTCCCGCGTGGACATCATCAGCGTCAACTGCCCGCACACGCCCGACACGCACCATCTGATCGACGCCCGCCGCTTCGCCCTGATGCAGAAGAGCGCCTATATCATCAACGCCGCGCGCGGGGAGATATTGGACGAGAACGCCCTGTGCGAGGCGCTGGCCAAGGGCCAGATCGCCGGCGCCGGGCTGGACGTGTTCGAGCATGAACCCGCCGTTGATCCACGCCTGACCGAACTGCCCGGCGTGGTGCTGCTGCCCCACATGGGCAGCGCGACCTTTGAAGGCCGGCAGGCGATGGGCGAGAAGGTGATCGCCAATATCCGCGTGTGGGTGGATGGGCATCGGCCGCCGGATATTGTGCTGGAGGGGTGGGCATAAGGCGGCTGCGGCTATCGCGCAGCGATGGACGCAGACTCGCCGCATGCCGGCCAGCGAGCGAAACGGGCGGGCCTTCCCCGCCCCTTTTGACTCGTCTGACGGCGTGGCTCTGCCCCGCTCTTTCTTCTTCCCTTGCACAAGCCAACACGGACTCGGCGGCTTTGCCGCCGGCCGTGTCCCACCCCCGCCCCCTCCCGCAAGCGGGAGGGGAGCCGCGCGCACAAATCGGCCTAGGCTGCCACCAAATCCACGGGAGCCCACCACATGAAAGCCATCCGCCTTCGCCACCCCGCCGGCATCGACAATCTGCGCCATGAGAATATGGCCGCCCCCGGCGATCCCGGCCCCGGCCAGATCAAGGTGCGGCTGCGCGCATCCAGCCTCAATTATCACGACTATATCGTCGTGGTCGGCGGCATCCCCACCCCCGATGGCCGCATCCCGATGAGCGACGGCGCCGGCGATGTGCTGGCGGTGGGCGAAGGCGTGACCGAATTTCGCCCCGGCGACATGGTGGTTTCGACCTTCTTCCCGACTTGGGCAGATGGCCGGCCCAACATGGCGGGCTTTGCCGGCGTGCCGGGAGACGGTGCCGATGGCTATGCCGTGGAAGAGGTGGTGGCGCCGGCGACCAGCTTCACCCACGCGCCGTTCGGATACAGCCATGCCGAAGCCGCCACCCTCACCTGTGCCGGCCTCACGGCGTGGCGGGCGCTGGTGCCGGAAGGCCAGGTGAAGGCCGGAGACGTGGTGCTGGTGCAGGGCACCGGCGGGGTTTCGATCTTTGCGCTGCAGTTCGCCAAGGCCATGGGCGCCACCGTGATCGCCACCAGCAGCAGCGATGAAAAACTGGCGCGCCTGCAGGCAATGGGGGCGGACCATGTGATCAACTACAAATCCACCCCCGGCTGGGGCGCGGAGGCGATGAAGCTGACGCAAGGGCGCGGCGTGGACCATGTCATCGAAATCGGCGGCGCCGGCACCATGCCCGAATCCATCACCGCCAGCGCCGTGGGCGGCCATATCAGCCTGATCGGCGTGCTGGCCGGCTATGTTGGCCCCGTCCCCACCGTGCAGCTGATGGCCAAGCAGATCCGCCTGATCGGCATCACCGTCGGCACCCGCCGGCAACAGCAGGACATGATCCGCGCCATCAACCAGAACGGGATTCGCCCGGTGATCGATTCAAGCTTCCCGCTGGCCGACCTGGGCGCGGCGTTCCGGCATCAGGAGAGCGGCAGGCATTTCGGCAAGATCTGCGTGGATATCTGACACGCTGAAACCTTTTGCCGGGCTGGCGCGGAAGAACGGGCGAAGGAGCTTGCCCGCGATGAATCGCCACTTGATTGCCCTGCTTGCCGCCATTGCCGCCGGCCCCGCGCTGGCGGCAGACGCCGCGCATCCCACCGTGATCGAATTGTTCCAGAGCCAGGGCTGCTCCTCCTGCCCGCCGGCCAACGCCAATGTGATGGCGCTGGCCGATCGGCCCGACCTGCTGGTGCTCAGCTTTGCCGTCACCTACTGGGATCGGCTCGGCTGGAAAGACCGCTTTGCCAAACCGGAATTCACCCAGCGCCAATATGCCTATCGCGATGGCTTGCGGCACGACAATGTGTGGACGCCGCAAACGGTGATCAACGGCCGCATCGACGTGACCGGGGTGCGCGCCGCCGAACTGCGCAGTGCCGTGACGGCCGGCGCGCGCACCGAAGCCGCGCCGACCCTGACCGAGAAAGCCGGCCGCATCGATCTGGGCGCCGGCAGCGGCAAGGCGGACGTCTGGCTGGTGCGCTATGATCCGCGCATTGTGCAGGTGCCGGTCCGCGCCGGCGAGAATGCCGGCCGCACCCTGCCGCACCGCAATGTCGTGCGTGATCTGGTCAAGCTCGGCCAATGGACGGGCAGTGCCGCACATTGGGCGCGGCCGGCGGCGATGCCCGGCCTGGCCGAAGCCGTGCTGGTGCAGCGGCCGGGCGGCGGGCCCATCTTGACGTCGCTGCGCTTGCGCTGAGGTTCAACAAAGGTCATGCCTCCGGCGGGCGGGGGCGAGGACCCTGCACCCGATTGCTCTTGCGTGCGCGGGTTCGGAGAGTGTCAGCTTGCGCCCACTTTTTGCCGTTCGTTCACGATTGCCGCGCGCCTCTCCCACAGGCTGGGGAGATCATCCGGAGCAGCCTTCGCATCCCCGAAACTACGACCGCTCAACGGCTTCTCACGAGAAAGTCCGACTCGTCGGCCCTAACATGTCGCTTGATTATAGATGAGCCGATAGCGAATTGGTGTGGAGAGCCGCGGACTGGCGATGCTAGTCTCTTCCACGAACTGCTGCCCAACGATTCGATACACCGTGGTCCGCTCGCTGTCAGTTGTACCAATCGTTAGCGAAACAGCTTCACCGTTCGCTTTTGCCGACACATCAAAAAGCTGCCCGTCGTTGAGCTTCCACTGAGTCGGCTCTCCGCTTGTCGAAACAAGAATCAATGGTCTGGTGTCATACTTGATCGAGAACCGACCTGGCGAACTCGAAACTCTGATAATATCTGTAGCCGTGTTGGCCTTCAGCAGCCTGCGTGAAAACTGGTCGGTATTGGGAAGACCGGCAACAGCGCTCGTAATCGCCTGTTGGACGTCGTCGCTCCGTTCACGGTCCAAGACATAGATGCCGTATCGCACACATTGCTGCGGACTCGTTGAACCAGAGATCAACATGGCAGCTCCGGTCGCCGCCGACAAAGCCCAATGAAGCACTATGCTCTCCCAGATCTCGCTGCTCGCCTTGGCGGGTGTAATGACGATCTGCCTTGGCGCATAGGTGAGGCCAAAGCTGACCTTCAGCCGCGAACGACAAGCGGCCCAGTTGCAAAAATTGCCTGCCCCAGCAAGGCTCGCCAAATGTCAGATGAAATGCTCCCACCAACGCCACGGCTTCGCTGTCGGTGCTGCGGTTCGATCACAATCAGTGAGTATGGACACTGGGAAATCTGCGATTCTTGCGGATGGGAAGATGATCCCGCCCAAGCGGCTGATCCTGATTTCGCGGGCGGCGCAAACCGAGAGAGCCTCAATCAGGCCAGATTGCGACTGCAGTGATAGCGTCAGCTCCCCAACCCAAAGTGCCGCCCAAAAACAAACGGGTGCAGGGGCCTTGCCCCTGCCCGCCGGAGGCTTCGCTTGTTCTCAAATCTCACTCGCCCGTGCGCAGCCGTTCCACCAACTGCTTCACCGTGGGAATGAAGCCGTTCGAATAATAAGGATCGCTGGAAAAGCGGTAGGCGCTGTGGCCGGCGAAGGCGAGATTCTGTTCCGGGTCGCCGCCGTGGGCGATGTCTTGCAGGGTTTTCTGGATGCAGAAGCTGCGCGGATCGGCCAGGCGCCCGGTGCTGTTGGTGTCGGTGTCTTTCCACGCCGAAAAGCCGCAGTGCGACAGGCAGCCCATGCAATCGGCCTGATCCTTGCGGATGGTGGCGCGTTCGGCCGGGGTGACGAACACCAGTGTGTTGTCCGGGGTTTTGAGCGCTTCGGTAAAGCCGGCGCCGTGCCATTCGCGCGCGTGCAGCAGATCACCGCCGGTGACGAAAAAGCGTTTGCTGCCCACGCCGACATCCAGCGCAAACTGGTGATCGCCGGTCGCCGTGCTGGAAAAGGCGATCTGCCGTTCGCTGCGGCCTTCCAGCGCGCGCAGATAGGGATTGCGGATGGCCGACGAATAGAATCCGGTCGGCGAGAATTTGTGCAGCAGGATATCGCCTTCGTTCAGGTGCAGCAGCCGTTCCTTCCACGCTTGCGGGATCGGGCTTTCCTGGGTGAGCAGCGGGCGGGTGCCGAACTGGAACACCACCTGGCCGAGTTCGGGATTGTCGAACCAGTTGGCCCATTCGTCCAGCCGCCACACGCCGCCGGCCATGACGATCGGCACCGATTCGGACACGCCGAGTTCGCGCATGGTGGCGCGCAGCTCGGCCACCCGCGGATATGGGTCCTGGGGGCTGCGCGGGTCTTCGGCGTTGGACAGCCCGTTGTGGCCGCCGGCCAGCCACGGATCTTCATACACCACCGCACCCAGCCACTCGGCCGCCTTGGAATAGGCGCGCTTCCACAGCGCGCGGAAGGCACGGGCCGAGCTGATGATCGGATAATAATGCACGCGATATTGCGCGGCGATTTCGGAGAGCTTGTAGGGCATGCCGGCCCCGCAGGTCACGCCGTTCACAAGGCCACGCGTGCCTTCCAGCACGCCGTGCAGGATGCGCTGCGCCCCGCCCATTTCCCACAACACGTTGATGTTGATGGCGCCGATGCCGCGCTTCAGTTCGCTGGCCGCAATGTCATAGGCGCGCTGCACCTGGGCGATGCCGCCGGCGATGCCGTACTGCACCAGTTCCTCGTGCCGGTCACGGCGGGTGGCAGCGCGATAGATTTGCGGGATGATGTGGCCATGGTCATCATAGCTGTCGGCATTCACCGCCGAAACCGTGCCGACCCCGCCCGCCAGCGCCCAGGCCCCTGAGGAGGCATGGTTGGTTGCCGATACGCCCTTGCCACCTTCCACCAGTGGCCACACCTCGCGGCCACCCATCACCAGCGATTTCACACCCGAAAGCATCATGGTCCGTTCTGATAGGGCCGGCCACCCCGCCGACGTCGCCGCCATTGGGGCCGGTTTGGGGAAAATCGCAAGCAAAACTGTGGTTGGGGTCACTCCGCCGCGATGGCTGCCACTGGATTCGGCCTGGTGTAGGCGAATTCCGGGCTGGCCAGATCGATGGCCGGCAGCACGGTTTTTTCGGTCCAGTAATCCTGGCTGTGCCGCCATTCCGCCTTGTCGCCGGCCTTGGGAAGCAGGTGCAGGCTGCGCTGGACATAATTGGGATTGAAGTCATTGAGATCGAAGAAGGGTTCCAGCGCCATGCCTTCATCTTCGGGGCGCAGCCGTGGCACCACACTGGTGGCGCCGGTGGCATCCATATGGTCCAGCAGCCGGCAGACAAACTGGCTGACCAGATCAGACCGCAAGGTCCACGAGGCGCGGAAATAACCGAACACCCACACCATGTTGGGCATGCCGGTGAACATCATGCCGCGCCAGGTGATCGTATCGGCCGGATCGATCGCGGCGCCATCATGGCTGAACCTGATGTCACCCATCACGCACAGATCAAAGCCGGTCGCCAGCACGATCACATCGGCCGGCACGCTGGTGCCATCGGCCATGGCAATGCCTTCGGGCGTGAAGCGGGCGATCTGGCCGGTCACCACGCCGGCCTTGCCGTCGCGCACGGCGGCGAACAGATCGCCGTCGGGCACAAAGGCCAGCCGCTGCCGCCACGGCGGATAGCTGGGGGTGAAGTGTGCCATGTCAAAGCCTTCGGGCAGCAGCGCCTGCACCGCCGCCAGCAATTCGGCCGTCACCACCTCAGGCTCCTCGCGGCAGCGGCGGGTGATTTCGGCCTGATCATAATTGTTCTTGCGCCGCACGATCTCGTGCACCCAGGCCGGATCAAGATCCAGCGGCCTGAGCAGTTCGGCAGTTTCGTTCACATTGGCCGCCGGGAAGAAATAGGTCGGGCTGCGCTGCACCATCGTCACTTGCGCCGCCGTCTTGGCCATGGCCGGGATCACGGTGGCGGCGGTCGCGCCCGAACCGATCAGCGCCACGCGCTTGCCGGCATAATCCAGGGCCTCATCCCATTCTTCGGTATGGGTGATGGTGCCGGTGAAGCTGTCCATCCCCTCCCACTGCGGCCAATAGCCCTTGCGGTGGTGGTAATAGCCCTGGGCCATCCACAGGAAGCGGCACGACAGGCTGGCCAGACTGCCATCGCCCTGCCGCACGCCCAGCCGCCAGCATTGGGCGCTGCTGTCCCAATCGGCGGTTTCCACGCTCTGGCGATAGCGGATGTGCGGGCCAAGGCCGTTCTCGGCGATCACCTCGCCCAGATAGGCCTGGATTTCGGCCGCCGTGGCAATTGGCGGGCCCACCCACGGCTTGAAGTGAAAGCCGAAGGTGTAAAGATCGGAATCGGACCGGATGCCGGGGAATTTGTGGGTGTACCAGGTGCCGCCAAAGCCATCCTCCCGCTCCAGCATGGCAAAGCTGGTGCCGGGGCGGTGGTGCTGCAAATGCCAGGCCGCCGAAATGCCGGAAATGCCGGCGCCAACGATCAGCACGTCAAAATCTGTGGCCATGGTGAACCCCTCCCGCCAGTTGAACGATGATCGTCAATCGTGAGGGGTGAAGGCTCCCAAGCGCATTGATGCATGTCAACCTTCCCAAATACAGCGGTCTGCGGCATGGCGGCATCGTCATGACGTCTGATCCCACCACCATTCGCCGGCTGTATGGCCGCCGCCAGGGCCATGCATTGCGACAGGGCCAGGCGGCGCTGTTGGCCGATCTGCTGCCGCGCATCGCGGTGCCCGCCGAAGGCGCGTTGAGCGCACCGCTGCTGTTTGGCGATGACCGGCCGCTGTGGCTGGAAATCGGCTTTGGCCGCGGCGAGCATATGGCCGGCCAGGCGCTGGCCAACCCCGATGTGGGCGTCATCGGCGCCGAACCGTTCCTGGATGGCGTGGTCGGCGCCTTGCTGGCGGTGCGTGAGGGCGGAATCGGCAACATCCGCATCCACCACGGCGATGCACTGGATGTGCTGGAACGGCTGCCCGAAGCCAGTGTGGAGCGATTGTTCCTGCTCCACCCCGATCCCTGGCCCAAGGCCCGCCATGCCAAGCGGCGTTTCATGAACCCCGGCCCGATCGACCGCATCGCCCACGTGCTGAAGCCCGGCGGCGAGTTCCGCTTTGGCACCGATCACCCGGTCTATTGCCGCTGGGCACTGATGCAGATGCAGCGGCGCACGGATTTTCGCTGGTTGGGCGACAGCGCCGCCGATTTTCAACACCGCCCGGCCGATTGGCCGCAAACCCGATATGAAGCCAAGGCGCGGCGGCTGGGCCACGAAGTTTGGTATTTCCGCTGGCAGCGCCAATGACCTGCTGTGTGACAAGGCGTGTGACACTGGGGCCATTGACCGCACTGCGGCACTTCGCCTAGGCCAGCACCGAAAGGGGCTTGATCGCGTGAGCCAATATCTCGACTTTGAAAAGCCGATCGCCCAGATCGTTCAGCGTGCGAGCGACTATCGCGCCGCCGGCGATGAGGCCGGTGCCCGCCATGCCGAAGGCGCGGCGCGCCGCCTGCTCGCCGAAACCTATGCCCGGCTGTCGCCCTGGCAGAAAACCCTGGTGGCCCGCCACCCGCTGCGGCCGCATTTTTCCGATATGGTCAAGGCGCTGGTCGCCGATTTCATGCCGCTGGCCGGCGACCGTGCCTATGGCGAGGATGAAGCCATCATCGGCGGCATCGGCATGCTGCGCGGCCAGAATATCCCGGTGGTGGTGATCGGCCATGAAAAGGGCAGCGACACCGCCAGCCGCGTGAAGCATAATTTCGGCATGGGCCGGCCCGAAGGTTATCGCAAGGCCGCGCGCCTGGTGGAACTGGCCGGCCGCTTCAACGTGCCGGTGATCACTTTGGCCGACAGCGCCGGCGCCTATCCCGGTGTGGACGGCGAAGCCCGCGGCCAGGCCGAAGCCATTGCCCGTGCCACCGCCGCCTTCCTGGCGGCGCCGGTGCCCGTGATCGCCGCCATCACCGGTGAGGGCATGTCGGGCGGGGCCATCGGCATCGCCGCGGCTGATCGGGTGATCATGTTCGAACATGCGGTCTATGCGGTGATTTCGCCGGAAGGCTGTGCGTCCATCCTGTGGCGCACCGCCGAAAAGGGCCAGAACCGCGCGGCAGACGCGGCCGAAGCGATGAAGGTGACGGCTGCCGACTGCAAGGCGCTGGGCGTGATCGATTCCATCGTGCCCGAACCGCTGGGCGGTGCCCACCGCGATCCCGCCGCCGCCATCGCCTCGCTGGCCATGGCCATTGCCGCCGAACTGCAGCCATTGCTGGCCAAGAGCCCGCAGCAGCTGATTCGCGACCGGCGCGCCAAATATCTGGCCATGGGCCGCACGCTTTAAGCCATCACGGCGGCTCTGGCCGCCAGCCCCGGCGCGCGGTAAAAGCAGGCATGAAGCCAGCATGTCTTGCCTTTGCCGCCCTGATCATCACCACCGCCCCGGCGTTGGCGCAAGCCCCGCCCGGCCTGTCGCCGGCCGAACGCCAGCAGGGCGCGCAGGCGCACCAGCAGATCCTGCAACAGTTCGGCGGGGCCATGAGCGGCCCGGTGGCGGATTATGTGCGCGGCGTTGGCCAGAAGATCGCGGTGCAATCGGGCGGCGGTGCGCGGCCGCAGGATTACACCGTCACGCTGCTCAATTCCAACGTCAACAACGCCTTCGCCATCCCCGGCGGCTATGTCTATATCACCCGCCAGCTGCTGGCGCTGATGAATGACGAGGCGGAACTGGCCTTCGTGATGGGCCACGAGGTGGCGCATGTCGCCGCCCGTCATGGCCAGAAGCGGCAGAACCGCGCTGCCTTGTCCAACGTGCTGGCCGGGCTGGCCGGTGTGCTCACCGGATCGGATCTGATCGGGCGCGGTGCCGGCGTGGTCGCCGGCCTCACCACCCTTGGATACAGCCGCGAACAGGAACGCCAGGCCGACAGCCTGGGCGTGCGCTATCTGGCCGGCGCCGGTTATGATCCGGGCGCCGCGACCGACAGTCTGGCCGCGCTGGGCGCGCAGACGGCGCTGGAGGCCCGGTTGAAGGGCGAAGGCGGCGCCGAACCATCGAAATGGCTGTCCACCCATCCGCCCAGCGGCGAACGGGTGGAACGCATGCGCGCCGAAGCCGATGCGCTGCGCCTGAAAACCACTGCCCGCGCCCTCAACCGCGATGTGTTTCTGAATGCCATCGATGGCCTGCCCTATGATGATGATCCGGCCGGCGGGGTGGTGGTGGGCAATGGCTTCCGCCATGCCGGGCTGGGGCTGGCGCTGGATGCGCCGGCCGGCTTTGCCATCACCAATGCGCCGCAATCGGTCACCGGCATCGGGCCGGGCAACCAGCGCTTTGATCTGCGCACCGCCGATGCGGGGGGTGCCGATCTGAACGCCGTGGCGGCGGCGCGCTGGCGGGAATTGGGGGTTTCGGCCCAGCCGATGCGCGCCACCCGCATCAATGGACTGGAGGCGCTGGAAGGCAGCATCCGCGCCGGATCGCAGGCCGGGCCGATTGATGCCAGCCTCACCGTCTATCGCTGGTCGGCCAGCATGGCGCTCACCCTGGTCAGCATGGCGCCGCAGGGCCAGGCCGCCGCCGTGGCGCCGGTGGCAGCCAGTGTGCGCCGGCTTTCGGCGCAGGATGGCCCCGGCACGCGCGGCCGGCGCGTGCAGGTGGTGCGGGTGGCCGCCGGTGACACGGCGCAGAGCCTGGCGGCGCGGATGGCCTATGGCGATGACCGGCTGGCGCGATTCCTCACGCTGAACGAATTGCAGCCAGGTGCCGTGCTGAAACCGGGAACCCGCGTGAAGCTGGTGACGATGCGGTGAAAAAGATCATCCATGTCGTTGCCGCCGCGCTGGTGGATGGCGAAGACCGCGTGTTGCTGGCCCAGCGCCCGGAAGGCAAATCGCTGGCCGGGCTGTGGGAATTTCCCGGCGGCAAGCTGGAACCGGGCGAATCGCCCGAAGCTGCGCTGGCGCGCGAGCTGGACGAGGAACTGGGCATCAGTGCGCCGCGCCTGGAGGCGTTCACCTTCGTGTCGTTCGCCTATCCCGATTTTCATCTGGTGATGCTGCTCTATTGGTGCCGGGCCTGGGCCGGTGTGCCGGTGGGGCGTGATGGCCAGGCACTGCGCTGGGAAACACCGGCGGCCATGGCCGGCCTGCCGATGCCGCCGGCCGATCTGCCGCTGGTGGCGGCGTTGCAGGCGGCGATGGCCTGAAGCTTGCCCCTGCCTGAAGGTTGCACCAGTGTGACAGGCCGGCTATGCCCGCGCCAGCGAGTGGGCAGCACCAGGGGCAAGCAGCATGAAAATTCTGGCGGGGAACGGCAATCCGGAACTGGCCCGGGCAATTGCCGCCTATCTGGAAATCCCGCTCACCAAGGCCGCGGTGCGGCGCTTTGCCGACGAGGAGATTTTCGTCGAGATCGATGAGAATGTGCGCGGCGAAGATGTGTTCGTGGTGCAGCCCACGGCCGCGCCGGCCAACGACAATCTGATGGAATTGCTGATCTGCATGGATGCGCTGAAGCGGGCATCGGCGCGGCGCATCACGGCGGTGGTGCCTTATTTCGGCTATGCCCGTCAGGATCGCAAATCCGGGTCGCGCACGCCGATATCGGCCAAGCTGGTGGCCAATTTGATGACCATTGCCGGGGCCGATCGCGTGCTGTCGCTGGATCTGCACGCCGGCCAGATCCAGGGCTTTTTCGATATTCCCACCGACAATCTGTTTGCCGCACCGGTGATGGCGGCCGACATATTGGCGCGAATGGGCACCGATCAGCTGATGGTGGTGTCACCCGATGTTGGCGGCGTGGTGCGCGCGCGCGCGCTGGCCAAGCGGCTGGGCAACGCGCCGCTGGCCATTGTCGACAAGCGCCGCGAACGGCCGGGCGAATCGGAGGTGATGAACATCATCGGCGATGTGCGCGGCCGCCACTGCATCCTGGTGGATGATATTGTCGATTCGGCCGGCACGCTGTGCAACGCGGCGGCCGCCCTGATGGAAGCCGGCGCACACAGCGCCACGGCCTATGTTTCGCACGGCGTGCTGTCGGGCGGGGCGGTGGCCCGGGTGGATGGATCGTCGCTGCTGGAACTGGTCGTCACCGATTCCATCGCCGCCACCGATGCGGTGAAGGCGGCCCAGAAAGTTCGCCGCATCACCATCGCGCCGCTGCTGGCCGAAGCCATGCGCCGCACCGCCGAGGAAAGCTCGGTCAGTTCGCTGTTCGATTAATTCCTCCCCAAACCAGTTTGGAAAGGGGAACCGCCGGAACGGCGGTGGGGGACTTGGCCAGCCGCGATCAATCGCCGGTGCTGCGGGTGATCACCGTGCCATCGGGCTTGTAGACCTTTTCCGGCGTCACATAATCACCCTTGGGCGAGCAGATGCCGCCCGGATCCTGCTTGCGCTTGGCGGCACAAAATTCGGTATCGGGCCGGGGCTGGGCCTGTGCGAGCGCCGGTGCCGCCGTCACGGCGACAGCGGCAAAGCCAAACAACAGGGCGATCAGATTCTTGCTCATGCCGGTGCATTTACACGGCTTTGGCTTGCGCGGCCATGAACAAGCCCGCTAATCGGCGATTGTGGAGATGATCCCGCCCCCTCAGGCCCGGCTGTTGCTGGATGGCGATGCGCTGGTGGCGAACTGGCGGGATTTTGCCAACTGTGGCCAGGCCGAATCCGGCGCGGCGATCAAGGCCGATGGCTATGGCCTGGGCGCGCGCGCCGTGCTGCTGCGGCTGGCCGCGGCGGGCTGCCGGCGATTTTATGTGGCGCATTGGCACGAGGTGCCGCCGCTGTTGCCGCTGCCCGAAGGCGTGATGCTGTCGGTGCTGCATGGCGTCACCGCAACCGACATGCCCACCGCGCTCGATCTGCCGGCGCAGCCGGTGCTGGCGACGGCGGCGCAGGTGGCGCTGTGGCGGCAGACCGGGCGGCCGGTGGAACTGATGGTGGACACCGGCATGAACCGGTTGGGCCTGGCCCCGGCCGATGTGGCAGTGGCCGACGGGCTGGCGGTGGCTGTGCTGCACAGCCACCTGGCCTGCACGGAAAATCCTGCCCACCCGCTGAACCAGGCCCAGCGCGTCGCCTTTGCCGATCTGGCCGCGCGCGTGCCGGCGGGCCTGTATGCGCTGGCCAATTCGGCCGGCGCCGCGCTGGGCCCGGCCTTTCATTTCGATCTGATCCGGCCCGGTGTGGGCCTGTATGGCGGCGGGCTGCTGCCCGATGGCCGGCCATCGCGCCCGGTGGCGCGCATCGCGGCGCGCATATTGCAAGTGCGCGATGTGCCGGCCGGCGCCAGCGTGGGTTATGGCGCGGCGTTCGTGGCCAGCCGCGCCAGCCGCATCGCCACGGTGGCACTGGGCTATGCCGATGGCTATGCGCGCGGGCTTTCCGGCACCGGCTGGGCACTGGCCGGCGGTGTGCGCTGCCCGGCGGCGGGGCGGGTTTCGATGGATCTGGCCGCGTTCGACGTGACCGACGCGCCAGCCATGGCCGAGGGCGACTGGCTGGACATCCCGTTTGATCCCGAAGCCATGGCAGCGGTGTCGGGCCGCACCAGCTATGAACTGCTGGTGGCGTTGGGCCAACGTTTCGAACGGGTGTGGCAATGACGCCCTTTGTTGCCATTGGTGCATCGCTGCTGGCCGGCCTGGCCGCCATCGGCCGGCTGGCGCGTTTTGCCGTCACGGCGCTGGTGCGGCTGCTGCAACCGCCCTGGTATCCGGCGCAATGGCTGCAACAGATGCTGGTGATCGGCTGGCTGTCGCTGCCGGTGGTGGGGTTGACGGCGATTTTCACAGGGTCTGCGCTGGCGCAGCAGATTTTCATCGGCGGCAGCCGCTTCAACGCCGCTTCCACCGTGCCGGCCGTCACCGTGATCGGCGTGGTGCGCGAGCTGGGGCCGGTGCTGGGCGGGCTGATGGTGGCCGGCCGGGTTGCCAGCGCCATGGCCGCCGAACTGGGCACGATGCGGGTGACCGAACAGATTGACGCGCTGGTGACGTTGCGCACCGATCCCTTCCGCTGGCTGGTGGCCCCGCGCATATTGGCCGCCGTGCTGGTGATGCCGTTTCTGGTGCTGGTGTCGAACGCACTGGGCGTGATGGGCGGCTGGCTGCTGGCGACCCAGCGCTTGGGCTTCAATTCCGCCCAATATCTCGCCACCACCGCCCGCTATCTTGAGGCGGATGACGTGATCTCCAGCCTGGTGAAGGCCGGGGTGTTCGGATTTTTCATCGCGCTGATGGGCTGTTACCATGGTTACCACAGCGGCGGCGGCGCGGCGGGCGTGGGCAAGGCCACCACCAACGCGGTGGTGTCCAGCTTCATCCTGATCCTCCTGTCCAACCTGGTCATCACCGTGATCGTGTTCGGATCATGACGACCCCGCGCCCAACACCCCGGATCGAACTTGCCGGCGTGGCCAAACGCTTTGGCAGCCGCCAGGTGCTGACCGGCGTTGATCTGGCGGTGATGCCGGGCGAAAGCCTGGTGATCATCGGCGGTTCGGGCACCGGCAAATCCGTCACGCTGAAGATCGTCCTGGGCCTGATCGCGCCCGATGCCGGCAGCATCAGGGTGGATGGCCAGGAGGTGGTGGGCCTGAACGGCGCCGCGCTCGATGCCCATCGCGCCCGGTTCGGCATGTTGTTTCAGGGCGGTGCCCTGTTTGATTCCCTGCCCGTGTGGCGCAATGTCAGCTTTGCGCTGGGTGGCAACATCGCGGCCCGCCGTGCCGCGGCCGTGGCCAATCTGGCGCTGGTCGGGCTGGGCGCCGATGTGGCCGATCTGAAACCCGCCGAGCTGTCCGGCGGCATGCAGAAGCGCGTCGCCCTGGCCCGGGCCATCGCGGCGCGCCCGCCGATCATCTTTTTCGACGAGCCCACCGCCGGGCTTGATCCGATCACTGCGGCGGTGATTAATGATTTGATCAGGGAGCTGACAACGGATTTGAAAATCACGGCACTTACGATTACGCACGACATGCACAGTGTGCGAACAGTGGCGGACAAGGTGGCAATGCTGCACGGCGGAACGATCATCTGGCAAGGGCCGTTGGCCAGCCTTGACGGCTGTGACAATCCCTATGTGCGCCAGTTCATCACCGGCAGCGCCCATGGCCCGATCCAGATGCCGGGTGTGCGGTGAGTGCGGCGCCCGCTTCTGCCGGCGCGGCCGAGCTGTCCCGCCTGCTGGCGCGCGCGGCTGAAGGCGACGCTGCCGCATTTCAAATTTTTTATGATCGAACCAGTGCAAAACTATTCGGCGTCATCCTGCGTATAGTGATGGAACGGCAGGAAGCCGAAGATGTGTTGCAGGAGGTTTATGTGACGGTGTGGCGCAAGGCTGCCACGTTTGACCCGGCCCGCGCCAGCCCGATCACCTGGGCGGCGACGATCGCGCGCAACCGCGCCATCGATCGGCTGCGGGCCAGGCCGGCGCGACCGATGGTGCCGGTGGAAGCCGCCCATGATCTGGCCGATGACGGCCCCGCACCCGATGCCGGGCTGGTGGCCAGCCATGATGCCCGCCGCCTGGCCGAAGCGCTGAGCCTGCTGGAGCCGCGCCACGCTGCCGCCATCCGCGCCTGTTATTTCGAAGGCGTGACCTATGACGAGCTGGCGGCGCGGGAGAATGTGCCGGTGGGCACATTGAAAAGCTGGGTGCGCCGCGGCCTGTTGCGCATGCGCGGCCAGTTGGAGGCGAGTGAGGCATGAGCGCTGCTCCCACGCCAGAAAACGGCCTTGCCGGCCTGACCGAGGATGAAGCCCTGGCCATGGATTATGCGCTGGGCGGCCTGGGCCGCGCCGAACGCAAGGCCGCTGAACTGCGGCTGGTGGGCGATCCGGCCTTCCGGGCACGGGTGGAACAATGGCAGACCTTGTTGAGCCCGCTGGACGAAGCGACCCCGCCGGTGGCGCCGCCGGCCAGTGTTTGGGCCGCCATTGCAGCCGAAACCACAGTGCCAGCCCCGAAGCCGGCGGCCATGGCGGCCAAGCCGGCCCCGTCGGCCGGCTGGTGGCACAATCTTTCGCTGTGGCGCGGGCTGGGCATTGGGGCGCCGGTGGCGGCCGCGCTGGCCGTGGTGATGCTGGCACAGCCGGGTGCGGGCAATGATCCGGGCGGCGATGCCGTCGCCGTTGCCGGTGGGCCGCAGTTGCGCGCCACGCTGGCCGGCGCCGATGGCAAGCCGCTGCTGGCCGCCGCCTTTGATCCGGCCAGCGGCCAGGTGCGTTTCGCCCCGGTGGCGCAGAACGATGCCGGCGCCGGCAAGGTGCCGGAATTGTGGGTGATCGAAGGCAGCAACCCGCCACGGTCGCTGGGCATCATCGATATTTCGGCCGGCACCGCCCACAGCATCCCGCGCGATCGGCTGGCCGGCGTGAAGCAGGGCGCGATCCTGGCGATTTCGATCGAGCCCATCGGCGGTTCGCCCACCGGCACGCCCACCGGGCCGGTGATCGCCACCGGCGCGCTCACGGCGGCCTGACGGCAGCCCACTTCGTCGCAGCGACACATTGGCGGGCGGCCGCGCACCGCCGACCGGCGTAGATGGCCACGTCTGCCGGCACCCCCCGGCTGGCCTGAATCCAATCATGGAGTCCTGCAATGACCGTTCGTAATAGCCTGCGCGCTGCGCTGTTCGCTGTGGCCGCAGCTGGCCTGGTGGCCCCCACCGCCGTGATGGCCCAGCCGGCCGCCGATATTGTTGACACCGCCGCCGGCAATGGCGATTTTTCCACGCTGGTTGCCGCCGTCAAGGCCGCCGGCCTGGTGGACACGCTGAAGAGCAAGGGCCCGTTCACGGTGTTTGCCCCGACCAACGCCGCCTTTGCCAAGCTGCCGGCCGGCACGGTCGACACGCTTCTGAAGCCGGAAAACAAGGGCACGCTGGGCGCGGTGCTCACCTATCACGTGGTGGCCGGCAAGCTGATGGCCGCTGATGTGGTTGCGGCGATCAAGGCCGGCGGCGGCAAGGCCGTGGTCACCACCGTGCAGGGCGGCAAGCTGACCGCCACGCTGATGGGCAATGTCGTGATGCTGACCGATGCCAAAGGCGGCATGAGCCACATCCGCGCCACCGATATCGGCACCAGCAACGGCGTGATCCACGTGATCGACACGGTGGTGATGCCCTGATCGATTTTTGCGTGGCGTAAATGGAAAGGGCCGGCGGGTTTCCCCGCCGGCCCTTTTCTTGTGCGCGCGTGGCGGATCAGGCCACGGCAGCGCGGCGACGGCGCATGGTGCCGCCCACCAGGCCAAAGCCGGCAATCAGCATGGCCCAGCTCGACGGTTCCGGCACGGCGATACCGGTGCTGGCTTCGATGAAATCCCGGTGCAGATTGACCGGGACGACGCCGGCAAATTCGCCGAAGCTGCTGTTATTGCTGTTGTTCACATCACCAAAGTTGACGCCGAACGTGAGGCCATAGGAGGTGATGCCGGCCAGGCGGCCACCAATGAAATTGGGGCCGCCCGAATCGCCGCCAGCGGTACTGGCTTCACGCGGGCCAACCCCGCCGTCGCAATCGCGGCCGGTGACGAAGCAGCTGGCATTGTTGGGGTTACCGGGACCACCGGGACTGTCGAAATCCGAAACCCAGCTGTTTGCGATTTCGGCGGTGCCAAAGAAATTGGTGCTGCCGGGGCGGAACGGATTGGGCTGTTCCCAGAAGCCGCCAAAATAGGGGTCGCCAAAGCGGAAATCCCATTCATTTTCACCCGAACGCAGGCGGCCGGTCCCGGCCGTAACTCCGGTAGCCCCTCCTTCACCGCGCCCGCCATAACCGGCCACTTCGAACTGGCTGCCCGCCAGGTTGAACACCGGTGAGATGCGATAGCTTTGCACCCAGCTGGGCGCAGCTTGAGTCAGGCGGATGATGGCGATGTCATTCTGATCAATGACCTGCCCGGTGTAATCCGGGTGCACGAAATAGGCCGCAGCCTGCATGACGGCGATATTGGCGGTTGAGGTGTTCACGCCCTGCACAACCTGATCCGGGTTGCTGCTGCGGTTGAAGCGCACGGTTGTGCTGTCCGGATTGGGTGTGCCGGCACCATCGCTGACGCAGTGGGCAGCGGTCAGCACATGGATGCGATCCTGCATCAACGCGCCTGAGCAAACGAACCCAGAAGCGCCGAACATCATGGTCATCTGGGCCACGCCGCTGTGCGCGGGTTGGCGACCGTTATAAATGGGATCACCACCAAAGGCAGCGGTCAGCGTGGAGGTGGTACCAACAATCTTCTTGGTGGCGGTGGCGATGAAGCCATTGCCGGTGACCGTTATGCTGGTTGGCGCGCGCAGCGGGGCAAGGCTGACATCATCAGCCACCACCGACACTTCAGGCGTGCGCGGATTGGAAAGTTGGGCGTTCAACGCTCCCGGATTGAAAGCCGGCGCAGCCAGCGCGGGTTGGGCGACAGATGCGGCGAGACCTGCCGCGACAAGCAGTTTGTAATTCATATATTTTCCCCAGAAAACAAGAGATTGCCCCCAGGGTCGACGCCTCGCATCCGCAAACCTTGGTTAACCAATGGCTATCACGACACATGTAACCAAATCGTAAACAACCCTGCGCCACGGTGCCGCATTCGGCATTTTTTACATTGTCATGACAGTGTCGGCGTCTTCCGCCTGCTGCAGCGCCCACATGTCGGCATAGGCGCCGCCCTGGGCCAGCAGCGCGTCGTGGCGGCCGCGTTCGATGATGCGGCCCTGATCCAGCACGATGATCTCGTCGGCATCGGTGATGGTGGATAGCCGGTGGGCGATCACGATGGTGGTGCGTCCGGCCGATACGCCGCCCAGCGCGTCCTGAATGCTGGCTTCGGTGGCGGAATCCAGCGCGCTGGTGGCTTCATCCAGGATCAGGATGGCCGGGTTTTTCAGGATGGTGCGGGCAATCGCCACGCGCTGCTTTTCCCCGCCCGAAAGTTTGAGCCCGCGCTCGCCCACCTGGGTCTGGTACCCATCGGGCAGGCCCAGGATGAAATCATGGATGGCGGCACCGCGCGCCGCCGCGATGATCTCCGCCTCGCTCGCATCAGGCCGGCCATAGGCGATGTTGTAGCCGATCGTGTCGTTGAACAGCACCGTGTCCTGCGGCACGATGCCGATGGCGCGGCGCAGCGAGCTTTGGGTGATGGCGGCGATATCCTGGCCATCAATGCTGACCCGCCCGCCCTGAATGTCATAGAAACGATAGAGGATGCGGCTGAGCGTGGACTTGCCGGCGCCGCTGTGGCCCACCACCGCCAGCTTGGCCCCCGGCGGCACCACAAAGCTCACCTTGTGCAAGATCTGCCGGCGCGGATCATAACCGAAATCCACCGCGTCAAAGCGGATGGCGGCGCCGGCGATGGCCAGATCGGCCGCGCCCGGCGCGTCTGCAATTTCCGGCGCAGTGTCGATCAGGCGGAACATCGCCTCCATGTCGATCAGGCCCTGGCGGATTTCGCGATAGACCATGCCGAGCAGATCCAGCGGGCGGAACAACTGCATCAGCAGGCCATTCACGAAGGCCACATCGCCAATGGTGAAACGGCCCTGGTCCCAGCCCCACACCACATAGACCAGCGCGCCGGCCATCAGCGCATTGGTGATGAAGCTTTGCCCGATGTTGAGCCAGGCCAGGCTGACTTCGGATTTGGTCGCGGCATCGGTGTAACGCTTGATCGCCCGGCCATAATTGGCATTCTCATGGGCTTCGGCATTGAAATATTTGACGGTTTCGTAATTCAACAGGCTGTCAACCGCGCGCGCGGTGGCCTTCTGGTCGCTGTCCACCATCTCGCGGCGCAGGGCGGCGCGCCAATCGGTGATGCGCTGGGTGTAGAGGATATAGGCCGCCACCGTGGCCAGCGTGGCCGCCACCAGTTCCCAGCCGAAACCGCGCCCGAACAATATGCACACCGCGGTGAGCTCGATCACCGTGGGGAAGATGTTGAACAGCAGGAAATAGAGCATGGTATCGATGCTCTTGGTGCCGCGCTCGATCAACCGGGTGAGCGCGCCGGTGCGGCGTTCGAGGTGATAGCGCAAGCTGAGCTGGTGGATATGGCTGAACACATCCAGGCTGAGGTGGCGCGCAGCCTCCTGGCCGACCTTTTCGAACAGGGCGTTGCGGACATTGTCGAACAACACCCCGCCAAAGCGCGCCAGCGCGTAGGACGCGACCAGCGCCATCGCCACCCCCACGCCCGCGCCAACGCCGCCGGAAACATTGGCCGACATCGCATCCAGCGCCAGTTTCAGCGTGTAGGGCATGGCCAGCATGACGCCCTTGGCCAGCAGCACCATGCACAGGGCGCCGACGACGCGCAGCTTCAGATCAAGCCGGCCGGCCGGCCACAGATAGGGCAGGAACCGCTTGAGCGTCTTGAAATCGGCCTCCCCCTGCGGAGGGCCGGCCGGGGCAGCCATGGATTGCATTGCCCGTCATATGGGCTGCGCGGCGGTGCGGCACAATGGCATCTATTGCCCCACCGGGCCCGAACGCCCATGGTGCCGCCATGCCCCGGCTCCCCCGCAACACACCCGCACCAGGCCTGCCCGACCGGCAAGCCATATTGGATTTCATCGCCACCCAGAAAAGCAGCGTGGGCAAGCGCGAGATCGCCAAGGCCTTTGGCCTGCATGCGCAGGACAAGATCGCGCTGAAATCCCTGCTGAAAGAGATGATGGAGGCCGGCGAGCTGGAATCCGGGCCGGGCCGCAATCTGCACAAGGGTGGCGGCCTGCCACGCGTGACGGTGGTGCGCGTTGCCGACATCGTGGACGGCGTCGCCATCGCCGTGCCCGACCGGTGGGAGCATGCCAGCCCGCCGCCCCGCCTGCGGGTGATCGAAAGTCGCAAGCGCGCCGCCTATGCCCTGGGCGACCGGCTGCTGGCCCGCATCGAGGAACAGGGCAGCGGCCAGTTGGCCTTCCCGATGAAGGTGCTGGCCAAATCCGAGGAGTTCGTGCTCGGCATCCTGCGCAAGGAACCGATGGGTTGGCGGCTGGTGCCGGTGGACAAGAAGGCGCGGACCGATCTGGCCATCAACGATCCCGGCGAGGGCCAGCCCGGCGATCTGGTGCTGGCCGAACCCAGCGGGCGGCCGCCCCGCCAATATGGCCGGGTGGTGGAGGTGCTGGGCGATCCGTTCCAGCCCAAATCCTTCTCGCTGATCGCCATTCACGCCAAGGGCATCCCGCACCGGTTTGACGAATCCACGCTGGACGAGGCCGAGCGCATGGCCCGGCAGCCGCTGGGCGATCGCGAGGATCTGCGGCACCTGCCCTTCCTCACCATCGATCCCGCCGACGCGCGCGACCATGATGATGCGGTGTGGGCGGCGCCCGATGATGAACATCCCGGCCATTTCCGCGCCATCGTCGCGATCGCCGATGTGAGCTTTTACGTGCGCCCCGGCACCGCGCTCGACCGTTCGGCGCGCAGCCGCGGCAACAGCGTCTATTTCCCTGATCGCGTCGTGCCGATGCTGCCCGAGATTCTTTCGGCGCATGTGTGCAGCCTGGTGGAGAATGAAGACCGCGCCGTGCTGGCCTGCCATCTGCACATCGATCCCGAGGGCAATCTGCTCGGCTGGCGCTTCACCCGCGCCGTCATCCGCTGCGTCACCAACATCGCCTATGAGGAGGCGCAGGCCACCATGGACGCCGGCGAAGGCCCATGGCTGCCGGTGCTGCAACCGCTGTGGGACGCCTGGGGGGCGCTGGCCAAGGCCCGCGCGGCGCGTGAGCCGCTGGAGCTGGAGCTGCCGGAAAAGCGCGTCGTGCTGGACGAGGCCGGGCGCATCGCCGGCATTTCGGTGCGGGAGCATCTGACGGCGCACCGGGTGATCGAGGATTATATGATCGCCGCCAACGTCGCATCGGCCAAGGCGCTGGAGAAGAAAAAGGGTGCTTGCATCTTCCGCTGTCACGAGGTGCCCAGCCGCGAGAAGCTGGTGGCGCTGCGCGATTATCTCGAAACGCTGGGACAGAATATGGCGCTGGGCCAGGTGGCGAAGCCAGCCGTGTTCAACCGCATCCTCGCCCGCGCCAAGGCCGGGGAGGCCTATGAGCAAGTGACCGAGCAGGTGCTGCGCACGCAGACCCAGGCCTATTATTCGCCCAACAATGTTGGCCATTTCGGGCTGGCGCTGGGCAGTTACGCCCACTTCACCTCGCCGATCCGCCGCTATGCCGATCTGGTGGTGCACCGCAGCCTGGTCGCCGCCCACCGGCTGGGCGACGGCGGGCTGCACAAGGAAGAGGAAAAGGGCCTCACCAAGACCGCCGATCATATCAGCATGACCGAACGCCGGGCGATGGAAGCCGAACGCGACACCATCGATCGCTATGTCGCTGCCTATCTGTCGAAGATGGTGGGCGAGGTGGTGAAAACCCGCATCACCGGCGTCGCCAAGTTCGGATTCTTCGCCACGGTCGAAGGCCTGGGCGGCGATGGGCTGGTGCCGGTGTCCACCCTGGGCGCCGAACGCTTCGTGTTCGATGAAGACGCACGGATATTGGAAGGCATCGAAACCGGGACCCGCTATGCCGTGGGCCAGCGGCTGGAACTGCGGCTGGCCGAAGCCAACCCGATCACCGGCGCGCTGCGCTATGAACTGCCCGAAGGCGGCAGCAGCGGCGGCGGCTTCCGCCGCGATCGCGCCCGGCCAAAGGGCTTCACGCCGCGGCCGGGCAAGTCACGGGTGCCGCCGGGGGTGCGGCGGGGGCGCAAATGAGCGACCGCATCACCGCCAACCTGCCATCGCGGGATTTTGATGCGACCATCGCCTTTTACGGCCGGCTCGGTTTTGCGGTCGGCTATCGCGATAGCCATTGGTTGATCCTGGAGCGGGGGCCGTTGGAGCTGGAATTCTTCCCCTGGCCCGATCTCGATCCGGCCAGCAGCAGCTTTTCTGCCTGCATCCGGGTGGATGATCTGGCCGGCCTGCACCGGGATTTCAGTGCGGCCGGCCTGCCCGGCCACGGCATCCCGCGTCTGGAACCGATCCGGCCAATTGTGGACGATCTGCTGATGTTCGGTCTTGTCGATCTGGACGGCAGCCTGCTGCGCGGGCTGGGCGACATCGCCGCGACTTGAGCGAAGGCCGGCTGCGTGCCATCACCAAGGCATGATGCTTCAAGGGGGATTGACGTTGAACAAGCTGCTGATCGCTGGCCTGCTGCTGGCCGCTGCCCACCCCGCCCTGGCCCAGGCCGCCAAAAGCCCGCGCGAGGCGCAGATTGCCGAAGCCGATGCCGCCACCGCGCGCGCGCCGGTGGAGGAACAGGCCGCGGTGTCGAAGGGCAGCGTGACCATCAAGGGCAAGGCCATTGCCTACACCGCCACCGCCGGCACGCTCACCATCCGCGATGACAATGCCAGGCCCACCGGCAGCTTGAGTTACACGGCCTATACCGCCGATGGGCCGAACCGGCCGGTGACGTTTTTCTACAACGGCGGGCCGGGTTCGGCGACGATCTGGCTGCACATGGGCAGTTTTGGCCCGGTGCGGGTAAAGACCGACAAGCCGGTTTATGTGACGCCCGATCAATATGCTGTGGGGCCCAATCCGTGGAGCCTGCTCGACAAGACGGACATCGTGTTCATCGATGCCCCCGGCGCCGGCTGGTCGCGCCCGCTGGGCGACAAGAACTTCCGCGATTTCAACGGCGTGGATCAGGATGGCGACGCCTTTGCCCGGGCCATCACCCGTTATGTGCACAAGAACAACCGCTGGAAAAACCCGAAATTCCTGTTTGGCGAATCCTATGGCACGCTGCGCTCCGGCGTGGTGGCGCGGATGCTGGAGGAGCGGGGCGTTTCGCTGCACGGCGTCGCGCTGCTGTCCACCATCATGAATTATGGCGTGCGCCAGCCCGGTTATGATCAGAACCACATGGTGCTGTTCCCCGGCTATGCCGCCAGCGCCTGGTATCATGGCACGCTGCCGGGGCCGAAGCCGGCCAATCTCGATGCCTTCGTGAACGAGGTTCGCGGCTTCGTCGCCGGGCCTTATGCCGCCGCGCTCGCCAAGGGCAGCGCCATTTCGGACGCCGAGAAAGACGCCGTCGCTGCCCAAATGAACGCCTATACCGGCCTGTCGGTGGACTTCATCAAGCGCGCCAATCTGCGCGTGGACCTGGCGCATTTCCAGACCGAGCTGCTGCGCACCCGCGGCCTGTCGATCGGCCGGCTCGACACGCGCTACACGCTGCCGCCCACCGATCTGAATGCCGATAGCCCCGATGAGGATCCGGCCGGCACTGCCATCGCCGGCGCCTATGTCGCCGCCTTCCACGATTATGCGGTGAAGACCCTCGGCGTGAAGACCGAGCTCCCCTACAAATTGTCAGCGCGCGAGCCCGGCTGGAACTGGGACTGGTCCCACCGCCCACCGCGCGGCGGCGTGCAGACGACGCCCAACACGG
>CAZHTW010000007.1:0-49219 GCA_964535865.1 uncultured Sandarakinorhabdus sp. | reverse complement strand
GTGATGGCGGTGGGCGGCCCCGCGTGGGAGCCGCCCACCAGCACAATCAGGCAGCCTGGAGATTGACAGCCGAGGTCTTGCCGCGGCGATCGGTTTCCAGTTCGTAGCTGACGCGCTGTTCCTTGTTCAGCGTGCTCATGCCGGCGCGTTCGACGGCGCTGATGTGCACGAAATTGTCATCGCCGCCATTTTCGGGCGAGATGAAACCATAGCCTTTGTCGGCGTTGAAAAACTTGACGGTTCCGGTGATCATGATGTTTTTCCTTTCAGGAAAGCATGACTATCCACTCACAAGAGCGTGAGCAGAGCTGGTAGCGATTGAAAGGAAGAAGAGCTGATCAGCGGAGCTGATGGAGAGCAACAATTTCCGTCGAAGGCGACGATAGCCTTATCTCTGTGGGCGTCATTTGTGGATAAGTCAAGATTGATTGCCGGCAATGTGGAAGCCCGGCTCCGGATTGACCGGGCCGGCGCGCTTGTGCACCAATGGCGCCGGGAAAACATGATGTGGGGCAGGCCATGCGAATCTTGTGGGCGGAAGCGGTGGGAACCTTCTTCCTGTTTGCCGCCGTGATCGGATCGGGGATTTTGGCGCAAGGCCTTATGGGCGGCAATGTGCTGCTCGGCGTGCTGGCGGTGACGGCGGCGACGGTGATGATGCTGCAACTGCTGGTGACGATGCTGGGCCCGGTGTCGGGCGCGCAGTTCAACCCGGTGGTCAGCCTGGTGGTGCGGCTGCGCGGCGGCCAGGGCTGGGGGCTGACGCTGGCCATGGTGGCGGTGCAGATCGCGGCCGGCGTGGCGGCGGTGGCCTGCGTGCACGCCATGTTCGAACAGCCGATCCTGCAGGTGGCGACCAACGCGCGCGGCGGGCCGGGCCTGATGCTGGGCGAATTTGTGGCGACCTTTGGCCTGATCCTGACGGTGCTCTTGACCGGCCGGCACGCGCCGCAATCGGGCGCGACCAGCGTGGCGCTCTATATCGGCGCGGCGATCCTGTTCACCTCGTCCACCTGCTTTGCCAATCCCGCCATCACCATCGCCCGCGCGCTGACCGACAGCTTCACCGGCATCGCGCCAGCGCATGTGCCGGGCTTCATCGCGGCGCAATTCGCCGGCGGGCTGGCGGCGCATTGGCTGGAGCGGGTGTTGTATCCGGAGGGGTGATTCCAAGTATGACCGTAAAGTCAATGTCATTTCCAAAAAAATTAACTATTGGCAAATAAAATCAGCACAAAGTCAATCATATCCTGATTGAAATTTATCAAATATTGATAACGTTATGGATAAACATTATTTACCGTTTTTATTTCTCGATCTGTGAATAATATTTGTAATGGCATGAATAGTTGCTAGCAAATGGTGAAACATCCAACTTAGCCACACACTCTGATCGTAATCTACTTTCTGATATTGATTAAAATGCCTTATGCTGAAATTATTTACTAATTGAAATAAATCATTCTCATCTTTCTTTGTTATGATTTTCTTTGCCTCTGGCCGCAATAATTCAAGCACATCTGCTAGGTCACGAACTGCATGACGTCGATCATCAAGAGAGGCGCCATATCGTTGGAACTTGTCACGCGCCGCAGAAATTCTTGTTAGCGCGCGATCTTCGAGGTTTGGCGGCTGCCTTTTCATGAGAGAGGCCAACTCGGGAGAGCCTACAGTCATTATCTCGCCAGCTTTATTTATTCTATAGCCGGGGCCATACGATGTAAGCAGCTCGTTTGCCCGGCTTCTGTACTCGTTTCTACCTGCTTCGCGATCAAATTTCTCCCAATGCATCCCGCAATCGCCATGCGTATGATATACGCCTGCTAAGGGCTTACTGATATGATCAAATAGAAATTCGATTATATCGAATAAAACGTCTTCCTCTACATCTCCAATATAGTTTTCAAACGGCCACAAATATCTCCTTAGCTTATAAAGGACGTAATTTTCTATATTCGATCCAATTAAACCCGGATTCTCATGATTATCTACGCAATAAAATCCGAAATTCTCTACAAAATAGCCATTTGAACGAAAATCATTATATAATGCTAAAAATAAACTACGAAATATATCCAATGTCAATCTGCCCGCATCCGGATCACTTGCGGTGCGGACACTGTAGTACTGCCGAGGTTTTTGACTATCAACCATAACTCTTATGTATCTGTTTATTTGCCTATGGCAAACCCAACTGCTTAGATCTTTGATTTCGACTTCAGGTCATACCGCCGCCAGCCCATCCTCCGAAATCGCATAAAACAGGCTCGCCCCGCGCATCGCACTCGCCGCCAGCGCCTGCACCTGCGGCAGCAATTGTTCGGCGAAGAAGCGGGCGGTGGTGCGTTTGGCCGCCGCGAACTGCGGATCGGAGTGCGTGCGGCTGGCCAGCGCCTGTTTGGCCAGCAGCCAGCCACCAAGGGTGAGGCCCATCAGCCGCAGATAGGGCGTGGCGCCGGCGGCGATATCGTCGGGGTTGTTGTGCCCGGCCAGCCACAGCGAGGTGGTTTGCGCCGAGTCGAGTGCGTCCTGCAGCCAGGGGACGATCAGCTTCAATTCCTCATCCTCGTCCAGATCGTGGAGCGTGGCGCGGACTTCGCCGAGCAGATCCTTCCAATGCTGGCCGCCGTCCATGCCGAGTTTGCGGCCGACCAGGTCCATGGCCTGGATGCCGTTGGTGCCTTCGTAGATGGGCGCAATGCGGGCATCGCGCAGATACTGCGCCGCGCCGGTTTCCTCGACATAGCCCATGCCGCCAAACACCTGCACGCCAAGGCTGGCGACCTCGACGCCGATATCGGTGGCCCAGCTCTTGGAAATCGGGGTGAGCAGATCGGCCAGGCCCTGCCCGGCCTTGTCGCCGCTGTGGGCGCGGTCAACGGCGGCGGCGTTGAGATAGACGAGCGCGCGGCTGGCCTCGGTGAGCGCCTTCATCGTCATGATGGTGCGGCGCACATCGGCATGTTCGATGATGCGCACCGGTTCGCGCCCACCACCGAACTTGGCCGATTGCACACGCGTGCGGGCATAATCCAGCGCGTGCTGGGTGGCGGCCTCCGCAATGGCGACGCCCTGCAGGCCAACCTGCACGCGGGCGTTGTTCATCATGGTGAACATGGCGCGCATCCCGCCGCCTTCATGGCCGACCATCCAGCCGGTGCACTGGCCCTTGTCGCCAAAGCGCATGGTGCAGGTGGGGGAGGCGTGGATGCCCAATTTGTGCTCCAGCCCGATGCAGGTGACATCGTTGCGGCTGCCATCGGGGCGGAATTTCGGCACGAGGAACAGGCTGATGCCCTTGGTGCCGGCCGGGCTGCCGGGCGTGCGGGCGAGGACGAGATGGACGATGTTGTCCGCCGCATCATGCTCGCCCCAGGTGATGTAGATCTTGGTGCCCTCGATGCGCCAGCTGCCGTCGGCATTCGGCTCGGCGCGGGATTTCAGCGCGCCGACGTCGCTGCCGGCGGTCGGCTCGGTCAGGTTCATCGTGCCGGTCCATTCGCCGGTGACGAGCTTGGACAGATAGCGTTGCTGCAATTCGGGGCTGGCGTGGGCGGCCAGCGCCTCGATCGCGCCCTGGGACAGCATCATGCATAGCGCAAAGGCCATGTTGGCGCTGGTCAGCTGTTCCTGCACCGCCACCGCCACCGCGAACGGCAGGCCCTGGCCGCCATGGGCTTCGGCCACGCCCAGCCCGGCCCAGCCGCCCTCGACATACTGGGCATAGGCGGCGGTGAATCCTTCCGGCAGGGTGACGACGCCATCGGCCAGCCTGGCGTGGGTGCGGTCACCAACCTTGTTGAGCGGGGCGAACACATTGGCGGCCAGCTTGCCGGCTTCCGCCAGGATCGCGTCCACCATGTCGGGGCTGGCATTGGCATAGGCCGGCAGGGCGGCCAGGCCGGGCAGATCGGCGATGCTGTCGAGCACGAAGCGCTGTTCGGTGGTGGGGGCGACATAAGGCATGAGCGGTTTCCGTTTTCGCGTTTGGCCCGGTATAGACGCGCGCAATGCCGCCTGAAAGCCGCCTGTTGACGCCCGATCCCGCCGGCATTGCCGCAGCGGCGGCGATCCTGCGCGCCGGGGGCCTGGTCGCGGTGCCAACCGAGACGGTCTATGGCCTGGCGGCCCGTGCCGATGATGGCGCGGCCGTGGCGGGGATTTATGCCGCCAAGGGCCGGCCGAGCTTCAACCCGTTGATCGTGCATGTGGCGGATGTGGGCCAAGCGGCCGCGTTGGCTGAATTCGCCCCGCTGGCCCGGCGGCTGGCAGCGGCCTTCTGGCCCGGCCCGCTCACCTTGGTCCTGCCGCGCCGGGCGGATGCGGCGGTGGCATCGCTGGTGACGGCGGGACTCGATACGATCGCGCTGCGCTGCCCGGCGCATCCGGTGGTGCAGGCGCTGATCGCCGCCGTCGGCCCGCTGGCCGCGCCGTCGGCCAATGCGTCGGGCCGGATTTCACCGACGCGCGCAGCGCATGTGCTGGCATCGCTGGATGAAGTGATGGTGATCGATGCCGGGCCGTGTGCGGCGGGGGTGGAATCGACGATCGTGGCGGTAGAGGATGCGGGCTGGCGTGTGTTGCGGCCGGGAGCGCTGGCAGTGGAGGCGCTGGAGGCGGTGGCGGGGCCGCCGCTGCCGACGGCTACGGGCCCGGCGGTGCAGGCGCCCGGCATGCTGGAGTCGCACTATGCCCCCAGTCAGCCGGTGCGGCTGGCGGCGGTGACGGCGGGGGCCGACGAATTTCACATCGGCTTTGGTGCGGTGGCGGGCGATGCCAGCCTGTCGACCCGTGGCGACCTGGTGGAGGCCGCCGCGCGCCTGTTTGATCTGCTGCACCGCGCGCAGGCATCAGGACGGGCTGGCATTGCCGTCGCCCCGGTGCCGCACCACGGCCTGGGCCAGGCCATCAACGATCGCCTGGCCCGGGCGGCGGCGCCAAGAGCGTAGGGCAAGACAAAGGCGCGGGTCTGCGCTGCCGTCAGGCGTCGCGCTGGATAGCCTGTCCAAATATGATCAGGTTGCCGTCGGGCGCGAGGATCAGCAGTTCGCGTTGGCCATAGGGCTTGTCGGCCGGTCCATGAACGTCGTGCGCGGGCAATGCGCTCAATCGGGGTTTCAGCTCGTCATGAAGCGCATCGACGTCGCGGCAATCGAAATAATGGGCGAAGCGACGGTTGCCCGGCTGGAACGGATTGCCGGGGCCCGTTTCCAGGATCCGCAAGCCGGCGTTGTCACGGCTCACATAGGCATAGTCGTCCGCGCGAAGATCAATCCGAAAGCCAAGCACATCCACCATAAGGGCAAGCGCCGCTGCCAGATCGGGCACGTGCATGAAGGGGGTCGATTGGATGATGTTCGTCATTCACCGAATCCTCGGGCGGACGCCGGCATGATCGCGCCGCACGTGGTGCTTCGCAACCACGATGTGCCAGGCCGCCTTCAGCCTTCCAGCGCTTCCACCGCCCGGGTGGCGGTGTCGAGTATCTCGGCAATGCGCTCGGCCCGACCGGCATCCTCGTCATGGTCGGCCAATTGGTCGCGAACGGCAGCTTTCAACGTGCCCATGGCTTCGCGCACGCGGCCGCTGCGGCTGCTGCGGGCGGCCATGCCGGCAATATCGGCCAGCCTTTCCAGTGCCTGTTTCAGCTCGGCTTCGGCAGTGGCCAGTGCGGCTTCGCCATTGGCGGTGATGGCATAGCGGCGCTTGTTGTCGTCGCCCGGCAGTTCGCTGATCAGGCCCTGTTCGGCGAGCATGGTGAGCAGCGGATAGATCATGCCTGGTGACGGCGAATAGAAGCCGGCCGACAGTTCCTCGATGGCCTTGATCAGTTCATAGCCGTGGCGCGGTTCCTTCTGCAGCAGGTGGAGCACGACGGCTTTCAGGGCCTCGGCGCCAAAGCGGCGGCGGCGCGGGCGCGGGCCATCAAAGCCATCGCCGAATTCATCGGCAAAGCGCTGCGCAAAGGCGGCCCAGCGCGCGCTGCGGTGGCCGAAATGGCCGCTGAATTCCTTGTGGAAACGCTTGCCGTCAAAGTTGAAGCGGAAATGCATGGCGGGGGGACTCCATGGGTTGGCGATGGATTTAAGATATATCTTTCGAAGCTGTATTACAAGGGCGACACGGCCGCCAATATACGCTATTGCAAATCACTCGCAACAAGATCATGCTGGGAGCAGATCAGGGAGAGCAACCAATGTTCGTGCAGCATGGGGCCGATTGGGCCGGACCGGGTGGGGAGCCGTGGCAGCCGCCGCCCGATCCCCTGTCGCCGCCGCTGCGCGATCTGATCTGGTGCCTGCGCCGTACCGCCATGCTGCGGCCGCTGGGCCGGGGCCGCGATGCGCATGTGCATCTGCTGCTGCAACGCCGCTTTGGCGATGCGGGCCTGGGGCTGGAGCATCTGCTGCGCTGCCTGATCATCGGGCTGGCGCAGCGGGCGCAGCGGCCGATCAGCCTGCACCGGCCGTGCCAGCCCGGCATCAGCCCGGATGAATGGCGGCTGCTCACCGCGCTCGCTGATGCCGGGCGGCCGGCGCGGGTGGCCGCGGTGCTGGCCCCGCTGGCCGGCAGCCGTGCCGGCGAATTGCAACCGCTGCTGGCCGGAATCGCCGCCTTGCTGCCCCCTTGAAGCCGCCTTAAGCTGCCGGCGACAAGGGGGATTGATGATGACACGCACGCTTGCACTGGCCGCCCTGCTGATGGCCGGTTCCGCGCTGGCCAAGCCGGTGCTGATCACCAACGGCCTGATTGTTGATGGATCGGGCGGCGCGCCTTATGCCGGCTGGCTGGCGATGGCGGGCGACCGGATCACCGCCATGGGCAAGGGTGCGGCGCCGGCTGCCATCGTGACGGGTGCCGATGTCATCGATGCAAAGGGCCAGGCCATATCGCCGGGTTTCGTCAACATGCTGAGCTGGGCCACTGAAAGCCTGCTGATCGATGGCCGCGCGCAAAGCGATATCCGCCAGGGCGTGACGCTGGAAATCATGGGCGAAGGCAATTCGATGGGGCCGCTCAATCCCGAGATGAAGCGGCTGGGCGCGTTGCGTCAGGACGATATCAAATATCCGATCAGCTGGACGACGCTTGGGGAATATCTCGCCACGCTGGAGAAAAAGGGCATCGCCCCCAACGTCGCCAGCTTCGTGGGCCACACCACGGTGCGCGTGCATGAGTTGGGCGAAAGCGATGTTGATCCCACCCCCGCGCAACTGGGGCGCATGCAGGGGCTGGTGCGTGCGGCGATGAACGAGGGCGCGCTGGGGCTGGGCACATCGATGATCTATGCGCCGGCCGCCTATGCCGAAACGCCGGAACTGGTCGCGCTCGCCAAGGCCAGCGCGGCCTGTGGCGGCATGTATATCAGCCACATGCGATCCGAAGGCGACCGTATCGAGGCCGCGGTGGACGAACTGATCGAAATCGCCCGCCAATCCGGCGGCCCGGCGGAAATCTGGCACATGAAGATGTCGGGCCAGAAAAACTGGGGCAAACTCGATACCATCCTTGGCAAGATCGAGGCGGCGCGCGCCCAGGGCATCCGCATCACGGCGAACATGTATAATTACACCGCCGGCGCCACCGGCCTCGATGCCGCCATGCCGTTGTGGGTGCAGTCGGGCGGGCTGGAACAATGGATCGAGCGGTTGAAGGACCCTGTGCTGCGCGCCCGGGTGAAGGCCGAGATGATGGACGACAATGCCGATTGGGAGAATCTCGCCAGGCGTGCCGGCAGTCCCGAAAATGTGCTGTTGCTCGGCTTCAAGAACCCCAGGCTGAAGCCCCTGACCGGCAAGACACTTGGCGAGGTTTCGCGGCTGCGCGGCACCAGCCCGGAAGACACCGCCATCGATCTGGTGATCGAGGATGGCAGCCGGGTGGGCACCGCCTATTTCCTGATGGATGAGGCCAATGTGAAGCGCCAGACCGCGCTGCCGTGGATGAGCTTTGGCTCCGATGCCGGCGCGCCCTCGGCCGAAGGCGTGTTCCTGTTGAGCCAGGATCACCCGCGCGCCTATGGCAATGTCGCGCGTCTGCTGGGCAAATATGTGCGCGAGGAAAAGACCACCAGCCTGCAGGACGCGGTGCGGCGCCTGAGCCATCTGCCCGTGACGAACATGGGCATCAAGGAGCGCGGACTGCTGAAACCGGGCAACTTTGCCGATGTGGTGCTGTTTGATCCGGCCACGATCAGCGATCACGCCACCTTCGCCAAGCCGGCGCAATATGCCACCGGCGTGTCAAACGTGTGGGTGAACGGGGTGCAGGTGCTGAAAGCCGGCGAACCCACCGGGGCGGCGGCCGGGCGGTTTGTGAAGGGGCCCGGCACTGGACGGTGCCCAGCCTGACGTGCATGGGCCAGTGCCCGGCATAACGCCGCCGGCACCCATGCCAAATGCGCCACCCCTCCGGCGCTGCGCGCCAGCAACGCCTTCAATTCGCCGTCCCAGAATACCGACCACGTGTGCGTGCTGTGCCCGCCTGTTTCGGCCGTTTCGGCGACCAGCACGAACCTGGCCCCGGGCATGGTCTTCCCATGGGCGGCCGTATCCGCGGGCGGAACTGGCCATCGCCTGCAGTGCCACGCCCACCCGCACGCCGTTCAGCGGCGGGCAGGGCGCGCATCAGGCCGCCACGGGCCGGCGGCTGGCCCAGCCATAGGCGGCGATCACCACATAACAGGCCGCCGGCACCAGCAGGCCGGTGGCGATGCTGCCGCTCTGATCGATCAATTGCCCGGTGAGCAAGGGCACCACCGCACCGCCGACGATGGCGACATTGATGATGCCCGAACCATCGGCGCTGCGGCCGCCCAGGCCCTCGCAGGCCAGGCTGAAAATCGTGGGGAACATGATGGCGTTCATCAGGCCGACGGCCAGCATGGCATATCCAGCCACCTGCCCCTGGCTGGTGATGGAGAGCAGGATCAGGCAGATCGCCCCCACCGCCACTGCCGCCAGCACCTTGCCGGGGGCAACCACCCGCAACACGGCCGAGCCGATGAAGCGCCCGACCATGGCGCCCCCCCAATAGAGCCCGATCAGCTTGCCGGCATCCTGTTCGGCCAGCGCCATCACGCCCGGCTGGCCCAGATAGGACACGATCAGCGAGCCGATCGATACTTCGGCACCGACATAGAGGAAGATGCCCAGCGCCCCGAAGCCGAAGCGCGGCCGTTGCAACAGATCAAGTCCGGCCAGCCCGCTGCTGGCATTGTGGACTTCGCCCTTCAGGCTGTTGCGGAACAGGAACACCGCGCCGGCCACCAGCGCCAGCGCCGCCGCCAGCCCGAGATAGCCGCCAACAATCGCCTGGCTGCCGGCGGTGCGATAGGCATCGAGCGCCGGGCCGGACAGGCTGGCGGCCGACTGGTTGGCCAGCCCGCCCAGGATCAGGACGGCGCCCGCAATCGGAAACAAGGTGGTGCCCAGCGAGTTGAAGCCTTGCGCAAAGGTGAGCCGGCTGTGTGCGGTTTCCGGCTTGCCGAGCATGGAAATCAAGGGATTGGCCACCACCTGCACGATCACCACGCCGCTGGCCAGCACGAACAGCGCGGCCAGGAACAGCGGATAGGCCGCCGTCTGGCTGGCCGGGATGAACATCAGGCAGCCAACCAGCATGATCAGCAGCCCGGCCATGGCGCCGCGCATGTAACCGATCCGCTGCACCAGCCGCGCGCCGGGAATGCCGATCACCGCATAGGCCATGAAGAAGCACACCTGCACCAGCATCGCCTGCGTGAAGCTGAGGGTGAACAGCTCCTTCAATTTGGGGATGATCACATCGTTGAGGCTGGTGATGCCGCCAAAGATGAAGAACAGGGCAAACACAAAGACTTGCAGTCTCGGGTCGGCTGTGGCCGCGCTGGCCTGTGGAACCGACGGTGTGGCAGGCATGCTCAACGCTTTTCCCCCTTGCCATGGCAATGCATGATCGTTCCGTCACGTTTGGCACGGCTGGCCGCCGCGTCAACCCGATGCTTGCGTGAACGATCACATTTTGTCGCGGGGGCCCGGCACGGCGTTGGGAAATGCGGCATCAGGGAGGACGGTGCCGGGCGTGGGAGTCGGTGGGAATTGCCGATTGCAGCGCCCTGAGGCCCAGATCGGCTGATCTCAGCCAATCTTGAAGAACTCATACACCGGGCCGGTCGCTGTCTGGGTGCCGGTGCCCACGCAAATGGCATCGTTCAGCCAGGCCAGACGTTCATCGCCGCATTCAAATCGGGCCACCACCGCCAGCGAATAGTCCGCCGGCGCCAGCAGCTCGCCCCTGCCAAAGCGGCGCATGGCATCAGCGTCGGCCAGAAACCGCCCCTGATAGGTGAGATAGATCAGGCTGTTGTCGCTGGTCTTCAGCGTCAGGCGGACATCGATCAGCATCACGCCATCGGGCCGGTTCACCACCCAGTCGGCCCCCGGCAGCACCGTGCCCGACAGGCGTTCGCCCGTGAATGTGCCGCCGGAAACCGGGGCGATGCGGCGCCGTCCGGCCGGCGTGATGCCAATGGCTTGCATGCCGGCAAAATCGACCTGCAGGTGCATCGTCATCAAATGGGTGTGAGCAAGCTGGGCCATGGACATCGCGGTAACAGATGGCCATCCTGCAGCAAGGGGAGAAATTCATGGATATCATCGCCCGCCGCCCACGGCCGTCCGTGCAGGAGATTCTGGCCACCGATACCAACCCGGCGCCCGCCGTGCTGCGCGCGGAATCGCCGGCACAAGGCCTGGGCGACGAGGATGTGTCAGCCGATCGCTATTTTTCCCGGGAGTGGCACGACCGGGAGGTGGAGCGCGTGTGGCGCAAATGCTGGCAGATGGCCTGCCGGGTGGAGCATATTCCCAATGTGGGCGACCATGTCGTCTACAACATCGTGCATGACTCGCTGATCGTCATCCGCACCGCGCCGGACGAGATCAGGGCCTATGTGAATTCCTGCCTGCACCGCGGCACGCTGCTGCGCACCGAAGGCGGCTGCGTGAAGCAGCTGCGCTGCCCGTTCCACGGCTGGACCTGGAAGCTTGACGGCAGCCTGTCGGTGCTGCCCGGCCACTGGGATTTCCCGCATGTCGACAAGGCGAAGATGGCGCTGCCCGAAGCCCGTGTGGGCCTGTGGGGCGGGTTCGTGTTCGTCAACTTCGATCATGACGCGGAACCGCTGGACACGTATCTGGAAAATCTGCCGGAGCATTTCGCGCCCTTCAACCTGGAAGACCGCTATGTCGCGGCGCACGTCGCCAAGATCATGCCGTGCAACTGGAAACTGGCGATGGAGGCCTTTGTGGAGGCCTATCATGTCGGTGTCGCCCACCCCCAGGTCATCAGCTATTATGGGGACACCAACACCCAATATGATGTGTGGCCGGGCGTGCGCCATGTCAGCCGCATGCTCAGCGTGCAGGGTGTGCCCTCTCCGTCTGCAACAGCCATTTCGCCGGAACGCACCATCGCGGAAATGCGGCGCGACGTGCCCTTCTTTGCCGGCAAGCCAATCAGCGTGGAGCCCGGCGAAAGCGCGCGCTCAAAGCTGGCCGAGCGCGCCCGCGAGAAGATCGCCCGCGCCACCGGGCAGGATCTGTCGAGCCTGTCGGATGCGGAATCCCTCGATCTGATCGAATATATGCTGTTCCCCAACATGGTGCCGTGGGGCGGGCAGGCCCTGCCCATCACCTATCGCTTCCGCCCCAACGGCGATGATCCGGAAACGTCGCTGATGGAAATCATGTTCCTGTTTTCCAAGCGGCCCGATGGCACCCACCCGGAACCGGCAAAGATGACCCTGCTCGGCCCGGATCAGACCTGGAGCGACGCACCCGAACTGGGTTCAGCGGCCATGGTGGCCGATCAGGACACCGACAATCTGATGCGCATCCAGAAGGGCCTGCGCGCATCGAAAAAGCCGGGCGTCACCCTGGCGCGCTATCAGGAAAGCCGCATCCGCCATTACCACGCAACGCTTGACCGCTACATGGCCGCCCGCAGCTGACTCAGCCCATCCGCGCCGGCGCGAGGCGCGGGCTGAGCAGGTGCACCGCGCCCAGCGCCAGAAAATAGGCCGAGCCGGCAACGGCGAACAGCGGCGTGTAGGTGCCAAGGCTGTCGAGCACAAAGCCGGCATATTTGGCCATCATCATGCCGCCGATTGCGCCCACCGTGCCGCCGATGCCGATGACCGAGCCGACGGCGCTGCGCGGAAACAGATCGGACGGCAGCGTGTAGAGATTGGCTGAAAAGGCCTGGTGCGCCGCGGTTGCAACGCCGATCACCGCCACGTTCAACCACAGGCTGTCAATCGACTGGGAGAAGAACACCGGCACCACGGCGAGCGCGCAGACCAGCATCGTCACCTTGCGCGCAAAATTGACGCTGTGCCCGGCCTTGATCATCCGCGACGAGGCCCAGCCGCCGACAATGCTGCCAACATCCGACAAAAGATAGATCACCACCAGCGGCGGCCCGAAGCTGAGCAGATCCAGATCATAGCGTTTGCCCAGAAAGCCCGGCAGCCAGAACAGGTAGAACCACCAGATCGGATCGATGAAGAACTTGCCCAGCGCATAGGCCCAGGTCTCGCGCACGCCGAGCAGGGATTTCCACGGCAGCGGGGTCACCGGATCGGCCGGGTCCTGCGTGATCCAGGCCAGTTCGGCGGCCGACAGTTTCGGCTGTTCGGCCGGGCGGCGATAGAGGGCCAGCCACAACACCAGCCAGATCAGGCTGACGGCGCCGGTGATGACAAAGGCCGAGCGCCAGCCATAGGCCAGGGTCAGCGCCGGCACCACCAGCGGCGTGATGATGGCGCCGACATTGGCGCCGGCGTTGAAGATGCCGATGGCGGTGGCGCGCTCGCGCTGCGGGAACCATTCGGTCACCGCCTTGATGCCGGCCGGGAAATTGCCCGCTTCGCCAATGCCCAGACCAAAGCGTGCCGCAGCGAACTGCATCACCGAATAGACGCCGCCATGTGCCATGTGCGCCGCCGTCCAGATCACGAAGGCAACAGCATAGCCCAGCCGGGCGCCAATCACGTCCACGATCCGGCCGAAACCCAGATAGCCAACGGCATAGGCAAGCTGGAAGAAGAAGATGACGTTGGCGAAGTCTGTCTCGGTCCAGCCAAGATCGGCGGACAGGGTCGGCTTCAGCACGCCAATCATCTGGCGGTCGACATAGTTGATCGCGGTGGCAGCGAACAGCAATGCCACAATCACCCAGCGCTGGCGGCCGGGGTTGGCCGGGGCTTGAATGCCGGTCATCAGATGGGCTCCGGTTGCGCGGTGACGATGCGGCAGGCGATGGCGTGTCGATCGTCGAAATGGGCCTGGGCCGATTGGCCGGGTGCGATGGGATGAACCCCGCTGATGGCGCCGGTCGATACCAATGTGCCGGCGGCAATGGGGAAGCCGCGCTTTGCCAGCAGGTCCAGGAGAAAGCGCACCGAGCCGACCATTCCATCGGGAAAGCTGCCCGACCGGCCTTCGCCAACGGTGACCCCGTCGATGCTGACGCACACCGGCCATGCATCCAGCCCCTGATCGCGCCAATCCGGCACGGCCGGCCCAAGGATGAGGCCATGATTGTTGCCAAAATCCGATACGGTCACGGCCGGCCCATGATCATTGATGCCGGGGAACGGCGAACTGGCAATTTCGATCCCGACATGCACTGCCGCGATTGCCGCCGCCGCATCTTCAAGTGTGTAATGAGTCCGCTCCGGCTCCATCGCATGGAGCACGCAGATGAATTCAGCCTCGACAGCGGCGAATCCGCCCGCAAACACCGGCATGGCCACCGGTTGTTCACCGGCCTCAAACACATGCCCGGCCGTGATCGGACCACAGAGCCGGTTGCTGCCATATCGGCTTTCATGGGGCGGCCAGATGCGGCCGACCTTCCAGCCGGCGACCCTGGTTGCCTGCAGGGCAATCGCTTCGTCCTGAATGCGATAGGCCGCGCCCAGACTGTCGGGCAAAGGGCCGGGATAATCCGCCAGCACCCTGGCCTCGCGCCGCGCGGTCACAAAGGCGGCGGCGATGCGCGCCGCGTCCATACTGGTCATCGCCGTCACTGGCAGTTCATCCTGTCCATCATGGGCACCCCTATCGGAAACCGGTGTCATCGGCAAATTCATGCAAGGCGGTGGCCAGCATTTGCTGTCTGGTGCGCGCCGAGTCGGCCAAATGCGCAGGCGTGCCATTGGCGCTGTGCAGCGACACGCCGATGATGCCCCAGCGCGGATCGGTGGCGAGCAGCCGGTCGATGAAGTCCGCCTGGTGGGCGCGGTGAAAGGCCCCCGGGCCAAAATGCAGGATGGCGGGTGCGACCACCGCCGGATCATAGGACGGCACGGGCACGGTTGCGCTGGCCAGGGTCGCAAGCGACAGGGTCACAGCGTCACCCCGCGCTTCCAGAGGGCGATCTCACGCTCGTTGTTGCGCTCTGCAGCGGTGGCTTCGCCCGAAGCGAAGGTGAGGATGCGATCCAGCAGCGCGACTGCAGCTGTCTCCGTGCCGTGTGTGAGCACCTGCCCGGCGTCGAAATCGATCCAGCCAGGCTTCGCCGCAGCCAGCGCGCTGTTTGATGCGATCTTCACCGTTGGCACCGGAAAGCCCAGCGGCGTGCCGCGGCCGGTGGTGAACAGGATCATCGTCGCGCCCGCGGCGGCCAGGGCGGTGGATGACACCGCATCATTGCCCGGCGCTGCCAGCAGGTTCAATCCGGGTCTCTGCCAGCGCCCGCCATAGGGCAGCACGTCGGTGACGGTGCCGTGGCCGCCCTTTTGCACCGCGCCCAGCGATTTTTCCTCCAGCGTGGTGAGGCCGCCGGCGATATTGCCCGGCGAGGGGTTTTCCGAAACCGGTTGGCCATGGTCGAGAAAGTGCCGCTTGAAGCCATTGACCAGCCCGACAATCGCTTCAAACACCCGGGCATCAACGGCGCGTGCCATCAACAAGGTTTCGGCCCCAAACACCTCCGGAATCTCGGTCAGCACCGCCGTGCCGCCAGCACCCACCACCCGGTCCGCCATCACCCCCACCAGCGGATTGGCCGTCAGCCCGGAAAAGGCATCGGAGCCGCCGCATTTCAGGCCGAGGACAAGCTGATCAAGGCCGAAGCGCTCACGCCGCGCCTGCCCGGCCTCGGCCATCAGCGCAACCGCCAAGGCGGTGCCTTCGGCCACTTCATCGGTGGCACTCTGGGCACGCACCGTGCGGATCTTGTGGTGATAGGCGGCCGGAATGCGCGCCAGCAGCGCATCGAGCTGGTTGGATTCGCAGCCCAGACCCACAATCAGCACGCCGCCGGCATTCGGGTGGCAGGCCAATGCCGCCAGCAGATCGCGCGTCCCATCAAGATCATCGCCCAACTGCGAGCAGCCATGCGGATGGCCAAAGGCATGAACCCCTTCAACTGTTCCCATGACGTGCGGCGCTGCCGCTGCCGCGATCCGCTGTGCGGTCCGGGCCACACAGCCAACCGTTGGCAGCACCCAGATCTCGTTGCGCGTGCCCACGCGGCCATCGCGGCGCCGGAAGCCGTGAAACTGCCCCTCGCCCGCCGCTGGCGGCGGCACGGCGCTGGGTTGCCAATCATACGCGGCTTCCCCGGCAAGGCCGGTCACGAGATTGTGGCGGTGCACATGGGCGCCGGGCGCAATCGACTGCGTCGCCCGGCCAATGGGAAAGCCATATTTCCGCACCGCTGCTCCGGCCGGAATGGCCGCCACGGCCAGCTTGTGCCCGCTTGGGATCGCCTGCCCCACCGTGATGGCCAGTCCGTTGATTGACAGCGTTTCGCCGGGCGCCAGATCGCGCAACGCCACGGCCACATCATCGGCGGCAGCGACCCTGAGGGCGGGGGGCAGTTCCGGAACTGGGAATGTCACCATGATGCCAAGGGCTATAGGAAACCGGTGTCATTGTCCATCTGGCAATATCAGTCGGGGTCCGCTATGGAAGAGTGGCAACAGAGGCCAGAGTGTGGACGACGATATCAACAGCGGCGGCAAGCCGACCATCAACGACATCGCACGACTGGCGGGGGTTTCAAAAAAGACGGTCAGCCGCGTCATCAACCAATCGCCGCTGCTGAACGAGGAAACCCGTCGCCGCGTCGGCGACATCATCCGCTCCACCGGCTATGTGCCCAATCCCCAGGCCAGGGCGCTGGCCTTGCGGCGCAACTTCCTGATCGGGCTGGTGCACGACAATCCCAACGCCCAGATGGTGCTGGGCATGCAGCAGGCGCTGCTGTCGGTGTTGCGCGGCACTGAATATGAATTGATCGTGCGGCCGGTGGATCGCGGTTCGGCCAGCCTTGTGGCCGATGTGCGCGCCTTTCTGGAACGGCAGCGCCTGCATGGTGTCATGCTGTTGCCGCCGATATCGGAGAATGATGGGCTCGCCGCGCTGTGTGAACAACTGGGCTGCCGTTATGTCCGCATGGGGTCGGCCATGCTCGACACGCCGGACCATATGGTCGCCTCCAACGACCGCGAGGCGGTGCGCCAGGCGGTGAACTATCTGATTGACCTTGGTCATCGTCGCATCGGCCTGGTGACCGGACCGCAGGGTTTCCGCTCGGCGTTCGAACGGCGCAGCGGCTTTGCCGAGGCCCTGGCCGCGGCGGGGCTGGGATTTGATCCGCTGATCGTGGTTGAGGGCACCTACCGCTTTGAATCGGGCCTTGCCGCTGGCCGCCAGCTGCTGTCCGGCGGCGAACCGCCCACGGCCATTTTTGCGTCCAACGACGAAATGGCAGCGGGCGTTCTGCATGCAGCCCGGGAACGCGGGCTTGAGGTGCCGCGGGATCTGTCGATCGTCGGCTTCGATGACACCGCCATTGCCGCCCATCTCTGGCCGCCGCTCACCACCGTGCGCTGGCCGATCCAGGCGATGGGCAAGGCGGCGGCGGCAAAACTGCTCGGCGGTGAGGGCGCCGAGGGCCAGCCGGCGCTGTTTCTGTCGGAATTGATTGTCCGGGCATCGGCCGGGCCGGTTCGGCGCTGATGATTTGCGCGAAACGCGCTTGCGCGGCGCTTTGACACCGGTTACCAAGGCGCGACATTCCCGGAGGCCGGCTTGCGTCCCCTTTTGCTCCATCCCGACCGGCTGCTGCCTGCCGATCCGGCCACCCGCGACGTGGCGCGGCACCTCTATGCTGCGGTCGCCGGCTTGCCGATCATCAGCCCGCACGGCCATACCGATCCGGCCTGGTTCGCCGCCGACGCGCCGTGGGACAATGCCACCGATCTGTTGCTGGCGCCCGATCATTATCTCTACCGCATGCTCTACAGTCAGGGCGTGAGCCTGGATGCGCTGGGCGTGCCGCGCCACGGCCAGCCGACGGCCACCGACCCGCGCGATGCCTGGCGGCGCTTTGCCGCGCACCAGCATCTGTTCCATGGCACGCCCTCGCGCATCTGGCTGGATCATGTCCTTGCCGATGTGTTCGGCCTCGATGTCGCGCTGTCGCCCGAAACGGCCGACCATGTTTTCGACCATATCGGCGCCATGCTCGCGACGCCGGCCTTCCGGCCCCGCGCCCTGTTCGACCGGTTCGGCATCGAACTGCTCGCCACCACCGAAGGCGCGCATGAGCGGCTTGACCATCACGCCGCCATCCGCGCCTCGGGCTGGCCGGGGCGGGTGGTCACCACCTATCGCCCCGACGCGGTCGTCGATGCCGATCACGAGCAGTTCCGCGACGCGCTGGCCCTGTTCGCCGGGCTGACCGGCGAGGATGTGACCAGCTGGCAGGGCTATCTTGCCGCCCATCGCCGCCGCCGCGCCGATTTCCGGGCCGCCGGTGCCACCGCCACCGATCATGGCCATCCCACCGCCCGAACCGCCGATCTGGACCCGGCCGCATGCGAAGCGCTGTGGGGCCGCATCCTGTCCGGCCGCCACGATGCGGCGGATGCCGAACGGCTGCGCGCCCAGATGCTCACCGAATTCGCCGCGATGAGCATCGAGGACGGCATGGTGATGCAATTGCACCCGGGCAGCCGGCGCAACCACAATGTCCAGCTTCATGCCAGCCATGGCCGCGACAAGGGTGCCGATATCCCCGGCCCCACCGACTATGTCGAGGCGCTGCGCCCGCTGCTCGGCCGCTTCGGCACTGATCCGCGCCTGACGCTCATCCTCTTCACCCTTGACGAAACGGCCTATGCGCGTGAACTCGCGCCGCTGGCCGGCCATTATCCCTGCCTGTTGCTGGGGCCCGCCTGGTGGTTTCACGACAGCCCCGAAGGCATGAAGCGCTTCCGCCGCATGACCACCGAGACCGCCGGCTTCTGGAACACCGCCGGGTTCAACGACGACACCCGCGCCTTTCTGTCGATTCCCGCCCGTCATGACATGGCACGGCGCATCGATTGCGGCTTTCTCGCCGAGCTTGTCGCCGAACACCGGCTCAGCCTCGCCGAAGCCGAAGACCTCGCCCCCCAACTCGCCGTCGGCCTTGCCCGGCGCGCCTACCGCCTCTGAGGAGCAGCCATGTTTGCCAAGACCTATCACGCCACCCACCCCGACATGATGGACGGGGCCAGCAACGAGGCGCTGCGGGAGCGTTACCTCCTCACCGGCCTGTTCGTGGCCGGCCAGGTGGTGCTCAACTACAGCCACAACGAGCGGTTCGTGATCGGCGGCGCCTGCCCCGGCGCGACCCCGCTGGCGCTGCCCGCCCAGGCCGAACCGGCGTCCGCTGCCGGCAAGCCGTTTCTCGAACGCCGCGAACTGGCCGCCGTCAATGTCGGCGCCCCCGGCCGCATCACCGTCGATGGCCAGGCCTTCGACATGGCCAGCCGCGACTGTCTCTACATCCCGATGGGCCACAAGGATGTGGTCTTCGAAGGGGAGGGCGCGCGTTTCTATCTCGCCTCAACCCCGGCCCATGTCGCCAAATCGCTGAAGAAGATCGCCATCGCCGAAGCCAACCCGCTCGAGCGTGGTGGTCTCGAAGGCTCCAACGAGCGCACCATCTACCAGATGGTCATTCCCGGCATCTGCGATTCAGCGCAGCTGCTGCTCGGCCTTACCATCCTCAAGCCCGGCAGCGTGTGGAACACCATGCCGCCGCACCTGCATGACCGGCGCTCGGAAATCTATTTCTATTTCGATCTGGGCGCTGACGACCGCGTCTTCCACTATATGGGCGAGCCCGATGGCATGCGCCACATCCTCGTCGGCAACGAGGAAGCGGTGATTTCCCCGCCCTGGTCGATCCACATGGGCTCCGGCACCCGCGCCTATGCCTTCATCTGGGCGATGGGCGGCGAAAATCTCGATTATACCGACATGAACGTCCTCGACATCTGCCAGCTGAAGTGAGCGCCGGGATGACGACCCTGTTCGACCTCACGGGCCGCATCGCCGCCGTCACCGGCGCCAACACCGGCATCGGCCAGGCCATTGCCGTCGCACTGGCCGAAGCCGGCGCCGATGTGGCGCTGATCGGCCGCACGCCAGCCGATGACACCGCCACACGGGTGCGCGCCGCCGGCCGCCGGGCGCTGCTGGTGCCGGCCGACCTGTCGCAGCCGGGCATTGCCGGCGATGTGGTCGGCGCGGTGCTGGCCGGGCTGGGCGGGCTCGACATCCTCGTCAACAATGCCGGCATCATCCGCCGGGCCGACAGCGTGGATTTCACCGAGGCCGACTGGGACGCGGTGATGGACACCAACCTGAAATCGCTGTTCTTCCTGTGCCAGGCCGCCGGCCGCCACATGCTGGCGCGTGACGATGCCCCGCGCGGCAAGATCATCAACATCGCCTCGCTGCTCAGCTTTCAGGGCGGCATCCGCGTGCCCAGCTATACCGCGGCCAAGCATGGCGTCGCCGGCCTCACCAAGATCCTCGCCAATGAATGGGCGGCGCGCGGCATCAACGTGAACGCCATCGCGCCGGGTTACATCGCCACCAACAACACAGAGGCCTTGCGGGCCGATCCCGAGCGCAATGCCGGCATCCTCGCCCGCATCCCGCAGGGCCGCTGGGGCCGGCCGCAGGACATTGCCGGCGCCGCGGTCTTCCTTGCCAGCCCGGCTTCGGACTATGTTGATGGCCATGTGCTGACGGTGGACGGCGGCTGGATGGCGCGGTGATGAAGATCACCTGTTTCGGCGAACTGCTCATCCGCCTGTCAGCGCCGGGGCGTACCCTGTTGTTGCAGGCGCCCAGCCTTGACGTGGTGGTTGGCGGCGCCGAAGCGAATGTCGCCATCGGGCTGGCCAGGCTCGGGCACAGCGCCCAGGTGGTGAGCACAGTGCCGCCGGGGCCGCTGGGCGATGGCGTGTTGGCCCAGGTCCGGGCCGGCGGCGCCGAAACCGGCCATGTGCTGCGGCTGCCGGGGCGGATGGGCCTGTATTTCCTTGCCGTTGGCGCCGGGCACCGCGCCTCCGAAATCGTCTATGACCGGGCCGGCAGCAGTTTTGCCACGGCGCCCGCCGATGCCTTTGACTGGCCCATGCTGCTCGCCGGGCAGGACCGTTTGCACATGTCCGGCATCACCCCGGCGCTGGGGCCTGGTGGGACTGCGCTGGCACTGGCCGCGGCCCGGGCCGCCACCGCCGCTGGCGTGCCGGTGTCGTTCGACGGCAATTACCGCGCCCGGCTGTGGGCGGCGTGGGACGGCGACCCGCGCGCGATCCTGAGCGAGCTTGTCGCCCAGGCTGACATTTTGTTCGGCAATCACCAGGACATCGGCCTGCTGCTCGGAACACGCTTCGATGCCAATGGCGAGGACCGGCGGCGCGAAGCAGCCGAGGCCGCCTTTGCGGCGTTTCCGCGCCTCAAACTCATGGCGTCCACCGCCCGCCATGTCGAGGACGCCGACCGGCACCGCATCGCCGCGCGCATCGACAGCCGCGAAGGCCATGTCCAGACCGACGAGGTGCTGGTTTCGGGCATTGTCGATCGGATCGGCACCGGCGATGCCTTTGCCGCCGGCGTGCTGCATGGCCTGGATCAGGGAGACCTTGCCCACGCCGCACGCACGGGCCTTGCCCTGAGTGTCTTGAAACATTCGCTGCCCGGCGATGCCAGCCTGTTCACCCAGGCTGATCTCGATGCCTTTCTGGCGGGCGGGGTGGATGTCAGGCGCTGACGGCTGGACTCGCCGCACGGTGATCACCGGCGGCCTTGCGTTGACCGCCGTGCCGGTCTTCGCGAAGCCGGATGCCGATCTCACCGCGCCGTCCGGTCGCTACCTCGGCACGGTCGAGGATGGCGTTCTGGCCTTTCGCGGCATCCGCTATGGCCGCGCCGCCCGCTTTCAGGCCCCGGTGCCGGAACCGCGCAGCCAGGTGCCGGTCCTGGCCCGCGCCTGGGGCCCTGTCGCGCCCCAGGCCGGCAGCCGCTATCAGCCGCAGAGCGAGGACTGCCTGTTCCTCAATGTCTGGACCACCGATGCCCGGCCGGCAGCCCGGAAGCCGGTGATGGTCTATATCCATGGCGGCGCCTATTCCACCGGCAGCGGCACCGATCCGCTCAACGAAGGCGGGCGGCTCGCGGCATCGGGCGATGTGGTTGTCGTCACCGTCAACCACCGGCTCAACGCGCTGGGCTATCTTTATCTGGCCCGGCTCGATCCGCGCCTTGCCGACAGCGGCAATGCCGGCCAGCTCGATCTTATCCTCGCGCTCGGCTGGGTGCGCGACAATATCGCCGCGTTCGGCGGCGACGCCCGCAATGTCACTCTGTTCGGCCAGTCAGGCGGCGGTGCCAAGATCGCGACGCTGATGGGCATGCCCGCCGCGGCCGGCCTGTTCCACCGCGCCGCCACCATGAGCGGTCAGCAGGTGACGGCTTCGGGCCCGCTCAACGCCACGGCCCGCACCCGCGCCTATCTTGCCAAGCTGGGAGTTGACCCGGCCGACCTGTCACCGCTGCTGACCATGCCGACCGGGCGGCTGATGGACGGCCTCGCCGCCACCGATCCGGTGCTGGGCGGCAGCGTCTATTTCGGCCCGGTGCTCGACATGACGTGGCTCAGCCGCCACCCTTTTTGGCCCGATGCCAATCCGCAATCCAATGCCATCCCGATGCTGCTGGGCAACACGCGGGACGAGGCGCGTGCGTTTCTGCCGCCCGGCTCTGCGAAGCTGACGGGGCTGAACTGGGACAATCTGGCCGAGCGGATGGCGCCCGAACTGCGCGTCGACATATCCCCCGAATGGGTCGTCACCCAGTATCGCGCCCGCTACCCGGCGATTACCCCGCAGGAACTGCTGTGGGCCGCTGTCACGGCCGGACGAAGCTGGCGCGGTCAGGTGATCGAGGCCGAGATGCGCGCCGCCGCCGACGCGCCGACCTGGGTCTATCAATGCGATTTCGCCGATCCGGCCCGGCCCGAACAGGGCGCGCCCCACACCATGGACATCGCGCTGGTGTTCGGCACCACCGCCCATGGCAGCAGCCTGTCCGGCGACAGCCCGGCGGCCCGGGCCGTCAGCGCGGCGATGATGCGCGCCTTTGCCGGCTTTGCCCGGACCGGACGCGCCGACTGGCCGCAATATCGCGCCGACCGCCGCGCCACGATGATCTTCGACGCCGTCAGCCGGGTCGAACATGACCCGCGCCGCTGGGACCGTGAACTCTTCGCCCGCGTGCCCTATATCCAGCCGGGAAGCTGACGCCGGGGGACATGTTCGTCAACGGCGCGGGCCCTCGCGCATCGCGCGGTCACGGGCCGACAGATTCTCGATCGACGCCTGGGGCTGCTGGCCGGGATAGCGGCCGGACTTGGGCTCCATGGTCGCCAGATTCCAGTCGGATTCCACGAAGGCCGCCCGGGTCGGTGCCGGGTTGGGATAGCCGCCCACCACCGCCTCATCATCGATGATTTCGCCGCGGCCTTCGGCGATGAAGAACAGCACACGGGTGTCGTGCATGTCGCGGTCCCACGGCCGGGCACCGGCATTGGCCAGCACATGGGTTTCCACGTCACGGGCCGGCAAGACATCGGTCCAGGCCGGCAGCGGATCGGGTTGGGCAAGCTCCACCAGCCTTGCGCGGGTTTCGCCATAGCGGCCGAACATCGGAAGCGGGTTCCCATGCTTGTCGACGGCGATATTGTCGCGGCCATGATAGGCCAGATCGCCGTCACCGCCCAGCATCAGGAAGGGCAGGCCATCCTGTGTGGATGGGCCGCCGCGCATCACATTGCCAATGGCCGTCAGACGGCCCGTTTCATACGGATGGCCAACCCATTCCAGATTCATCAGATTATACTGAACGGCGCGGCGGCCAGGATCATAGATCAGGTTGTTGACCATCACCGCCTGCACCCCGCCCTTCAGCAGGGGGGAGCGCTCGACATTATGGGCCCAGATGTTGCGCCAGAAGACAATGCCGGTGGCATTGTCGTGGATCAGGCTGCCCTTGCTGTGTTCACCCTTGGGGTGGCTGGCGTTGGCGAGCCCCTCGGCAGCGAGATTGTAACTGAACACGATGTTGCGGCTGGTGTTCTGCCGCCATTCGGCGAGATTGGCGCCGTTGAAGCGCGGGCCCGAAGCCGACATATTCTCGTCAACACCCCAGGTGAAGCTGCAATGATCGATGATCACATCGTGCGCGGCAACAGTTGACAGAGAATCGGCTTCCCAGCCCGAAAGCGCGGGTTGCCCGTCGCGACCAGTTCGCACGCGGATATGCTTCAGGATGACATCATGGGCCTTCAGGTCGATGCCGCCGCGGATGATCGTGATGCCGGGTGATGGCGCCGTCTGGCCAGCCACGGTGAGATGGGGCTCGCTGATGGTCAGGATGGTGCGGCCAAGATCGATGACGCCGCCCACCTCGAACACGACGATGCGGGGGCCCCGGGCGTCCAGCGCCGCCTTCAGGGAACCGGGCCCGTCGGCGGCGAGCGTTGTCACCCGCAGGATGCGGCCACCGGCGCCGCCACGGGTTGCCGTGCCGCCCGCCACGGGCACATCACTGGCGGCGGCAGCAGCAGCAACACCCGGGACAGCGTTGCCAACCAGCAACACCAGGGCAGCGATCAACAACTTGTGCGACATATGGCAACCAGCCCCATTTGCTATGCTTGACAACCGCGAAACGGCAGTTCAGTTAGTTTATGACACCGGTTACTTAAGCAAGAAAGCCGGCCAAAAGCCACGAAAAAGTGGCATATGGGAGAAAAATCGCCCGCCGGCGTCAGCCAGCGGGACAATCAGGCAGACAATCCGCACCCTCTCCACGATCACCGTTCCCTGACCATCAGGGTAACCGGTGTCATTGAAGAGGAAGCCAACCAGGGGAGCTTCTCATGTCCAACAAGGTTTCAGTGCATTGCGCATCTCTGCTCAGCCGGGTCTCGCTTGCAGCCCTCATGCTGGGCGCCGGCGTGGCCAATGCCCAGCAGGCAACCACTGCCGCGGCCCCCAGCGATGCCGTGGAAGCCGAAGAGATTGTGGTCACCGGCTTTCGCGCCTCGCTTGGCGCTGCCCTGTCCCTGAAACGCAGCAGCGTGGCCGCCGTCGATGCCATCGTGGCGGAAGACATCGCGAAATTCCCCGATCAGAACCTGGCTGAATCGCTCCAGCGCATCCCGGGCATCTCGATCCAGCGCGATGCCGGCGAGGGCCGTTCCATCACCGTGCGCGGCCTTGGCGCCCAGTTCACGCGCGTGCGCGTCAACGGCCTGGAGACCGTGGCCACCTCCACCGACGGTGCCGGGTCGAACCGCGATCGTGCGTTTGATTTCAACGTCTTCGCCTCTGAGCTTTTCAACTCCATCGTTGTTCACAAGACGGCGGAGGCCAGTCTTGACGAAGGCTCCCTGGGCGCGGTCGTCGATCTGAACACCGGCAACCCGCTTGCCGGCAAGGCCGGCGTCACCGCCGTCGCATCCGTGCTGGGCACCTACAATGATCTCAGCCAATATGTCGGGCCCCGCCTCGCGGGCCTGGTGTCTTGGCGCAACGCGGAAGGCACGTTCGGCGCCTCGGTGTCGGCGGCCTATTCACGCACCGAGATCGACCAGCTGGGCAACAACACGGTTCGCTGGGTGCAGACCCGCTTTGATTCTGTGGATGGCACGCCCTGCTTCACCTCGGATGGCACTGCCACCGGTGCGCCCCGCCCAAATTCCGGCGGCATCTATGCACCAAGCGCGGCCTGCGACAGGGTCGCCCTGTCCTTCCATCCCCGCATCCCGCGCTATGGCCGTATCGAGAATGACCGCGAGCGCCTGGGCCTGACCGGCAGCGTGCAATGGGCGCCCAGCGACCGCACCAAGGTATCCATCGACGGCCTCTATTCGCGCTTTTCAGAAGACCGAACCGAACAATGGGCCGAAGTGCTGTTCCGCACGCTCGAGCGTCCGGTCGATGTGCTGAGGCCGGTGGTTGACAGCAACAACAACCTCGTCAGCGCGACCTTCAACGATGCGCCGGTCCGCACCGAGAATTATTATCGCCGGTCGCAGACCGAATTCTACCAGATCGGTGGCAGCTGGAATCAGGATGTCACCGACAGCTTCCGCTTCACCCTGCTGGGCGGCGTGTCCCGTTCGGATGCCGACATCCCGATCGAGACGACGCTGATCTATGACGATCGCGACGCCCAGGGCTTCCAGTATGATTATACCAACATGCGGCGGCCGCTGATCCGGTTCGGCACCGATGTCACCAACCCGGCGAATTTCCAGCTTGCTGAAATCCGCGACAGGCCGTCCTCGGTGATCAACACCTTCCGCACTGCCCAGCTGCGCACCGAATGGGATGTGACGGAAGGTCTGACGCTCAAGGCCGGTGCCGTCTACCGCCGTTTCGCCTTTGATACCAAGGCCTTCGCCCGTGATACAGCGGTGTGCGGCAATGGCGGTGTTGATCGCGTGCTCGGCACCCTCACCTGTTCGCCAGCCTCTGCCTTCGGTCCCACCGCCATTTATGGCTTCCCAGGCACGGCCGCGCTGTCAACCACCGTGAACCTTGGCAACGCCGGCCAGCCAGAGGGTACGACCAGCAGCTGGGTGGTGCCCGACCTGGCCGCAGCAGCAGATTTCACCAGGCTCTATCAGCGCCCGGCCGCCGTCGATGCCAGCAACACCCGCGGCGTGATCGAAGAAGTGAAGGGCGCCTATTTCGAACTGAACGGCAAGGGCTCGATCTTTGGCCTGGATTTCGCTGCCAATGGCGGTCTGCGCTATGTCCGCACCGACCAGAGATCGACCGGTCTGGTCAGCGGCGCCACCGCCACTGTCAAGCGCACCTATGACGACTGGCTGCCCTCTGCCAACCTTGCCGTCTTCCCGCACAAGGATGTCGTCGTCCGCCTCGCCTGGGCCAAGGTGCTGACCCGTCCGTCGCTGGGCAATCTGACACCGGGCGGCACCGTCGACGGCTTCAACTTCCGCATCAACAACGGCAATCCCTTCCTCGAACCGTTCCGTGCCAACAATTATGATGCGGCGGTGGAATGGTATTTCGCCGAGGAATCGGTCTTCTCGGTCGCCTTGTTCGCCAAGGAAGTGGCCAGCTTCCCGATCCCGGAAACCCGGCAGGACAGCTTTGCCTCCACCGGCCTGCCGACATCCGTCATCCCGCCGTCCTCGCCGGCCGCGGTCAACCCGGAAAGCCAGCTTTGGCTGATCAACTCGATCACCAATGGCCAGGGGGCCAATGTCAGGGGCGTCGAAGTTGCCATCCAGGCGCCGTTCAAGTTCCTGCCGGGCTGGTTGTCGAATTTCGGCGGCATCGCCAACGTCACCTTCATCAGCTCCGAAGCCAATTACAATGTCGCCGGCCCGGTGACGGTGGCCCGGGTGGCCGGCACCAATGCCTTTGGCCCGCTGACCCCGCGGGTGCGCACCACCTCGCTGTTCCAGCTGTCGGAACGGGCCTGGAACGCGACCCTCTATTATGACGATGGCCGGTTCTCCGCGCGCACCGCTGCCACCTATCGCAGCCCGTTCAATGACGGTGTAAGCGCCACCGGCAACGAGTTCGAAGGCTTTGGCGCCACCTTCAACCTCGACGCCTCGGTGCGTTACAAGCTCACCGATAACATCGAGTTGAGCCTGGAGGCCATCAACCTCACCAACAACTGGCGCTTCCGCTTCACCGACCTCGACACCCAGCGGAACTTCGAGGATGTCCAATTCGGGCGCACCTTCATGTTCGGCGCCCGTTTCAAGATCTGACCGGGAAGCAATCGACCATGGGAGCGCGGCGGCCATGACCATCGATCGTCGCGCCACCCTTGCCGCGCTTGGTGCCGCGGCCATGGCGCCCGGGCGGCTGGTGGCGCAAGGCTCGGCCGCCTCCGCCAGCCTTGATCCTTTTGGCGCAATGCGGTGGCGGCCGGGCATCGAAGGCCAGCGCCGCGCCGATCTGGGCAATGGCCGCTTCCTCAATCCGGTCTTCGCCGGCGATCATCCCGATCCCGCCATCTGCCGCGACGGGGAGGATTATTACCTCACCTTCTCCAGTTTCGATGCCTATCCCGGCATCGTCATCTGGCACAGCCGCGATCTGGTGAATTGGCAGCCGGTGACGGCCGCGCTGCGGGCGCCCATCGGTTCGGTCTGGGCGCCGGCGCTCGCCCGCCACAGGGGCCGCTGGTATTGCTACATCCCGGCGCGCACGCCCCAAAAGCGCGCCATCTATGTCATCCACGCCGATGATGTGCGCGGCCCCTGGTCAGACCCGATCGATCTGGGCCTGCCCGGCCATATCGATCCTGAGCATGTGGTTGATGATGATGGCAGCCGCTGGCTGTTCCTGTCCCAGGGCGACCGGGTGCAGCTTTCGCCCGACGGCCTCGCACTGGCCGGCCCGGTCGAACATGTCTATGATCCATGGCGCTATCCGGAGAACTGGGTGGTCGAGGCCTTTGCGCCCGAAGGCCCCAAGCTCACCCGTCGCGCTGGCTGGTGGTACATGACGTTGGCGGTGGGCGGCACCGCCGGCCCGCCCACCGGGCACATGGTGATCATGGCGCGCGCCCGCAGTCTGGCAGGGCCGTGGGAACAATGCCCACGCAATCCGTTGATCCGCACGCGCAGCGCCGCCGAGAAATGGTGGTCCCGCGGCCATGCCACCCTGTTCGACGGGCCGGACGGCCAATGGTGGATGATCTATCACGGCTATGAGAATGGCTATTGGACGCTGGGGCGCCAGACGCTGCTCGAACCGGTGCGCTGGGGCGCCGATGGTTGGCCCGAACCGCTGGGCGGGGATCTGTCGCGCCCGTTGCCGATGCCCCGCCGGCTGGCCGGGCAGGATCATGGCCATGCCCTGTCCGACGATTTCCGCCGGGACCGGATGGGAACGCTCTGGTCCTTCTATGATCCTGGCCCTGATGAAGCCCGCCGCCTGCAGCGCTCGGATGGTCTGCTGCATATGGCGGCCAAGGGCAGCGGCCCGGCCGATTGCAGCCCGCTTACCCTGATCGCCGGTGATCAGGCCTATCGCATCGAAGTGGATCTGGAGATTGACGCCGGTGCCGAGGCCGGCCTGCTGCTCTTCTACAATCGCCGTCTCTATGCCGGTCTCGGCCTTGGGCCGGCGGGGCTGGTGATGCACCGCTATGGCCTGCCGCGCCAGCGCCGGGACCTGGCCGGCACCACGGCCTTGCGCATCGCGCTGACCAATGACCGCAACATCCTGACCATCCACACCAGCACCGATCACGGCGGAACCTGGCGCAAGTTCGACGTGCAGATGGAGGTCTCAGGCTATCACCACAATGTCGCCTATGATTTTCTCAGCCTGCGCCCTGGCCTTTATGCCGCCGGCCCGGGCACGGCGCGCTTTGGCAACTTCACCTATCGGGCCCTCTGAATGCTCACCCGCCGCACCCTGATGGTCGCCAGTCTTGCCGCAGCCGGTGCGGCGGCGCAGACGCGTCCGCCGCAGGCTGCCGGCGTTGCAGCCATCACTGACCGGCCCGATCCCACCGAGACCATCGATCTGTGGCCTGATGGCGCGCCAGGCGCACCGCCAATTCCACCGGTTGAAACCGTTGCCGAACGCGCGGTGGGTGGCGCATTGTCCGACCGGGCGGTGTTTGGCATCAGCCGACCCCGCATGGTGGTGTTTCGCCCGCAGCGCCCCAATGGCGCGGCATTGCTGGTCATGCCCGGCGGCGGCTATCGCTGGGTGGTGATCGACAAGGAGGGCTATGAGATCGGCCACGCAATGGCAGCCCGCGGCTTCACCGTGTTTGTGCTGTTCTATCGTCTGCCTGGTGAGGGTTGGGCAGCCGGGCCTGATGTCGCCCTGGCCGATGCCCAGCGGGCGATGCGGCTGATCCGCCACCGGGCCGGGGCGTTTGGACTTGATCCGGCGCGGGTTGCCGCCATGGGCTTTTCCGCCGGGGGCCATGTGTGCGCCGATCTTGCCACCCGATTTGCCACACGTGTGTATGAACCGGTCGATGCAGCCGATGCTGGTTCCGCCCGGCCCATGCTGGCCGGGCTGCTTTATCCCGTCATCTCGATGAGCCAGCCGCTCGCCCATGCCGGATCGCGCCGCCTGCTGCTGGGTGTCGATCCCACACCCACCCAGGACGCCGCCCATTCGCCCGACCGGCATGTGCCGCGCGATGCGCCGCCAATGTTCCTGGTGCATGCCGAGGATGACACGAGCGTGCCGGTCGGCAACAGCCTTGCTCTGCACGCCGCCCTGCGTGCGCAGTCGGTGCCCGTGGAGATGCATCTGTTCACCGAAGGCGGCCACGGATTTGGCCTGCGCAAGGTGATGGGAAAGCCGGCCGGCCTTTGGCTTGACCTGTTCCTCAACTGGGCGGGCAGTCGCGGCCTGTGCTGAACGCGCGCAGCCCGCCGCCCCTGAACTGCCTGGGGCCAGCAGCTCTGCTCTGTTGACCGGTCGCTTCCGCTGCAGATGGAGTTTGGTTTTGCACAAAAGCGCCTGGCATTGCCTGATTGCGACCAGATTTGCCGCTTTGGCGCAAGCAACTGCCTCGACAGCCAAGGCCCTTCCCGGCTGGCGCGCCAAATTGGCCTGGGAGTGCAGCCTGATGCTGCCCTCCTGCGATGACGGGATGATCGCGCACATCGATGATCTTGCCCTGATCATCGCCGCCGAACAGGGCAAGCCGCGGACCGAGAGAAAGGCCCACGGCGCCCATATCCTGGCCGGGCATGATCCGGTGCCCCTCTCCCCAGCCGCTTCGCAACGGCCCATCCTCGCAATCATGGGACGGAGCGGAAATCTGCCTGGCTGAATTTTGATTGCCAGCCGGGGGGAGAGGGGCGTCAGATCATCGTCGCGTCAGAAATTGAACCCGACGGATGCGCCAACCAGGCGGGTGGTCAGGCCGGCGACCGGCCAACCGCGCAGGCCCAGATCATCCTGACCGGCAAAATTGAGCGGCAGGAAACCAATGGGTTGACGGTCCCGCGTCAGGTTCCGGGCAAAGATCGAAGCAGTCCACTTGCCGTCGGGATGACGGATGCCAAGCCTGATGTTGACCGTTTCGCCCGCCGGGAAGCTGAATCGTGCCGGATCACGGTTGGAGAGCAAGGTTCTGCTGCGATAAACGATGTTGGTGCTGAAGAAGCCTTCGAGCGCGTTGCTGATCGGCTGAACATACTCGCCCGACAGGACAAGCTTGTGTCGGGGCGACGACAGCACCTGATGGCCACCAAGAATGAAGCCATCATCCCCACGGAAACCGTCACGATAGGTTGCCGGGTTGAAGGTATAACCGAAGTTCAACGAGAGATTTCTCGTGACCTGGCCCGATACCGAGGTTTCAATGCCATAGGATTTGACATCGCCGATGTTGCGCGCCTGAGAAACCAGTTCGCTGCCGACAAGAACGCTTTCCTGGCCCTGGAAATTGGCGACGTTCATGTAGAAGGCGTTCACATCAACCTGCACCCGGCCGAGATCGAACTTGCCGCCCACTTCGAATGCCGTGTTTCGTTCAGCGTCGAGCCGGATGAACGCCGCGCCCGCGGCGCCCGGGAAGGTGAGTGCCGACGGTTTGTACCCGATCGAAAACGACGTGTACAAGTTGGTGTTCGGATTGGGTTGATAGCTCAGGCCGACGCGACCCGACAGGTTGTTTTCCGAAATTGAATCGGAATTGGTGGTGTTCAGCTGGTTGATTCCGAACGCGTTCTCGTTCGTGTAATCCGTGAAGCGCAAACCCCCGAAAAGCTCAACCGTCTGGGCCAGCGCCACGGTGGCGTCGGCGAACAAGGCAAATGTCTGATTCTTCGCCGTTTCAGCCCGGTAGACCGGGGCCGTCGTGGGCTGATTGTTGCACACGGGGGCCGTGCCCTGGCAAATGCTGAAGCCATTGCGGAACCCGGGGCGACGGTCTCCGAAAGGCAGGCTCGGATCAATTTGGGATTGGGTATAGCTGAAGTCGGCGAAATAGCCGCCGGCGACGATGTCGAACCCATTGCCCTCATAGGCAAACCGCAATTCCTGGCTGAATTGCCGGTAATCCTGGCGTGAGTTTTCGTCACGCGCGGCAAAGCCGACGGCGCGCAGCGAGAAGTTCCGCCGGATCTCGTCGACCTGCAGATCGCGGTAAGACGTCACCGCCGTGAGCGACAGATTGTCGGCCAATTCCGCCTCGACGATGCCGGTGAGGCTCAGGATGTTGCGGTCTTCCTGCGATTGCAGGTCTTCGCAATAGGACCGGGCACGCAGGGTGATGCGATCAGGCGTCACGCCGCAGGCGTTGAGGTTGCCCTGCGACACCCCGCCCAGCGTCGAACCGGGAGGACCAAACGGACGGGTGCTGGTTGGCGCGCCGGTGACCGAGAAGAAGTTCACCCCGTCCTCGGTGGTCTTGGCATAGTCGGCGATCAGGTGGACGGTGATCGTCTCTGTCGGCTCAACCAGCAGACGGCCACGCACGGCATATTCGTTCCGCTTGTCGTCGAGATTGAGGAACGTGTTGGTGCGCAGGCCGACTTCCTGCTTGTAAAAACCGGCGATACGCATGGCGGCCTTGTCGCCGAGCGAGAAGGTCACGCCGCCGCGCGCCACGATCTCGGTCGATTCCGATCCGGCCGTGCCATCATCGGCATAGTCGAGGTTGAAGTTGGCTCGAAACTCGCCGATCTTGGGGGCGACCGTGCTGACATTGATCACGCCTGCCGATGCGCCCTGTCCGAACAACGTCCCCTGCGGCCCACGCAGCACATCAACCTGAGCGATGTCATGCAAGATGGGAAAATTGACGTTCCCAGCCGCAGCCTGATCGAGGACGATTGCCACCGACGGCGCGACACTGGGGTTGAACGCCTGCGTGCGGATGCCGCGAAGGCCCGCGCCACCGTTGATATCGCCGCCAAACCCCTGGTTCACCTGAAGTGCCGGCGTGATGCGCTGAAGATCGGTCAGGGTGTAGACCTGATCCCGGCTCAATTGGGCGCCGGTCGTGACTGTGATCGCGAGCGGAACCTTCACCAGTGATTCATCGCGCCGACGCGCGGTGACGATAATCTCACTGGCATTCTCGTCAGAATTCTCGGCTGAAGCAGCACCGGTCTGAACCTGCGCCGCGACGACATCCCCGAGCGAAACGAGCACAAGCGCAGTGCTCGCGAACAAAATTGCACGCATCGACCATTGCTCCCCAAATTGCCTTATTCCGAGGCTCTGATCGTCGGTTCGCAGACAAGCGAAGTGGGGTCGAATGCTTTCTGCTGCTGGCAGGCCATCGACAGCATCGATAGCTCGCACTGTGCCGGCCTGCCATTCTGCAGACGGTTCGGGAGGAGCAGGGCGATCCAAATCTGCATCCGACACCTGATGTCTGGAGCATGCCCAGCCCACGCTGTTCAAGGACCCGGCTGGCGATGCCGCCAACAGCCTTGTGCTGTGGGAAAAGGAGCTCGACCTGTGCGTGGCAATGGCGCTCAATGCCCGTCGCTGCAGCGTTGCGTGGGCGGGAATCCAAGCCGATCCTGGCCTTCAACCAGGTCACGCCGCCGCGCTGGTTTGCGGTGGCGCTGGGCTGTCTGCCGGGCGGCGTGCCTTCTCAAGCCATGCTGGATGGGAACTGCTTCCTTGCCATGAAGGCGCGCAGTGGGCGGCGTGCTGCCAGGTAAACGAGCATTGTCAGCGCCAGCGAGATGCTGGAGACGAGCTGCATCGCCAGGTCCAGCTTCGCTTCCCCGAACAGGAATTCGCTCAGCCAGCCGACCATCGCCGGCGCAATCGCAAAGCCGACGATGCTGATGCACAGGATGAACAGTGCAGAGATGCGCGAGCGCAGGGCGGGCGGGGCAACCTGCTGCGCCAGCGTGTTGTTGAGCGCGTTGAACGGCGTGATGCACAGCAGCAGACCGAGCAAGGCAATGGAGAACTGCCGCGCATCTGTCACCTCGAACACCAGCCAGGAAAGCGGGATCGCCAACGCCAGCGGCGCCAATCCGACCACAATCGGTGCATCCGGCACGCCGCGCGCGGCAAGCCGGTCGACAATGATCGCATAGAGCCCCTGACCGAAGACCGCTCCCACCAGCAGGATGATCCCAAGGCTTGCCCCCGCCTCTGCTGCCGACACGCCAAGGCTGCGTTGCAGATATTCGGGGACCCAGCTGGTGATGCTGCCCAGCGCCATGGATGATAGCGCGGCGCCCATGAGGGCCAGCGCCATCAGCCGCGCATTGGCCCTCAGGAACGGCAGGAGAGGAACCTGTGCCTCCCGGCTCTGCTGCTCGTCCCGCCTGCGCTCTGGTTCGTGCAGGAGCAGCACAAGCGGCAGGGCGAAAAGGCCGGGCAAGCCGATCAGCACGAAGGCGACGCGCCATGGCGCAAGGTCCGCCAGCAGTGGAATATCTGCAAAGGCGCCTGCCGCACCTGCGCCGAGAATTGCGCCGGCAGCGGCGACTCCGGCGGCAGGCCCGACCTGAAAACCGATGCCCTGCAGCGCCAGCGGCTTTGAAAGGGCATCGCGTGCAAAGCTGTCGCCGATAATCCCGTGCGAACAGGGGCCGATGGCGGCTTCCCCAGCGCCCACCAGCATTCGCAAGACAAACAGGCCGATGAACCCTCCGGCAAACCCACAGGCGATGGTCGCCAGCGACCAGATCAGCAGCCCGGCGCCAAGGACCAACTTGCGCGAGAACCGGTCCGCCGCGATGCCGACGGGGACCAGAAACGCAACATAGAACAGGGTGAATGCCAGCCCGATCAACAGGCTCGCCTGAAAGTCGCCGACGCCGAAATCCTGCTTGATTGGACCAATCAGAATCGCGATGGCCATGCGGTCGGCCAGCCCGATGGCGGTCAACATAAAGATGATGATGGCCGAAAGCCAGGCTCTGGGTGCGGACGGGTAAGCGGCGCTGGCTGCCGGGTCACCTGCCTTGCGCGCTGAAATGGTGGGTTTCATCACACTTCGGCAAGGGCGGCGTCTTCGCTCTTGATCCGCTTGTGATCCTCCTCGGCAAGTCCGGCCTTCCAATAGCTGGAGATATAGAATTGCCCGCGCCCAAGGCCGAGTTCGCCCTGAAGGAAACTGCGCAAGGCGCGCATCGTCTCAAACTCGCTGGCGACCCAGGCATAGATCTCGCCCACGTGCGGGGCGGCGGCGCGCACCCGCTCCAGCATGGCTTTGGCGCCAGTCCCGGGCTCGGGATTGATGACAAAATCGAGATCGAAGCCGGGCGGAACGCTGATATCCTGCCGGTCTTCCTCGCACTGGACTTCGATGACGCCATACCCGATGGCATTGGCGGGCAAATTTTCGAGATTGACCGAGATCGCCGGCATCGCGGTCATGTCACCGGCGACGAGGTAGAAATCATGGCCGGGCGGCAGCGGCTTTGCCGGGCCGGGGCCGCCGATCTCGATCGTGGCACCAATCGCCGCCTGCATCGCCCATTGCGTGGCCGGGCCATGTTGCCCGTCATTGTTGGCATGGAGGACGAAGTCGACATCAATTGTCCCCGCTTGCTGGTGGCGGATCGTGAAGGTGCGCACCGACACAGGGCCATCGGGCCCAGCCGGGAACAGGCGCAGCTTGATATAGCCACCAGCCTTGCCTTCGGGAAAATCGGCCATGCCTGGCCCGCCCAGCGTGATCCTCAGCAGGTTGGGCGTGACCTGCCGCTTGGCCAAGACGGTTGCGGTCCGCGGCGGGGGACGGTTGGGAGGGGCCATGATGCCTATGCCTTGATGTTTCCGCCGAGCGTTTCGGCGAACCAGTCCGCGATATAGTCGATGGCAAAGGCGTGATTGTCGGCACCGACATGCTCGACGCCGCCTTCGCGATCGGTGAACCACTTCAATTCGCGGCGCGGCGAATTGATCAGTTGGTTGAAGCTGTCGTTGGCATAGTCCGGCGAGATCTGCCGGTCCTTGATCCCGTGGGTGACAAGGAACGGCACCGTGATCCGGTCCATATGCCCGTTGAGGTTCATGTCCTTCGACTTTTCAATGAAGTCGGCCATGTCACTGGCGCCAAACACCCAGAACACATGGTTCCAATAATGTGGCACGGGATTTTCGCCTTCGCGTTTCATCCGCTTGAACTGGACTTCGTGCCAGTTGTGGTTCGCTCCCCACGCGGCGCCCGATGCAAAGCGGGGTTCATAGGCGACCGCACGCGGGGCATAATGCCCGCCGAGCGAGATGCCGGTCATCCCGATCCGTGCCTTGTCGATATCATCGCGTGTTTCCAGATAGTCGACCCAAATGGAGGCCCATTGCTCGCTGTACGGCGTGGCGGGCAAGTCTTGCAGGCGCAGCGCCTCGCCTGTGCCGGGCTGATCGACACACAGCGTATGGATACCGCGCTTGGCAAGCGCGGTGGGCAGGCCGCCCATCCACAGCATTTCCTTCATGGAATCGAGGCCGTTGCAATAGACCACGCACGGCGCCGGGCCTTCGACCGGGGCCTTGTGGAACAGGCCAGTGATTTCCTTGCCCTGATAGGGGATGGCGATGCGCGTCACCGGCTCGCCCGCATACTGCACCCCGCGCAGGAAATTGCGGATCGCCTTGTCATAGGTTTCGGCCCGGCCCGGATGGCCGAGGCCCTGCATGCGTTCGCCGGTCTGGTAATAGATGGCCGCGCGCTTGAACTTGTTTCCCGCCGAGAATTTGCGCCCCGCTGCAAGGTCCTCTTCACCCAGTTCCACCAGCTTGTCGGCCATGCGGACCCATTCAGCCATGAATTCCTGGGTGCCGGCATCCTCGCCCGCTTCGGCAGCGGCCATCAGCGGCTTGATGATGTCGACGATCTCACCGATCTTGCCGCCGTTTTCGAGTGCGATCGAAACCGACAGGTTCCAGACGTAGTTGGGAAAGGGTTCGAACAGAGCCAAGACCTAAACTCCTGAAGGAATGAACAGACCCGCATCGGGCGCGGGCTTGGGCATGGTCTGCGGGCCGCCCTGACCGATGCCCCACTGGTCCATGATTTCCGGCGCGGGGGCGAAGGTGCGCGGCTCCCAGCTGTCATCGTCGGGCACGTCTTCCAGCTCGGAGGTATATTCCACCGCGAACCCGGCGGGCGTGACGTAATAGGTGAAGGTGTTGTTGCCCGCCGTGTGGCGGCCAGGGCCCCATGCCGTATCATGCCCTGCGCGGCGCAGGCGCTTCAGCCCGCGCATCATCTCATCGACGCTGGGCATGTCATAGGCGATGTGGTTGAGGCAGGCCGGGCCGGGCAGGAAAGCGATGCGGTGATGCGCCGTGTTGCAGCGGATCAGGCTCATGAAATCGCCGATCCAGTCTGACAGGCGGAAGCCCAGCACATCGATGAACCACTGGGTGATTTCCTTGTGTTGGGGCGAATGGAACACCACGTGGCTGATTTTTTCCGGGATCGCCTCGCCCACGGCCAGCGGGCGCGCAGACCCGCGCGCGACATCGGCGGAAATCTCCATCGCAATGCCGTCGGGGTTGAAGAAGCGGAACCCGTATCCGCCGCCAAAGCTGTCCAGATCGCGTGGGGCAAAGATGATCTGGCAGCCTGATGCTGCCACCTGACCATGGAGCTCTTCGACATCTGCCCGGCTGTCGGCCGCCAGCGCCACCACATCGACCCGGCGCACCTCGCTCTGCCGCAGGCGGACGACGTAGAGTTCGTTATTCCCCTGGGTGGCGAGATAGATCATCCCGTCAGCCGCCCCGCCGGCCGGGGTGACGTCCTTGAGCTTCCAGTTCTCGGTGTAGAAGCTGTGCTCCGCTGCGAGGTCAGGCACGGCATAACCCACATAGCGAACATCAGTGACTCTGGCCATCAATCCCTCTTTCCAATCCTGCCTGTGCGAGATTGCTCGCGCCACGCCTTGCCTATCCAATTCCCTGCCGCACAAAAATCCGACTGAATGGGTTACCACCTATCGAATGCATTTATTGGTGACCGCCCGGTCACCGCTGCTGGCCACGTGCGCTCAGCTGCCATCGGTGATCAATGTCCCGCCATCGACCACCAGCGTTTGCCCGGTGACAAAGCCGGCCGCATCGCTGGCAAGGAACTGTGCAGCTGCCGCGACCTCCTCCGCCTGCCCTGGGCGGCGCAGTGGGGTCATCTGTATCCGGCGCGCCATGAAGTCCTGGTTGGCCAGCAGCGGCGCTGACAGTTCGGTCGCGATAAAGCCGGGGGCGACGGCGTTGACGCGCACCTTCCTTGGGCCCCATTCGACCGCCAGATTTCGCGCCAGCTGCGCAACGCCGGCCTTGCTGAGCGCATAGGCATTGATCGCGCCGTTGCCGCGCAGGCCGGCGATACTGGCCATCAGCACCGCCGATCCGCCCCCGCCGGCAGCAATATGGGGCAGGGCTCGGTTTGCCAGCACCACCTGACTGCGCAGATTGAGGCGCATCACCAGGTCATGATCGGCCATGTCGATCGTGGCGAACGGCCCTGCCTGCCCGGTGATGCCGGCATTGCAAACCAGAATATCAAGCCCGCCGAGCATCGCCAGCGATCCATCGACAAGCGCCGCGACCGCATCATCATCGGTCACATCGCAGCAGATGCCGACTTGCCCCAGTTCCGCTGCCACCCGCGCCGTATCGGCACCATCCTCGCTGGAGATCACCACCTTGGCGCCGCTGGCCACAAATGTTTCGGCAATCGCGCGGCCGATGCCGCGGGTGGAGCCGGTGATGATTGCCCGCTTCCCGCCAAGCGAAAAGCGCGACAGGCCGGGCTGTGTCGTCACTTGATCCGCTCGTCCCCGTAACGGTCGTCCACCTGTTCGGGCTTGGCCTCGCCCAACGGCACCCCGTTGTGGCGATAGGCGGGGGCCTCGATCAGAATGAAGGCGATCCGGCAGGGTTTGTCGGTGGTGTTGCGCCACAGGTGGTTGGTGCCGCGCTGGATGATGACACCATGCTTGCGAACGGTGGTCTTGTGTCCATCATCCAGCTCCAGTTCGATCTCGCCGTCCAGAACGATGCCGTAATCGATCGAATTGGTGCGGTGGAAGGGGCTTTCGCCGCCGGGCAGCATGTCAACGATACGAAAGGCGCTGCCGCCGTTCAGCGTCGTCCCCACGTCACGTTCGCGCCCGTCTGTCTCGTCATTGTTGTCAGCGGGAACCATGGCGGTGGTCCACAGCAGCAGGAAGTTGGCATCGCCCGTCGGGATCAGCTTCGGCTCGGCCACATCTTCTGACTTGAAGCAGGCGCGGCCATTCGCATCGTGGCCGGTCACCACCCGCTGGATCGGCGGCAGGCCTGTCGTCACGGGCGCACCACGGTCTGTTCCAGCACGCCGAAGGGCGAGCGGCCATCGGCGGTGTGCGCCTCCATGCGCACGCTGTCGCCATATGTCATGAAATCGGTGACCATGGCCCCGGTGTCGACCATCTCGATCCCGCGGCGCTCGGCAATGCAGCTTGAGCCGACTTCCCGGTAGTTGGGATTGGACACGGTGCCTGAGCCGATCACCGTCCCGGCGACCAGATTGCGGGTGCGCGCCGCGTGGGCGACAAGTTCGTGAAATCCATACGCCATGGCCTTGCCGTGCGCATTGCCGAACTGCGCGCCGTTCCAGTGGACGCGCAGGTGCATGTTGGGCTGGTTGTCCTGCCAGGCCTCGCCCAGATCATCGGGCGTGACCGCAAATGGCGCCATCCCGCACGGCGGCTTGGCCTGGATCCAGCCGAACCCGCTGCGCATTTCCGGCCCGGCCAGCTTGCGCAGCGACCAGTCATTGATCTGCACGATCAGCTTGATGTGCTTTGCTGCGTCGGCGGCGCTGGTGCCCATGGGCACGGCATCGGTGATGACCCCGAACTCGCCTTCGAAATCGATGCCCAGTGCATCATCAATCATCGGCACATCGGCGAGCGGTGCGTGGAAGGTGTCGGACACGCCTTGATACATCAATGGCCAATCGGGCTTGAACGGCTCAATGCCCAGCGCCTTGTCCATCAGCGCGCCGTGGCTGGGGTAGACCGAGCCATCGAGCCACTGCCACGCGCGCGGCAGCGGGGCGAGCAGACTGGCGGGATCGAGCGCATGGGGAAAGTCGCTGACCGCCCGCAGCGCGTCCGCCACCTGGTCCCACTGCTCAAGCGCCTGCTGCAAGGTGGCCACCGGCGCGACAGCGTAATGAAGCCCGTCGGGCGAAACAATGATGAGCTGCCCATCAGGCGTGGCGTTGGCGAGCGTCGCAAGGCGCATCCATGATTCTCCCTCTGATCCTCCTCTGTTTGGCCGTCGTCGCCAAAGAGGACAAAGGCGTTCGTTCGATAGGAAGCCTTCGATCCAATGCGATGGTGTGGCGGTGGGCAGAGGAGGATTCCAGCAACGGAACAGCCCGACACGGCAAGGGGGAGGACGACGATGGCCCAATGGCTCAAGCGCGGCGCCAGCGCGCAGGCAAAGGCAGACGCTGACCGTGACGTGCGCGCGATTGTCGAAGCGGCGCTGGCCGACATCGATCAGCGCGGTGATATCGCCGTCCGCGAGATGAGCGTCCGGTTCGATGGCTGGGACCGCGAGGATTATCGGCTCAGCCAGGCTGAAATCGACAATTGCGTTGAACGCCTGACCGCACAGGAACGCAAGGATATCGAATTCGCGCAGGCGCAGGTGCGCGGCTTTGCACAGATACAGCGTGCCAGCATGGCGGATGTCGAAGTGGAAACCCTGCCCGGGGTGATCCTTGGCCACAAGCACATCCCGGTCAATGCCGCCGGCTGCTACGTGCCGGGCGGCAAATACCCGCTGCTTGCCTCGGCGCACATGTCGGTCATCACCGCCAAGGTTGCAGGCGTGCAGCGGGTGATCACCTGCGCGCCGCCCTTCGATGGCAAGCCGGCCGACAAGATCGTGGCTGCCCAGGCGATGGCCGGTGCCGATGCCATCTATGCCTTGGGCGGTATTCAAGCGATCGGTGCGATGGCGATCGGGACCGACAGTATCGCGGGCGTCGACATGCTGGTTGGCCCCGGCAATGCCTTCGTCGCCGAAGCCAAGCGCCAGCTGTTTGGCCGGGTGGGCATTGATCTGTTCGCCGGTCCCACCGAGACAATGGTGATCGCCGACGAGTCTGTTGACGCCGAACTCTGCGCCACCGATCTGCTGGGCCAGGCTGAGCATGGGCCGGAAAGCCCGGCCATCCTCATCACCAATTCCGAACGCCTTGCGCGCGAGACCATGCGCGAGGTCGAACGGCTGCTCACCATCCTGCCGACCGCCGATTACGCCCGCCCGGCGTGGAAGAATTTCGGCGAGGTCGTTGTGTGCGACAGCTATGAGGAGATGGTCGCGGTCGCCGATGAATACGCCAATGAACATGTGCAGGTGATGACGCGCGACCCGGACTTTTTCCTGCGCAACATGACAAATTATGGCGCGCTGTTCCTCGGCCCGCGGACCAATGTGTCCTACGGCGACAAGGTCATCGGCACCAACCACACGCTGCCGACCAGGAAATCGGCGCGCTATACTGGCGGGCTGTGGGTCGGCAAGTTCCTCAAGACCTGCACCTATCAGACGGTGCTGACTGACGAGGCGAGCGTGCTGGTGGGCGATTATTGCAGCCGCTTGTGCGCGATGGAGGGCTTTGCCGGGCACGGCGAACAGGCCAATATCCGCCTGCGCCGCTATGGCGGGCGCAATCTTCCCTATGCCGGCGCGGCCGACCCCATGCCGCAGACCGCCGCATGATTGCCATCCCCAAAACACCAAGCTTCCGCCTTGATGGCAAGCGTGCGCTGGTGACGGGAGCCGGGCGGGGCATCGGCCTCGCCTGTGCCGCCGCACTCGCCGAAGCCGGGGCGGAGGTCACACTGGCGGCGCGTTCCGCCGGCGAAATTGAGGCCGCAGCGCACGCAATTGGCAGAGGTGCCCGCGCCGCGGTTCTCGACGCAACGGATCTGGCCGCCGTTGCGGCATTCTTCGCGGGTCGCGAGGCGTTTCATGTGCTGGTCAACAATGCCGGGACCAATCGGCCCAAGCCAATGTGGGAGGCCAGTGAGGATGATTTTGATGCCGTTATCGGCCTCAATCTCAAGTCAGCCTTCTTTGTCGCCCAGCATTGCGCAAGGCGGCTGATGGCGGCCGGCGCGCCTGGCTCGCTGATCCACATGGGCTCGCAAATGGGCCATGTCGGCGGGCCGAACCGCAGCCTTTACTGCGCGAGCAAGTGGGCAATGGAAGGCATGAACAAGGCCTTTGCGCTTGATCTGGCGCCGCATGGCATCCGGTCGAACACCATCGCGCCGACCTTCATCGAAACCCCTCTGACACAGCCGTTCCTTGCCGACCCGGCCTTCAAGGCGAGCGTGGCGGACAAGATCAAGCTGGGCCGCATCGGTCAGGTTGAAGACCTGATGGGCGCGGTGCTGTTTCTTGCCAGCGACGCTTCGGCGTTGATGACCGGTACCAGCCTGATCGTCGATGGTGGCTGGACGGCCGATTAGGCCGCTCAGACAACCTGCGGCTTGGGCTTGGTGCCCGGCAATCAGCGCAAATCATCGTCCTGTTCGCCGTCAGGCAGGACGAAGGCGATTGGCGATTTCGGATCGGATATCGATTGGAACGGATCGTCTGCTTCGCGGGGATGAATGTGATTTTCATGCGCAATCGATGTTAGTTAGCGAATGGCATCAAATCCGAACGGAATGCGCGTTGTACGAACTTCGCTTCTCTCCCGACGTCAAGGCTTCGCGCGGGCAAAGCCATGGCTGAGCTTGTGCTTTATCACCTGCCCGGTGCCTGTTCACGCGTGACCATGACAGCGCTTGAACAGGTTGGCGCGGACTACGCCGATCGCGCCGTTGACCTGCGGCGCGGTGAGCAGCGGACGCCCGAGTATCTTGCTGTGAACCGGCGCGGGAAGATCCCGGCCCTGTTGGTCGATAACCGCCTGCTCACCGAAAATGCCGCCATCCTGTGGTGGCTTCACACCGAGAATCCGCTGGCAGGGCTGCTGCCCGCTGTCGATGCCTGGGGGCAGGCGCAGCAGCAATCCGATCTGTTCTGGGTGTCATCGGTGTGGCACCCCGCCGTGCGCGCCAACATGATGCCGATCCGTTGGACCACCGGCGATCCGGCCCCGGTGCGGACACGCGGCAAGCAATTGATGGCGCCGATGCTGGCGCGGCTCGAGACGCGGCTGGCGGCCCAGAAATGGTGGTATGGGGACGACTGGTCGATCCTCGATACCTATCTCTACTGGTGTTACACCACGGCAGAGGAGGGTGAATATGACCTCAGCGGTCTGGACCGGATCGCCGATCACCGCCGCCGCGTTGCCGAACATCCCGCCTTTGTCCGCGCCATCGCGCGCGAAGATGCCGCGCGCATGAGGATGAGCTGATGGCACCGGCGTTGACCCTCTACCACGCGCACACGGCCTGCAGCCGCGTGACGCTGACCGCGCTGGAACATTGCGGGTGCGACTACACGGATCGCCTGCTGATCATGCAGCAGGGCGAGCACAAGGCACCCGCATTTCTCGCCATCAATCCCGACGGCAAAGTGCCGACCTTGCTGGTGGATGGCCGCCCGATGGCCGAGAATGGCGCTATCCTGATGTGGTTGGCCGAGACCTTTCCACAGGCAAGCCTCTTTCCGCCGGCAACATCGGCATGGGACAAGGCACGCCATATGGCAGACCTGCTGTGGGTGTCGTCAGGCTGGCACCCCTATGTCCGTGCCAACAAGGTGCCCTTCATGTGGACAACCGGCGACATTGAGCCGGTGCGGGCACGTGGGCGTGAATTGCTGGCCGGCGTTGTGCAACAGCTTGAGGAGCATCTCGCTGATCGGACATGGTGGTATGGCGAGGACTGGTCGATCATCGACACCTATTTGTGGTGGGCCTATACCAATGCCGAAATCGGCGGTTTCTCGATCCTGACCTTTCCTCGGGTGCAGGCGCACCGCCGGCGCCATGAGGCGTTGCCGCAGGTGCAACGCGCGCTGGCACGCGAGGCCGCGGCTGTCGCCAGGCGGGCCATGGAACAGAAATAAGGCGCCCGGCACGAGGCCCATCTGCTCTGCAAAGATCTGCGGCAGCCGCCTGTGCGCAGCCTCAAGCCGGCCCGAGGCCACTGCGAAGCTGATGTCACCGATCCGGCCCAGCCGGGACAGCGGCTCGTCAGATGGCGTGCTCGTCGGCCTCAGTCATCTCGGCGAGCTTGCCTTCGGCCGGACGCTTGCCGGGTGCTGTCTTGCGATAGGGCTCGAAGCTCTTGCGATCGAGATCGAAGCTCATGTCCCATGGAATATTGTCGCCGCGGAAGATCGGTGGTGCGTTGTTTGACCACAGCAGGCTGCCGAAGCGGAAGTCCCAGGCGCGCGGCACCCAATTGTCATCAAGATAGTCGCTGTCGGCGTGATACTCGGCTTCGCCTGCCTTGCCGGGGATGTCGCAATAGTAATAGATCGCGCTGGTCGCCCGGTGGCGGCTGATCCCGCCCGAGCTGTTCATGCTGGAATTCTTCCAGCCGCGCGCGTCCATGATGTTGGCGCCCAGCATCACCTCGTCGATATCGTCGCAGCCAAAAGCGATGTGCATGAATTTGAAATGGTCGGGCGCAATCGGCAGATCGCAGTTCACCCAAAAGATCGAATGATGTTCATAAGTGCCATCAGCGCGCGCGAAAATGCCGGTGCCCTTGGAATGGTCGGTGTAGCGGAAGCCGAGGTGGCGATCATAAAATTCAAAGCTGCCGACATAATCCGGCGAGAAGAACACCACGTGGTTGATCGTCTTGGGTATGCACTTGCGGCGCCAGATGCGGTGCTGGTTGAAGCGTGGGTGGCTGGTGGGGGTGTTGACCGGACTGGCTTCGGACACGAAGTGACGCTTGGTCCACAGCCGCAGCGCGATCGGCTGCCCGTCCGGGCACACGCAGCGCACGGTGCCATCGCTTCCCGTGGCAATGGCCACTTCGCGTGCCAGATTGGCAGCATAGCGATCAAGCGACGCCTGGTCAGCCACGCCCCAGACGGTCTCCTTGATGCCGTCGCCAGGAAAGGGATCGGGCGAGGGCAGGCGCGGATCGCCGTGGCGGTAGAGGATCACGCGGCTGCCCGAAGGCAGGCGGAACACGGTTTCCACGTCATTCACGCTTTCCGCCGCAAGCCCGAAATCGGTCCAGAAGCGCGTATGCTCAGCCAGATTCTCAACGCCGAACACGACGCTTTCGACACCCAGAATGCTCATGGACCTCTCCTGCTACAGGCTGAACCGCAATGCATCCTTTGGCCCGCAACGAACAATGAATTGCAGCAATCGCCGCCTATCGATGTCGGCAATTGGTGCGGGAATCTTGAAGAAAATGTTGGGGCCAGGCAGCGTTGTGATTGCCAGTCAGCCGTTCAGGCTGTCGCGGCTGGTCTGGAATTCGAGCGCCAGCTTGCCGTCTTCGCCATTGTCTGCCTTGTCGCCATCGCTTCCGTACATTTCGAGTGCCTTGGTTCGGAGCTGCCCAATCACCCACTGGATGGCAAAATCATTGCGGCTGGCGACATGCCATTGGATTGCCTCGCGGATCGGCGGAATATCGAAGGGAACGTCGACCATCTTGAGCGGCATGTGCGTGCACACGCGCTCCGCCAGCTTGCGGTGCATCGTCGCCACCCGGCTTGTGCCAACGAGGAGGCCCGGCAGCGACAGAAAGGTCGGCGCAACCACTTCGACCCGGCGTGCCCGCTTGTGGCGTTTGAGGAACCAGTCTTCGAACACCGGTATGCGCGAACGGCCAAAGCGGGTCGTTACGTGCCCCAGGGCAAAATAGCTGTCAGCGCTGATGGGGCCCGACAGTGCCGGATTGCCCGCGTCACCGACCACGACATGATCGTCCTGAAAAAGAAACTCTCTCGGGTGGTCGGATGACATGGCAAAATCAACCGTGAGCAGCAGATCGATCATTCCCCGTTCGAGCGAGTCGATCGGGTTGCTCGCCATCGTCTGGATTTCGAAGCGCATCAACGGCGCCTCCTTTTCCAGCCAATGCAGTGTCTCGGTCAGCAGCACTTCGGTGACATAGTCGGAAGCCATGATCCGGATCTGCCGGTCGCATGTCTCGGGTTCAAACTCGGGGGCAACCGCAATCGTGGAACGGATTTGCTCCAGCACCTTGCGGACCGGTTCGATCAATTCCTCGCCGCGCGTCGTGAGGACCATCTGCCGGCCTTTCAGGACCAGCAGATCATCCTTGAAATAGTCGCGTAGCCGCCCCAGTGCGCTCGACGTGGCCGACTGCGAAAGACACAGCCGGTCGGCGGCCAGCGACACGCTGCATTCCTCGAGCAGAACATCCAGCGCGACAAGAAGGTTCAGATCCAGGCGCTGGAATCTCAAGGCAATTCTCCCGGTTCAATGCAGCATCTTCAGTGCGCTCGCGACAAGGTTAACAACACTTGCATCTCCCGAAAAGCCCGCTCTCTCGGCAGCGGGGGTCTTGAGCAGCGGGTGAGCGCCAAAGGCGGCTTGAAGCGCCGCGTCCGGCTGGTAGCTGACCAGCGCCGCGCTGACGCCGCACTGGCTGGCGATCTCGCGCGCAAGTTCGCCCATCGCGATCCTGAGGGCCGGCAAGGTCACCACGCGTGTTGGCGGCAGCAGCGCTGCATCGCAGGCGAGCGCATGCACCAGATTGCCAGAACAGCGTTCCACCGATTGCGCCCAGATCGTCGCGTCTTCCGAGACAGGACAGGTGAACGGCTGATTGCCCGCCAGCGCATGGAAAATATTGCTCATGAATGCCGACTTCATGCCCGAAGGCCCCTTGGGGCGGGCAAGAATGCCAGACAATCGCAGGGAAACGCCATCGATCACGCCACGATTGCTATAAAGCGTCACAGCGGTTTCCATCATGGCCTTGTGCCCGCCATAGATTAATCGCGGCGACAGCGGCGTGGAATCGTCCACACCGGCGACAGGCAAGGGGTCGCCGTATACAGCAATCGAACTGGCATAGACGAAGCGCACGCCCGGTCTGGCAGCGCCCGCCTGTTCCATCAGATCATACATCGCATCGACATTGATGCGCCGCGACGCCGCCGGGTCTGCCTCTGCCGCACCGCCAGGGACCGTGGCGAGGTGCACGACTGCATCGCACCCATCGGCGATGGCCTCGCGTCGCACCATCGCATCGCCAAGATCGCCCACAACCGTCCGCACGCCAGCGGGCATGCCGTCGCCAGACGTGTCGGTGCCAATCACGTCGTGGCCGCTCGCGAGCAAGCGGCCAACCAAGTGACGGCCGACAAAGCCGTTCGCCCCTGTGACCAATATCTTCATCGCTTGACACCTTCCCGGCCCGACGTTCCGCCGCGCCGGCGAACGGACGGGCAACTTCGCCACCTTGCCACTTTAGCGGGCGGGCAAATTCTGTCCCGCGCTTGGTCTGGATACCAACCTATCGATGCGAGCGGCACAATTCGCCCGTTTCGATACCTGGACATTGAGAGGAAGGATTTTTCGGACCGTTGGGCACGGCCTATCAACGTCAGGTACAAGGGGAGTGATTTGTGACATGACCGGCACAGTTGGCCATTGCAGGAATGCCCTGATCGTTGGTGGCGGGATCGGCGGCATGGCGGCTGCCATCCTGCTCAAGCAGCGTGGCATCGATGTCAGCTTGATCGATATCGATTCCGAATGGCGGGTCTATGGCGCGGGCATCACCATCACCGGGCCAACGTTGCGCGCTTATCGTCATCTCGACATGGTTGACAGCATCGCGCGGGAAGGTGCGATTGCGCCCGGGTCCTCGATCCACGCCTTCACGGGCCAGTTCCTGCGCGATCTGGATGAACCCCCGCTGGAGAAAGGGCTTCCGGCAACCGGCGGGATCATGCGCCCGGTGCTGCATCATCTCATGCAGGACAAGGTCAAGGCGCTGGGCATCACCGTGCGGCTGGGCATAACGGTGAGCGAACTTGCCAATGAGCCCTGCGGTGTGAAGGTTGCATTTTCTGACAGAACGCACGGGCAGTTCGATCTGGTGGTCGGAGCCGACAGCGTGCGCAGCACCGTGCGTGATCTGGCCTTTCCACACATGGGAAAACCCGAACACACCGGTCAGGGTTGCTGGCGGGTTTCGATGAAAAAGCCGCCGTCGCTTGAAAAGGGCGAGATGTATCTTGGTCACAAGTACACCTGCGGGATCACCCGATGCGGTACGGACATGGTCTATCTGTTTCTTCTGACTCCGCATCAGCGCAGCAGCAAGCACTTCGGCCATGACGAGCTTTATTCCGGCCTGAAGGAACGGCTTGCCGATTTCGGCGGCAATGCAGGCTGGATCAGGGACAACATGACCACGCAGGACTGGATCAACTACAGGCCGCTGGCCGCGAAGATCCAGCCGCGTCCGTGGCACGATGGACGGATCGTCCTGCTGGGCGATGCCGTGCACGCGACGACGCCGCATCTCGCCTCGGGAGCGGGCATGGCGGTTGAAAGTGCCATCGTGCTGGCCGAGGAAATCGCCAGGGCGGGGTCGGTCGAACAGGCGCTGTCAGCCTATGAGGAGCGCCGCTACGAACGCTGCCGGGACGTTGTCGAAAGCAGCATCGCAATTGGCGCCGCCCAGCTTGCCGGCGGTTCGCCCGAACGGATCGGTGGCATGATTGGGCAGGCGCTGCACCGTCTGGCGGCGCCATTCTGATGCAACGGCGGCTGTTCAAGCCGGCGAACAAACGGGCCGGTGGCTGCATGACCCGCCGTTGCCGGCGTGACCGTCAAGCCCGCACATCAATTTCAAGCCAGGCACGGGAACAGCCATGATGACTGACGAAACGCCGACCCAGATCATGGCCCAGACCCGCCACGGGATCATGGTGATGATCTGTTCGGTCATGCCGGTGATGGCGATCATTGCGCTGGTGCCGGTTCTGCCGATGCTCCTCAAAGAATTTGCAGCCACGCCGAACCATGCGCTGCTTGTGCCGGTGGCGTTGACGGTTCCGGCGCTTTGTGTGGCGCTGTTTTCGCCGCTGGCGGGCTTGCTGGCGGATCGCATCGGACGCAAGGCGCTGCTGATCGGCGCGCTGCTGGCCTATGCCGCTTTCGGGATTGTCCCGATGTTTCTGCACGATCTGACGCAGATCCTTGCCGCACGCATCGGCCTGGGCCTGGTCGAAGCGTTGATCATGACGGTCTCGACCGTGCTGATCGGCGACTATTTCGAAGGCGAACGCCGCGAGAAATGGATTTCGGTTCAGGTTGGGTCTGCATCAATCGCGGCCATCATATTGATTGCCGCAAGCGGAGCACTGGCCGAGATGTTCGGTTCACGTGGGCCCTTCCTGCTCTATCTGCTTGCCATCCCGGCGGCCTTGGCGGCAGCGATCATCCTGTTTGAACCCAAGGTCATCAGGCCGCTGTCCGCCACCAGCGATACCCGTTTCCCATTTTCCGTTGTGCTGCCGTTGGCGCTGACGACGGTATTCGTTGGGATATCCTTCTATATCGTGATCGTCCAACTCGGGCCGATCCTGCAGATATCCGGCGATGTTGCGCCGATTGCGATCGGGCTGATTGGCGCACTCTGCAACATTGCCGTGACGGCTGGCGCCGTGGCCTTCCACACATCGGGACGTGAAGCCGGCGCGGGCCTGCTGAGGGGAGGGCTGGTGATCAGCGCCATCGGCTATGCCGGAGCCGGGCTGTCAGGCAGCCTGCCGCTGATTGCCGGGTCGCTCATTCTCGCGTCAATCGGCAGCGGCATCATGCTGCCCAACATGCTCACCTGGACGATGCGTTCGTTGCCGCCGCAGGCGCGCGGCCGGGGGATGGGGCTGTGGACCGGGGCGTTTTTCCTCGGGCAGTTTCTCGCG
>CAZHTW010000006.1:13216-50845 GCA_964535865.1 uncultured Sandarakinorhabdus sp. | reverse complement strand
GTCTCGATCGCCTTCATTTCCAGGCGGGTGCGGGCGAATTCCTTGCCCTTGGGACCAACGATCGGCATCAATTTGCCCACCAGCGGCCGGATGAACTTGGGCATCCTGCGCAGCGGCAGGCCGCCGGCCGCCCGTTCGGTGTTGGCCATGAAGCCCTTCACCGGCCCGGCGCGCTTTGAGCCATCGGGCTTGCCATTGTCATCGGGCTCCCCCAGCGCCACCTCGTCGCCCAGCAGGCCCAGCAGTTCGGCACCGCGATCGTTGCGGATCAGCAGCCATTGCTCTCCGGTGCCGCCCATGTAACCGACGGTGATATCGGCCAGACTGTTGGTATAATCCACGCAGGTGCGGCAGGTGAGCGGGAAGAAATCCGGCCGCAGATCAGACAATGGCAGCATCAGGAAGGGGACCTCCTTGCGCTTGCCATCGTCAAACCGCAGCTCGACATGATAATTGGCCTTGAATTCCAGATAGGTGATGGTCTCCGGCTTGTCTGACAATAGGCTGAGGAATTCGTGGAAATTCTCGGTCGTGGTGTTGTCGCTGCACGGCGTGCCGATCACGTAGAGCCGTTCAAAGCCCAGCTTGGCCTCCAGCCGCCTGAGGGCGTGGATCTGGCAGGGAATGCCAATGATTCCAATGCGCTTATACCCAGCCGCCCGCGCCGGTCCCAGCAGCGCCAACAGCGGCGCATAGCCCATGCGCATGCCGCGAACCTGGGCCATGGCCTCCGCCTTAGTCACCATCACCGGGCGCGGCCGCCACTTGTCATCCGGATCGGGCGCCATGGTCAGCACGGCTTCGACCGCGCCGGTTTCGAGCAGACGTTCGCCCAGCCGGCTGGTGATGCCGGTCCATTGTGCGCCCTCGCTGGGCTTTTTCAGCCGGGCCTTGGCCATGCGTTGAAAAGGCCCGAAAAACAGCTCGTCCGGCCGGCTTTCGTCGCGGGCGCGGCCGTGGACCTGGGCTTCCATGGCGGCATAATCGGGTTTGATGAACTGGCAGGCGGTGCCGCAATCATTGGGGGTGCTGCTGCGCGAGACACCGCAATCGGTGCACAGGCCGCGCGGGGCGGCCGGCGCAAAGTCAGGCGCAATTATGCCAGTATTTTCAATCACGTATAACCCCCGATCGCGGCAAAGCACCCCTGCTTGGCGTGCAGTTAGCTTGGGTCCCCTCACATCCGCAAGGGGGCGGCATAACCGGTGAGTTCCAGATAGCCGCGCCCGCCGGGCACAGTGACGGCGCCTTCCCAATAAAGCGGGCCACCGCCGCCGCGGCTGTCCAGCTCCTGATCCGGCATCAAGGGTTTGATTTCAACGCTTTGCCACTGATTGTTCACTCGGTAACGCACAACCGGCCGCACCGGCCAACTGGCCCCGCTGCGCGGCGATTTCCACCAGCCAGCAGCCTGCCAATCCACGTCTTGCGGTTGAAATATCACGGTTTTCCCGGCCTTGCTGCGATGGCTGCCGCCGGCCCACAGCGCCCGGCCACTGGCATCACGCACCCGGAACAGGGTGAGCGCGCCGCCATCATCCAGGTTCAGCCCCAGCCAATCCCAGCCCACAGCGCGGGGATTGAGCAGGGTGGACGACCATTCCCGGTCCAGCCAGGCGGTGCCCGTCACCGGCTTGCCGGCCATGGTCCCGCCGATCTTCAGTTGCGGCCAGCTGTAATAATGGCTTGCTTCTGAAGCCCTTGGCCCCTTCTGGCTATAGCCGCCATGCCCCTGCACGATCACCGGAGCGCTGGGCGTGAAGGCCAGATCGAGCCTTTGCCCGTCCACCACCACCACCCCGTGCAGCCGGCCATCGCGACCTCGCCACAGCCGCCAATCATCCACCGCCACATCCATGTCCCCCTCCCGCGCCTGAGCCAGGCCAAAGCCGGAACGGGCGATGCGGGTGGCGTGTTTCAGCCGGCCGGTGGCGGGATCGGCGATCGCTGCATGGGCAAAAATCACCTGTTCGGTTGCAAAACGTGACCGGTTGGTGGCCGTTCTGGGCACGCGGGTGCGGAAAAAGGTGATCTGGATGCCCACATCACGGGCGCCGGTGCCCACGCCCGATTTCACCCACCCGGTCACATACCACCATTCGGTGCGGAAGGCCGGATGGGCGCCATGATCGGCCGGAAAGCGCATCGGTACGCCCGGCCGGACGACAGCAAAATCCGCCGCCAGCAGCAACGGCAGCACCAGGAGAAGCAACAACCGCCGCATCACCAATCCGCCCGCACGGCCAGCACCGGCCCTGCGCCCAACGCCCGCCGCCCCGCCACAACCGCCGTGCCCGCCGCGCACGCCACCAGCGCCGCCGCCAGCCCGGCCAGCAGCGGCCACGGCAGCGCCAGGTCCATCGTCCAGTGAAAGCTTTGCGGGTTGACGATATCCACCAGCACCAGCGCCAGACCAAGCCCCAGCGCAATGCCGGCCGCCGCCCCCACCAGCCCAAGCCCGGCGCCTTCCAGCGCCAGCATCACCAGCAGCTGGCGTTTCTGCACGCCGACATGGCGCAACATGCCGAACTCGCGCATCCGGGCCAGCACCTGGGCCGAAAAGCTGGTTGCCACCCCCACCAGCCCGATGAGGATGGCGATGGCTTCCAGCGCATAGGTCACGGCAAAGCTGCGATCGAAAATCTGCAGCGCCACCCGCCGCATTTCGGCGGGCCGGCCAAATTGCGCCTGGCCGCGCACGGCCGGCGGCAATTGCGCTGCCAGCGCTGCCTGCACGGCCTTGGCATCGGCACCGGGGGCAAGGTCAAAGGCGGCATCAGTCATGGACATGTCAGCGGTGATGCGGCGATAATCCGCCAGCGGCAGGATGATGGCGCCAAACTGGCGGGCATAATCGCGCCACACCCCGGCCACGAACACCGGCGTCTGCCGCCCGCCGATGGCCAGTTGCCGGCGGTCGCCCACCTGCCAGCCATACAGCCAGGCCATGGGTTCGGAAATCAGCACCGGCACATGGCCGTCCGGCGGCGTGGCGGCGCTGTGGCCGATCAACGGCACCGCCGCAAAGCCGCCTTGCGCCATCAACGCCACCGCCGGCTGGCCCGGTTGCAGCCGGATCGACATCACCCGTTGCAGCCGTGCCGCCGCCACCCCCGGCACCGCCGCCAGCCGCGCCTGATCGGCCGGCGTGATGCCGCCGGCCTCGGTGGCCTCGAGGTGGAGATAGAGATCGGACGGCAGCACCGCGACCAGCCAATCATCCACGCTCTGGCGGAAGCTGGCGACCATCACCGCCATCGCCACCATCAGCGCGGTGGAGGCCACGATGCCCGAAAGCGCCACGCTGGCGGCCTGCGGCGCGCCCCACAGCCGGCGGATCGCCAGATCCAGCGGCAGGAACCGGCTGCCGGCCTGGGCCAACGGTGCCAGCAGCGCCCGCGCCAGCGCCGGCATCAACGCCACGCCGCCGGCCAGCAGCAGCGCCATGCCGATATAGGCCAGGATCGGCAGGCCAAACAGCGGCGGCGCCAGCGCCAGCCCGGTGCCGGCGGCGAGCAGGGCCAGCCCCGGCCAGGCCGGCGGGCGCCGGGTGGGATCAACCCCATCGCCCAGGCCCTTCAACGCCAGCGCCGGCGGCACCCGCGCCGCGCTCAACGCCGGCACCAGGCTGCCGGCCAGCGCCGTGGCCAGCCCCAGCGCACCAAAGCCCAGCGCCGCCAGCGGCGGAAACGCCAGCCGCGCCCGTGCGCCAGCGAAATAGCCGCCACCCAGATCACCGCCAAAGTTGGTCACCGCCAGATCGGCCAGCGCATGGCCCAGCACCACGCCCAGCACCGCACCGGCCACACCCAGCAACAGGCCTTCGATCAGCAATTGTGTCACCAGCCCGCGCCGCGACAGGCCCAGCACCGCCAGCAGCGCGAACTGCGGCCGCCGCCGCGCCACGCTCAAGGATTGCGCCGACCACACCAGAAACCCGCCGGTGAGCAAGGCCACCAGCGCCAGCATGCCCAGATTGACGCGATAGGCGCGGCTGAGCGCGTCGGCGCGGCTGGCTTCGCCTTCGGGCGTGGCCACCATGGCATCGGCCGGCAGAACGGCGGCGATGCGGGCCGTGGTGGCGGCCACATCCGCGCCCTCGGCCAGTTTCAGATCCACCCGTTGCAGCCGGCCGATCTGGCCGAGCAATTGCTGGGCTTCGGCAATGTCGATCACCGCCAGCCGCGCCTCGTCGCCGCTGGCCGCCAGTTGCCCGGCTACGTGCAGGGCCAGCGGGCGGCCGGCGGCCGTGAAGCGGAATGTCTGCCCCACCTTCAAACCGGTGGCGCGGGCCAGTTCGGGGGAGAGCCAGATGATGCCCTCCTGCCAGCCCGGCCGGGTGCCAACCCCAGACAGGCCGCCGGGGCTGAAGCCAATAAGGCCGGGAGTCACATGCATGGCCCGCAGCACGTCGGTGCCCAAAAGGGTGAAGCGCCCGCCCGGCAGGCGCGGCGCACCTGGACGGGCCAATTGTCCCCAACTGGCCGCAACCTCGACCACCGGCGAAGCCGCCGCCACGCCGGGCAGCCGGGCCAGCCGCGGATAGATCAACTCGTCCATGCCGGTGGGCATGGTGGCCCGCACCGCCAGATCGGCGCGGCCCTGCACGCTGGCCATGGCGCGGCCAAAACTGCCCAGCGCGGCCGAATTGACCAGGTGCACGGCAAAGCCCAGCGCCACGCCCACGGCAATCGCCAACACGGCGATCCCCATGCGCAGCGGCCCGGCACGCCATTCGCCGGCCAACAGCCAGCGCGCGGCAACGGGGGCAAGCATGGTCATGCGCGATCAGGCCGGTCGCGCCGCAGCCAGGCCATCGTTTGACAATCTGAGCGTGCGGCGGGCGGCAGCGGCCACCTGTTCGCTGTGGGTGACGATCAACACCGCTGAACCGGCGGCATCGGCACTGGCCAGCAACAGATCGAGAATGCGGCGCGCGGTTTCGGGATCAAGATTGCCGGTGGGTTCATCGGCCAGCACCAGCGGCGGGCGGTGCACCAGTGCCCGCGCAATCGCCACACGTTGCAGTTCGCCGCCCGACAGCACCGCCGGATGATCACCGCCGCGCCCGCCCAGGCCAACGCGGTCAAGCATGGCGCGCGCCGCATCCAGGGCCGGCGCCTGGGCACTGCCGGCCAGCACCAGCGGCAGCGCGATGTTGCGGGCCAGATCAAGATGAGGCAGCACATGAAAGGCCTGAAACACGAAGCCGATGGCGCGGCAGCGCAGCGCCGTGGTGGCGGCTTCATCCAGGCCGGCGATGGCCTGCCCGCCGATCATCACCGTGCCGGCATCCGGCGCATCCAGCCCGGCCAATATGTTGAGCAACGTGGATTTGCCCACCCCCGATTCGCCGGTGATCGCCACGACATCGCCAGCGCTCAGGTCCAGATCAACGCCGGCAAACAGCGTGCGGCGCTGGCCATTGGCGAGGGGCACGGATTTGGCCAGCGCCCGCGCCGCGAGCACATGAGGCGCTGCCAGCACAGGGGGCGCCGCCAGCACGGCAGGGGCCGTGATCGCTGCGGGGGCAGCGGTGGCGGAAGGCAGGTCTGGGCGCATGCCAAAGCCTGTAACCCAGTGGCGCACGATTGGCAGGCGGGTGTGGCACCATGGCGCGCGGGGGAAGCGCCGGCAGGATCGGGAAATGGCGATCAGATCGCCATCTGGGTTTGCGTCGTCACGCTGGCCAGCTTGCCGCCGGCGCTTTCCACCCGCGTCACCCACACGCTGGTGCGCCGGCCGACATGCAGTGGGGTGGCGGTGGCAATCAGCGTGCTGCCCACCGGAATCGCGCCCATCATGTTGGTCTTTGATTCGATGGTGGTGGTGCTCCGGGCGCCTTCGGGCAGCACCTGATAGGCGCCAACCGCGCCGGTGAAATCGGCCAGTGCCATCAGGAAGCCGCCATGGGCCGTGCCGCCCGATGTGCAATATTCCGGCTTGATGACGGCGTGGACGACCACGCGGTCCCGGCCCAGTTCCACGATGTTCAGATCAAGATGGGCGGCAAAGGGCACCATCTTCACCACGGCGGCCAGGGCATCTGCGTCCATTTTTCACGTCACCAGGATTCAGTTGATCAAACGGGGCACCATCGCCGGATCGGCAGCGCCCACCAGCACCGGTTTCTGCCAATCACTCTTGGCCACGAGCACGACATGATGGCGTTCGGGCAGGGTTTCCACCCGCCAGTCCAGCACGTCGAACATGGCCTCGTCCAGCCGCAGTTGCAGCGGTTCGCGCAGCCAGCCGATATCCTTCACATGCCAGGGCCGCCGCGCCCGCACGACCAGCACGGCAATGCCCGCCGGGGCCAGCACCCGCCACAATTCGCGCAGCATCAACCGCGGCTGAATCAGTGGGGCGGACAGGATCGCCTTGTCGAACAGGGCTTCGTGGAACGGCAGATGGTGGGGATCGGCGCGCACGGTGCCAGGGCGCAGTTCGCTGTTGCTGCTGGCCACACAGGCCGTGTGTTCCCAGCCATCGAGGGCCAGCGGCACCCGCTCCGGCGGCCGGCCCAGCACCAGCAGGCGGCCATGGTGCCTGCCGGCAAACAGGCGTTCCAGCGGAGTGGCGTCGCGGATCATGGTGCCGGGTTATGGCGCGGATTGGGACGGGCGGGAAGAAGAAAGAAACCCACCCCCGGCTCCGCCCGCTTGCGGGAGGGGAGCAGAACGGTCTTGCACCATCGCCGCCCTTCCCGCTTGCGGGAGGGGCGGGGGTGGGCCTGCGCCTCAGCCGCGCTCAACGCACATCGCAATCCCCATGCCGCCGCCGATGCACAGCGTCGCCAGCCCCTTCCTGGCATCGCGGCGGCCCATTTCGTGCAGCAGCGTCACCAGCACGCGGGCACCCGAGGCGCCGATGGGGTGGCCGATGGCAATGGCGCCGCCGTTCACGTTCAGCTTGGTGGGGTCCAGGCCCAGTTCCTGGCCCACGGCCAGCGCCTGGGCGGCAAAGGCTTCATTGGCTTCCACCAGATCCAGATCGGCCACGGTCCAGCCCGCCTTGGCCAAGGCGGCGCGGCTGGCGGGCACCGGGCCGATGCCCATGATCTTGGGGTCCACGCCCACGCTGGCAAAGCCGGCGATGCGGGCCAGGATGGGCGCGCCGCGGCGCAGGGCTTCGGCCTCGCTCATCAGCACCAGCGCGGCGGCGCCATCGTTCAGGCCGCTGGCGTTGGCGGCGGTGACGCTGCCATCCTTCTTGAACGCGCCCTTCAGGCCCGAAACACTGTCGATGGTCACGCCGTCGCGGATATATTCATCGGTATCAACGATGGTGTCGCCCTTGCGGCCCTTGATCGTGACGGGCGCGATTTCGGCGGCAAAACGCCCGGCAGCGCGGGCGGCGCTGGCCTTGTTCTGGCTGCTGACTGCAAATTCATCCTGGGCGCTGCGGCTGATCTGATACAATTCGGCGACATTTTCCGCCGTGATGCCCATGTGATAGCCGTTGAAGGCATCCCACAGGCCGTCCTTGATCATGGTATCGACCAGTTCCAGATGGCCCATCTTCTGCCCGGCACGCAGCGCTTGCGCGTGCATCGCAAGGCTCATCGATTCCTGGCCGCCAGCCACCACGATGGCGCTGTCACCATTGGCAATCGCCTGGGCCCCCATCGCGACCGCCCGCAGGCCGGAACCGCAAACCTGGTTGACGCCATAGGCCGGGGCCGCTTGCGCGACGCCGGCGGCCAATGCGGCCTGCCGCGCCGGATTCTGGCCATGGCCGGCGGTGAGCACCTGGCCCAATATGACCTCGCTCACGTCATCCGCGCCCACGCCGGCATCGGCAAGCGCCGCCTCGATCGCCGCCTTGCCGAGCAGATGGGCGGGGGTGGCGGCAAAACTGCCCAGAAAACTGCCCACGGCGGTGCGGCGGGCGGCGGTGATGACGATATTGGTCATGGGTTTTCCCCTTTGTTGCGAGTCGCGCGGTGGAGCCTAGGCAAGTTTGCCGCGTTGCACCATTGTCCTTGCGGTCAGGCGGCGAGCCAAGCCGCCAATGGGTCCCACAAACGTTCGCGCGCCCGGCCGCCCACCACCATGCCGACATGCCCGCCCATGATCTCAAGCCGGCGTGGGTCACCCGGATCGGTGAGGGCGGCAGCGGCCGGCACGATGCGATCGGCCATCGCCACCACATCCAGGATCGGGATGCCGGGCAAGCCGTCGCCGCCCAGCCCGTTGGCACCGGCATCGAACAGGCCGGCCAGATCGGCAGCGGCGGCCAGGCTGATCGGCGCCCCGCCATTGGCCCAATCCTCCAGCCGGGCAAAGCCGGCGACCGCGGCCGCATCAGCATCGGCCAGTCGGGCATATTTGGCTGCCAGGCCTTCGGGATCGAGCGCCCAGAACGCCGGTTGCAACAGATCCATCGGCACCACGCCCAGCGGCTGGGCCAGCGGTTGCGCCTGCTGCCACCAGCCAGCCAGTGCACCGCGCCCGCTGGCGCCATAGCCTTCGAAGCGCCACGGTGACGCCAGCACCGCCAGCCGGCTGGCCACGCCGCTGCGCGCCGCGCTGAGCGCCAGTGTGCCGCCCAGGCAATAGCCCAGCATGGGCACCGCTGCGCCCAGGGTGGCGATCAGAGGCACCAGCCGGGTTTCCACCAGGGCCGCCAGTCCCAGCGCTTCGGGCTGTGGGCCCCAATCGACCAGCAGCGGCCGGAAGCCGGCGCCAGCCAGATGCGCCGCCAGGCTTTGCCCCGGCCCCAGATCCAGCACATCGGGCGCGTTGATCAGCGATGGCACCAGCACCAGCGGCCGGCCTTGTTGGGCCCCGGCGCGCAAGGTGACGCCGCCCACCCGCGCCACCTCCGGCCATGCCTGGCGTGGCGGCGGCAGTGGCGCTTGCTGATAGCGGCTGAGCCCGGCCAGCACGCAGCCCAGCCGGGCGCGATCATCGCCGCACACCGCTTGCACGGTGGCCAGAAACACCGGCAGCGGATGCGGACCGCGTTCGCGCCGGGCTTCAGACATTGGCCTGCTGCACCTGCGGCATTGCAGCGCAACACATGCCCGTGCTAGCGATGCTCCAACGAACCATAATGGGAGTTTCCATGGCCGCTGCCTCTTCCTCCCCCGATGCCAAGGGCGGCAAATCGCCGACCATCATCAAGAAATACGCCAACCGCCGCCTGTATAACACCGAAACCTCCAGCTACATCACCCTTGAGCATCTGGCCGAGATGACGCGCGAGGGCCGCGAGTTTCAGGTGTTCGATGCCCGCACTGGCGAGGATATCACCCGGTCGGTGCTCACCCAGATCGTGATGGAAGGCGAAGCGGGCGGCCAGACCATGTTGCCGGTGTCGTTCCTGCGCCAGATCATTGCGATGTATGGCGATTCCATGCAGGCGATGGTGCCGCACTATCTGGAAGCCTCGATGTCGGCCTTTGCCGAAAATCATGCCAAGTTCCGCGATGCGGCGCTGAAGCCCTTTGAGCATCTGGCCAAGCAGAATCTGGCGATGTTCCAGGCCGCCACCGGCATGATGACCGGCCGCGCCTTCCGCCCGCCTGAAAAGCCGGCCGAATCGCCGCCGGCTGCCGAAAAGCCCGGTGCCAGCGCCGAAGAACTGGCCCTTTTGCGCGAACAACTGGCGGCGCTGCAGTCCCGGCTCGACGGGATGAAGGGCTGAACGGCATCGATTGCGCCATGCGAGTCCAGATTATTCCTGAACGCAGAAACAGGCCGCGGCACCGCGTATCGCCGCTTGCTGGCATGGCCCTCCCGCTGTATGGGGGCGGCATGGGAGACGTGCTGATCGGAGGGGTCTGATCAGCGGTGGTAACAAGGGCTGATGCTGTGGCCCGATGCGGGTTCGGCCTCGGTTCCGTGATGGGGAACGGGTGATGAAAAGCGAATCGCACGGAGCATTTTCTGGCCCAGGCCACACGGATGGCCCCTTGATCGTCCCCGCGCACGGTGATGATCTGCCCTCCGGCTATCGTCCCAGCGCCGACGAAGAGTTCATGAACGAGCGCCAGCTGGCCTATTTCCGCAAGAAGCTGCTGGCGTGGAAAGATGAAATCCTGAAAGAATCAGAAAGCACGCTGGAAGCCCTGAAGGCCGAACCGCTGCGCGAACCCGATCTCACCGATCGCGCCGCCAGCGAAACGGATTGGGGCATCGAGCTGCGCACCCGCGATCGCCAGCGCAAGCTGATTTCCAAGATCGACGCCGCGCTGCGCCGCATCGAAAGCGGCGATTATGGTTGGTGCGAAGTGTCGGGCGAACCGATTTCGCTGGCCCGCCTGGAAGCCCGGCCGATCGCCACCATGACGATCGACGCCCAGGAACGCCACGAACGCGACGAAAAGATCAGCCGCGACGAATAGGGCGTGAGCCGGGGCGCAGGCCCCGGCCTGGCTGGGCAATGGTCAGGCCATCAATGCAGATTGGCCAGTTCGTCCTTCAATTTCAGTTTTTCGGCCTTCAACTGTCGAAGTGTGCCGGTGTCGGGCACGGGGCGCTTCAGTTCGTTGCCCAATTTGGCGTCCAGCCGGGCGTGGCGGGCGGCAAGCATGTCGCGGTGGCTGTTGTTCATCAACATCTCCCTTCGCTGCACTGCGCCGCCTGGCAAAGACCGACGGCGAACTGCAATTGCATCATGCTTTGCCCGGTCTGTCCATGCGCCTCGCCGCAATCAACCACCGTTTTGGCATGAATTGCCGCCTTGAACCGTTCAGTGCTTGAGGGTGCGGACAAGATTGGTTACCGCATGGTCATATCTGCCGCTGCAACCGGAGCCCAGAAGCGTGGACAAAGCGGAAATCCGCGCCCGTATCGATTATCTCAGGCTGGAGCATCGCGATCTGGATGCGGCCATCGACGCGTTGCGGCTGGCGTCCATGCCCGACATGATCCAGTTGCAGCGCTTCAAGAAGCGCAAGCTGCGCCTGAAGGACGAGATCAGCGTGCTGGAAGACCAGCTGATCCCCGACATCATCGCCTGAGGGCCTGGGCAGTGCGCCTTGTCTGTGCCCTTCTTGCCCTGATGGCCGGCCCGGCGCTGGCGCAGGATGCGGCCGAGCCCGATCCGCCCGAAGCGCGCATCTGCCGCGATGCCGCAGACAGCCCGCGCCCCAGCCGGGGCCAGCTGGCGCGGTGCGACCGCGCCATTGCCCGGCCCGGCCTGCCAATGCCGGTGCGCCTCGCCATGTTGCTCAACCGTGGAACCGCGCGCGTGAAGGCCGGGCAGCTGGCCGGCGCGGTGGCGGATTTCGATCTGGCCATCAAGGCGGCACCGGGCGTGGCAGAGGCGTGGATCAACAAGGGCATCGCCCTGGCCCGCATCGAAGGCCGCGCCAGCGAGGCGATTGCCCTGATCACCCATGGCCTAGAAATCGGCCCAAAAAGCCCGGCCCGCGCTTATTTCGCGCGGGCCCAGGCCCATGAAGTGGCCGGCAATCTGAAGGCCGCGATGGAGGATTTCGCCGCCGCCGCCCGCGCCGATCCGGCGTGGCCGGCGCCCGCCGAGGAGCTGAAACGCTTCCACGTCGAGCGCCGGAAAGTGCTCAGGGGTTAGGCGGCCGGCAAGGCCTCCAGCCCGGCACCAATCTCCACCTTGCGCGGCTTCTTGTGCTCCGGAATTTCGCGCACCAACTCGATGTTGAGCAGGCCGTTCTCAAAGCTGGCGCCGGTCACCTTGATGGTGTCGGCCAGCTGGAACCGCCGTTCAAAGGCGCGCTTGGCGATGCCGCGATGCAGGAACACGCGTTCCTTGCCTTCGGCTTCGGGCGCGGCCTGGCCAATGACGATCAGGGTGTTTTCCTGCACGGTGATATCCAGTTCGGGGCGGGCAAAGCCGGCCACCGCCATCTGGATGCGATAGGCGCCATCGCCCAGCTTTTCGATATTGTAGGGGGGGAAGGCGTCACCGGTATCGATCCGGCCGGCGATTTCCACCAGCCGGTTCAGATTTTCGAATCCGATGGACGAACGCAGCAACGGCGACATATCAATTGCACGCATGGCAAATTCCTCTTCAAGCAAAGATGCCTCTGGTCCCGCCCACCATGGGCCGGGATTTGCCGGCGTGCCATCAGGCCCCGCCGGCAACAGCAATCTGGGCATGGTGCGGCCGCTTTCAAGGGCCGGTGCCGCCAATCTGCGGCCACAGCTGGATGCACTGTTCCATGATGTGCTGGCCACCGGCGAAGCGGCACGCGGCTGGTTTGATGGGCCGTGCCTGGCCTGGCGTGCCACCCTGCCGCCGGATGCGGCGCTGGCGGTTGGAATCGAATCGCTGGGTGTCACCGCCCGGCTGCTCAGCGTGATGAACTGGCTGCTGCACGCCGATCACCAGGGCCAGCCGGCCTCTTTGCTGCCCTTTGCCTGCGATGATGCGCCGCCCCTGCCCGCCGATCACCCCTTGGCGGCAACGCCCGGCCATGGCATCGGGCTGGCCAGCCGCCAGATCGTGGCGCGCGCTCAGGCGCTTTGCGCGCTCCACAGCCCAGGATCACAGCCATGAACCCGTTCCATCTTGCCATTCCCGTTGATGATCTGGCGGCCGCCCGCCACTTCTACGGCCAGGTGCTGGGCTGCCCCGAAGGCCGGTCTTCGGCCACCTGGATCGATTTCGATTTCCATGGCCACCAGTTGGTGGTGCATCAGGCGCCGCGCAGCGCCATCCACCGCAACCCCGTGGATGGGGACAGCGTGCCGGTGCCGCATTTCGGCCTGGTGATGGATTGGGCCGGCTGGGAAGCACTGGGCGCGCGCATTGCCGCGGCCGGCTTTGCATTCGAACTGGAACCGCATGTGCGCTTTGCCGGCAAGCCGGGGGAACAGGGCACCTTCTTCCTGTTCGATCCGGCCGGCAATGCCCTGGAATTCAAGGCCATGCGCAACCCGGAAAATCTGTTCGCCAAACAGGACTGATGGCGCTGGCCGGTCAGAGCGACAGTTCCACGGTCACCACATCGCCTTCCGCGATGCGCTCCTTCTTGCGGATGGCGGCCTTGATCGGCAGCAGATAGCCCTGCACCTCCTTGCTGGGGAACACCGAGGTTTCCCAGCATGATGTGCCGATGCGGGCCTTCACATACACCGAACCCCACGCCGCCGAGCGGCCGGGCGCGGCGGCGCGGATGCCGGCCGCCACATCGCCATCGATGGTGAGGAAATGCCAGGCCACCGGCGATGCCTTGGGGCTGCCATCGCCGGTCTTGGGCCGCCACAGCCACAGCGGCCCGGTAAATTCCCATGCCTTGGCCACCGGCGGTTCCACGCCCAGTTCGTCGCGCAAGAAGCGGATCAGTTCGGGATCAAGGCCGGCCATGTCGTCCACGGCGGCGATGATAGCCTATCGGCGCAGGACGAACACCCCGGTTTCGGCGGTGAGATTGGGCCAGATCGCCACCTGCCGGCCCTTGGCCAGCCCGGCGCGGCGCTCCACCGTCAGCCCCATGTCGGCGGCCAGTGCCTCGAAATCGCTGATGGTGCAGAAATGGATATTGGGCGTTTCGTGCCAGCTCACCGGCAGGCTGCGGGTGACGGGCATGCGGCCGCCGAGCGTGAGGCTGAGCCGCACGCGCCAATGGCCGAAATTGGGGAAGGAGACGATGGCGTGGCGGCCGATGCGCACCAGTTGCGCCAGCACGGCGGCCGGGCGCTGCATGGCCTGCAATGCGTTCGACAGGATCACCACATCAAAGCCATCATCCGGATAATCGGCCAGATCGGTATCGGCGTCGCCCTGCACCACGGCCAGACCGCGGCCCACGGCACTGGCCACATCTTCGGCATCCAGCTCGATGCCGCGGCCTTCCACACCCTTGGTGTCGCGCAGCCAGGCCAGCAACTGGCCATCGCCGCAGCCGATATCGAGCACGCGGGCGCCATCGGGCACGGCGGCGGCCACGGCGGCCAGATCGGGTCGCAGGGGGAGCGGCGTCATGCAGTGAGGAAGCCGTTGATGACGCGGTTCATTTCGGGCGCATCCAGCAGAAAGGCGTCATGGCCGAACGGGCTTTCCAGCTCGACAAAGCTCACCGGCGCGCCAGCGGCGTTCAGCGCGCGCACGATGCGGCGGCTTTCGGCGGTGGGGTAAAGCCAATCCGACGTGAAGGAGACCAGGCAAAACCGGCTCTGCACCCCGGCAAAGGCCCGCGCCAGATTGCCGCCATGCGGTTCGGCCAGATCAAAATAGTCCATGGCCCGGGTGATATAGAGATAGGAATTGGCATCGAAGCGCTCGACAAAGCTGAGACCCTGGTGGCGCAGATAGGATTCGACCTGAAAATCGGCATCGAAGCCGAAGGAGACGGCATCGCGATTCTGCAGGCGTCGGCCGAATTTTTCGGTTAGGCCCTCTTCCGACAAATAGGTGATGTGCGCCGCCATGCGCGCCACGGCCAGCCCGGCCGCCGGCGGCGCATCGGCGGCATATTGCCCGCCCAGCCACATCGGATCGGCCATGATCGCCTGCCGGCCCACTTCGTGGAACGCAATATTCTGGGCGCTGTGGCGGGCGGCGGTGGCGATGGCCACCACCTTCTTCACCCGCGCCGGATGCGTCACCGCCCAGGTGAGCGCCTGCATGCCGCCCATTGACCCACCAATCACGGCGGCCAGCGTGCCCACCCCCAGATGATCCAGCAGCCGGGCTTGCGCTGCCACCATGTCGCCTATGGTGATCACCGGAAAGCGCATCGCAAACGGCTGGCCAGACTGCGGATCAAGGCTGGTCGGCCCGGTGGAGCCCATGCAGCCGCCCAGCACATTGGCGCAGATCACGAACCAATCTTCCGGGTCCACGGGCTTGCCCGGCCCCACCAGCCGCGTCCACCAGCCCGGCTTGCCGGTGCGCGGGTGGGCGCTGGCGACATATTGATCCAGCGTGAGCGCGTGGCAGATCAGGACGGCGTTGGTGCCATTGGCGTTCAAGCTGCCATAGGTTTCATAAGCGATGGTGAGTTCGGGCAGCACCCCGCCACCCGCCAGCGCAAAGTCGCCGGGCAGGGTTATGCTGCGGTCAAGGCCGAAACGCTGGTCCATGGCCGGCCCAGATAAAGGCGCAGGGGTGACTGTGCCAGCGATATTCGCTAACCGGCGGGCATGACGAACGCCGCACCGCAAATGAAACCCTGGATCGCAGCCATGCACGCCTATGTGCCCGGCAAGGCCAAAGCCGATGGCGCCCCCGTGGTGGCCAAGCTTTCCAGCAACGAAAACCCGTGGGGGCCATCGCCCAAGGCCGTGGCCGCCATGCAGGCGGTGCTGGCCGAGGGCCATCGTTACCCGGATCCGGCCAGCACGGCGCTGCGCGCAGCGCTGGGCGCCAAATATGGCGTGGACCCGGCCCACATCATCTGCGGCACCGGCAGCGACGAGATCTTGCACATGATCGCCTCCAGCTTTGCCGGGCCGGGAGACGAGATCATCCATGTGCGCCACGGCTTTGCCGTTTATGACGGTGCGACCCGCCGGGTGGGGGCAACGCCGGTGGTGGTGCCCGATGTGGATTATGCCGGCGACGTGACGGCGATTCTGGCCGCAATCACGGTGCGCACGCGGGTGATCTACATCGCCAATCCCAACAACCCCACCGGCACGCTGCTGGCGGCCGCCGACATCCGCCGGCTTATTGCCGGCGTGCCGGCAGACGTGGTGCTGGTGCTGGACTGCGCCTATGCCGAATTCGTGGACGGCGACTATGAAGACGGGCTGGCGCTGGCGCAAAGCCTGCCCAATCTGATTGTCACCCGCACCTTTTCCAAGATCCATGGCCTGGCGGCGCAGCGCATTGGCTGGGCGGTGGCGCCGCTGCCGATCATTGCCGCGCTGGAGCGTGTGCGCGGGCCGTTCAATGTGACGACTACCGGCCAGGCCGCCGCCGTGGCCAGCCTTGCGGATGATGGCCATATCGACATGGTGCGGGCTGAAACCATCCGCCTGCGCGGCTGGCTGGCCGGCGAGATTGCGGCCCTGGGCAATGCCGGCCTGCGCGCCATCCCGTCGGCCTGCAACTTCATCCTGGTGGAATTTCCCGAGGATGGCCCGGTTTCGGCGACCGATTGCAACGCGTGGCTGCTCGATCATGGCATCATCTGCCGCTATCTGGCGGTGCAGGGCATGCCGCGCTGCCTGCGCATCTCGATCGGCACCGAAAGCGAAACCCGCACCGTGGCCGCTGCCCTGCGCGATTATGTCGAAGGCGCGGCCGGGGGCGCCATCTGATGCTGCCCTTTTCGCGCGTGGCCATCATCGGCATGGGCCTGATCGGCTCGTCGCTGGCGCGCGCCGTGCGCGAAGCCATGCCGACGGTGCAACTGGTGGTGAGCGATGCCGACGAGCATGTGCGCGAACGGGTGATCCTGCTGGGCCTGGCCGATGATGTGGCCGATGGCGCCGGCGCCGCGGTGGTGGATGCCGATCTGGTGATATTGTGCGTGCCGGTGGGCGCCATGGCCGCCGTCGCTGCCGAGATTGCCCCGGAACTGAGCCCGGACACGGTGGTGAGCGACGTGGGTTCGGTGAAGGAAAGCGTGGCGCGCGTGCTGGGGGCCGCCCTGCCCGGCGTGCATGTGATCCCGGCGCATCCCGTGGCGGGCACCGAGAAATCCGGGCCGGATGCCGGCTTTGCCAGCCTGTTCAAGGGCCGCTGGTGCATCATCACCCCACCCCCGCGCGCCGATGCCATGATGGTGGAAAGGCTGGCGGAATTCTGGCGCCGGCTGGGCAGCCGGGTGGACACCATGGATGCCGCCCATCACGATCGCGTGCTCGCTGTCACCAGCCATCTGCCGCACCTGATCGCCTATAGCATCGTCGGCACCGCCAGCGATCTGGAAGAGGTGACCAACAGCGAAGTGATCAAATACAGCGCCGGCGGCTTCCGCGATTTCACCCGCATCGCCGCCAGCGATCCGGTGATGTGGCGCGATGTGTTCCTGAACAACCGCGAGGCGGTGCTGGAACTGCTCGGCCGCTTCACCGAAGATCTGGTCGCCCTGCAACGCGCCATCCGCTGGGGCGATGGCGAGGCGCTGGAAACCCTGTTCACCCGCACCCGCGCCATCCGCCGATCGATCATCGATTCGGGCCAGGACACCGACAAGCCAGATTTTGGCCGGTAAACGGACCGGGCCCTGATTTTGGCCGGCAAACCGGCCGGGGCCTATTTCAGATCCTCCACACTCACCCAGCCGCTGGTGCCGAAACTGTCGGCCAGTTCAACAAACTTGCCGTCGCGCTTGCCGGTGGGCTTCAGGCTGGTGCCGGCGCGCAGGGTGCGCACCACTGCGGCAGCGGCGGCCGGTGTGGCGCGCATCGCCGTGTCCACAGCGGTGATGGCGCCCGGCGCAGCGGCGGCCACGGCCTGCACCGGCACCGCGGCGGCCTGCAACGCACCGCTTTGCGACACGACGGCGTTGAACGCCTCGATAAAGGCTTCGGCAAGCATCTTGCCGTCCTTGCTGTCATAACCGGATTCGCTGGCGCCGGTTGCCACCGCGCCCATGCCGCCAAAGCTGATGCTGCTCGATTTGGCGTCACCGGAACCGGAAACGATGGTCATGCCGTTTTGCGGGCTGATCATGCGGATGCCGGCGGCCACGGTTTTCTTCTTGCCGCCCAGGCCGCCAAACATGCCCATCATGCCGCCCACGCCCGGGATGCGGCCCAGCGCGCCCGATCGCACCAGCGCTTCCGTGGCGGCGCTCTTGGCCATGTCCACACCCTTGTCCACCTCTTCCTTGGAACCGGCGATCACGTTCATCAGGAAGTTCGCCGGCACGCCGCTGGCCGGGCTGTGCAGGGTGAAGCAGCCCGATTCCTGCGCCAGTGCCGCGATCAGCGGCCGCGGCGAGCCCAGGCCGAACTTGGTCCAGCCCTGGGTGTCGCCGTCCACCAGCGCGACAGTCCCCAGCGATGCCGGGCATTTGGTGAGCGATGCTGCCGGCTCGTCCTTGGCGGCGGCCGGCGCTGCCAATATTGCGCTGGCCGCCAGCGCGGCGGTGATGATGTGTTTGGCCATGCTTCCCCCCGAAGTGTTGCGGGCGTGTGTTCACGCTCCGAAGGGAGATGCTGCGCCTTCAAAAATCAGAAATATTGTAAATTTCAGACAGGCGGTTCAGCCAAGGCGCGGGCAGGCCGGCAGCTGGCGGCGGCGGGCGCGGGTGGCGAGATCGGCCGGGATGCCCGACAGCGCCACGGGCCCACCGGCCGGCAACGCGCTTTCCAGCGCCAGGCGCACCGGTGCCCGCAGCCGGGCTTCGGCCGGGGGCACCGTGCCCGCCAACAGCGCCTGCACCGCCAGCGGACAGACGGTGGTGATGGTGCCGGCCAGCCGCAAATTGCGGCCCAGCGGCACGATGCTGGCCGCCAGCCGCGCCACTTCGCCCGCTGCATCATTGGCCACCAGGGTGAGATTGATGCTGCCCGCGCCGGCCCAGCGGTCATAATCGGTCAGCCGTGCGCTGCCCATGATGGTGGCATCGGCATTGATGCTGATGGCTGCGCCCTGGCCCAGGCGCAGGCCCGTCGCCCCCACCACCGCTTGCCCGCGCGGTTGCGGCTGGCTGGCATCGGCGGCAGCGCCGGGCAGGCGTTCGCGCACATGCAGTTCCAGCCGATCAGCCCGATAGCCAGGGCCCAGACCGGTCTCGCCACTGGCGGCCGGCAACACGACCGACAGGCGCGCCAGCCGGTCATCCAGCAGATGCAGGCTGGCCGTGCCGCTGGCGGCGGTGGCCGTGGCGGCCAGCGGGCCCAGCCCGGCGTTCAGCCTGATGCCCTCCCCCTGGAACACCGTGAGTTCCGGCCGCCACGGCCCGCGATTGATGCGCAGCCGCGCCGCTGCCATGGCCAACGTGGCGGCGCCATCGTGCCGCCGCGCCGCGCCGGGCAATTCTGCCTCCAGCCGATAAGGAAAGCCGCCAACGGCGAGACGCTGGCCGGGAAACCAGCTGGCCAGCGTGGTTTCAAAATCCGCCGCCCAGCCGCGCCAGACCTGGCCATAGACCGCCAGTCCCAGCAGCAGCGGCAACAGGCTGACGATCAAGGGCCAGCGTCTCATCGGGGCACATCCTGCAATTGGTTGATGGCTTCATGCACGCGCGCTTCCAGGTCAGCGCGGGCCAGTCCGGGCGGGATGGCTTCGCCCACCGCCAGATGCACGGTGCCGGGATATTTGATGAAGCTTTTCGGCCACACGCTGCCGCTGTCGATCGCCACCGGGACCACTGGAAGCTTCAACATCTTGTAAAGCCCGGCAAATCCGGCAACCAGCGGCGGCGCTTCGCCCACCTCCACCCGCGTGCCTTCCGGGAAGATCACCACCGGCCGGCCCGATTTCACCGCCGCCTGGGCCTGGCGCATCATCTCCCGCAACATCCCGGCGCTGCCCGACCGATCAACAAAGATCGAACCATGCCGGGCCGATGCCAGCCCCCAGATCGGAATGGCGCGCAACTCCTGCTTCATCACCACCGCCGGCCGCTCGAACCACCACAGGGTGAGAATGGCTTCCAGCGCGCTTTCATGCTTCAGGGCAAACAACTGGGGGCCGGGCGGGATTGTCCCGCGGATTTCGATGCGGGTGCCGGTGATGGCCCGGCTGCACAGCCGGAACCAGCCGGCCCACAGCTTGGGCCCGATGAACAGCCACTGCCCCTGCCCCACCAGCCCGAGCAAGAGCGCCAGCGGCACCAGAACCAGCGATCCCCCCAGAAAGGCGATCTGGAAGATGATGGTGCGCAGCAATGCCAGCAGCGTGCGCAGGGCCGCCATCACGCCGCCCCCGCCAGCAAGGCACCACGCCGGATCAGCCACTTCGAATATTCAAACGCCAGGCTGGGCGCCTTGGGTTCGGATGGCACCGCATCGGGCAGCACCGCCACGCCGGCCGGCAGCACCCGCGCCAATTCCAGCCGGGCGCGGCGCATGTGGCCGGCGCTGGTGACCAGCCGGATGGATTTCAGCTCATATTTCGCCACCCAGCGCGCGGTTTCCTCGGCGTTGGAGCGGGTGTCGATGGCTTCATAGCCCAGCTCAGCGCGCTTCAGCCGGCGCACCGCGATCTTGTGAAAGGCCGCCAACTGCCGCTTGCTGGTGTTGCGATCCACCCCGGAAATCAGCATGCGATCGGCCGCGCCGCTTTCCAGCACCTTCAGGCCGCGCTGAAACCGCCCATTGGCACCGGTGAGCACCACCACGCCATCGCTTTTCATCGCCAGTGGTGCCGCGCCGGGCATCGACAGGCTGAACCAGAACAGCCCCAGCATCCAGCCCAACACCGGGATGGCCACCACCCGCGCCGCCCAGATCAGCACGGCCGATCGGCGCTTGCCGCGCGTGCGCGACGATGGCCGGGCAACCGGGCGAAAGGCTGGCTTGCGGCTCACATCTCACCGCGCTGGCGGCGCAGGGCAAACCAGCGTTCACGATTGGCGTTCTGCTCGGCCAGCGTCTTGGCAAACACATGGCCGCCGCTGCCATCGGCAACGAAATACAGCGCATCGGTTTCCCCCGGATCGAGCACGGCCATGATGCTGTCCCGCCCCGGATTGGCGATGGGGCCCTTTGGCAGGCCGGGCTTCAGATAGGTGTTGTACCCGGTGTCGCGATTGAGTTCCGAGCGGCGGATGCGGCGGCCCAGCGGCTTGCCGGCGGTGATGGGATAGATCACCGTGGGATCGGCATCCAGCTTCATGGCGATGCGCAGCCGGTTGGAATAGACGCCCGCAATCGTCCGGCGCTCACTGGCCTTGCCGGTTTCCTTTTCCACGATGCTGGCCAATATCACCGCGTCCTCAGGCGTTTTCACCGCCGTTCGCGCTGTGCGGCGGGGCCAGAGATCAGCCAGGGTCTTGGTCATCGCGGCCTGCATGCGCTGCAATAGCACGGCGCGGTCCTCACCGGGCTGATATTCGTAGGTATCGGGCAACACACTGCCTTCGGGCGGCGGCGCGATGCGACCCTTCAGATCGGCAATCGCGTTCAGCCGCTCTGCCACCAGCACCGCCGGCCAGCCTTCGGGAATGGTGACGGTGAAGCGCTGCACCTCGCCGCGTTGCAGGGCGGCGAGGATGCTGGCCCAGCTTTGGCCGGGGCGCAGACGATAACTGCCGGCCTGCACCGCCGCATCGCCGCCCAGCAGGCGGGCGGTGAGGCGGAAGCGGCCGGCATCGCTGATCAGGCCTTCAGCCTCCAGATCGCGGGCGACGCGGCCCAGGCTGGCGCCTTTGGCCACGGCAAAAGGCTGCGGCGCCGCCGGGCTGCTGCCCCAGCCATACCAGGGGGCCAGACCGAACAGCCCGGCCGCCACCACCAGAGCCAGGATCAAGAGGCCGATGCGGCGCACGGGCTGGCCAATCAGACGCCGCGCATCACCAGCGTGGCATTGGTGCCGCCAAAGCCGAAACTGTTGTTCAGCACGGCACGGATGCGGCGCGGCTTGGCGACGTGCGGCACCAGATCGACCCCGATGCAGGCATCCGACGGATTGTCGAGGTTCAGCGTCGGCGGCGCCACCTGGTCGCGCAGGGCCAGCAGGCAGAAGATCGCTTCCACTGCGCCTGCCCCGCCGAGCAGATGCCCGATGGCCGATTTGGTGGACGACATCGAGACATTGTCGATCGCGCTGCCGAACAGCCGCTTCACCGCGCCCAGTTCCAGTTCGTCACCCATTGGGGTGGAGGTGCCGTGGGCGTTGATATAATCAATATCCTCCGGGTTCAGCCCGGCGCGCTTCAACGCCATCTGCATCGACCGGAAGGCGCCCGAACCTTCCGGATGCGGCGCGGTGACGTGATAGGCATCGCCGGTCAGGCCATAGCCGATGACTTCGCCATAAATCTTGGCGCCGCGCCGCTTGGCATGTTCATATTCTTCCAGCACGACGACGCCGGCACCTTCGCCCATCACGAAGCCATCGCGATCCTTGTCATACGGGCGGCTGGCGCGGGTGGGATCATCGTTGAAACCGGTCGAAAGCGCGCGGGCCTGGGCGAAACCGGCAATGCCCAATGGGCACAGCGCGCTTTCGGCACCGCCGGCCAGCATCACATCGGCATCATCCAGCGCGATCATGCGGGCCGCATCGCCAATGGCGTGCGCCCCGGTGGAACAGGCGGTGACGACGGCATGGTTGGGGCCCATCAGGCCATATTTGATCGAAACCTGCCCGGAAATCAGGTTGATCAGCCGGCCATGCACGAAATGCGGGGAAACGCGGCGCGGGCCCTTTTCGTGGCAGATGATCGATTCCGACGCGATGCCCGGCAGGCCGCCGATGCCCGAGCCGATCGAGCAGCCGGCGCGGAAGCGTTCTTCCTCGGTCATGTCCGTCAGGCCGGCATCCTCGATGGCCTGGCCGGCGGCATCGATGCCATAGACGATGAACGGATCAACCTGGCGCTGCACCTTGTAATCAACGCGCTTGTTGGCATCGAAGGTCATGCCGGTGCCATCGCCGGGCTTCACTTCGCAGGCGATGCGGCAGACCTGGTTCGACGCATCAAAGCGGGTGATCGGCCCGGCGCCAGAGCGGGAGGCGAGGATGTTCGCCCACACGGTTTCAACATCAGCGCCCAGCGGCGTGACCAGACCAATACCTGTAACAACGACACGGCGCATGGGCGCTCCAATCATCCCTGGTGCGCCCTGCCCCGGCGAACCTGTTCAACCATCATGTGCAATATGCGAACGGCCTTCCGCCCCGGTGGACGAAAGGCCGTTCCCGAACCCGCACCGGCGTGGCCGGGCGACCTTTCGCTGCGCGATCAGCCCTTGCTGTTGGCGGCGATGAAACCGATGGCATCGGCCACGGTGAGGATTTTTTCGGCGGCATCGTCGGGGATTTCCACGCCGAATTCTTCTTCGAAGGCCATCACCAGTTCCACGGTGTCCAGGCTGTCAGCGCCCAGATCATCGATGAAGCTGGCAGCTTCGGTCACCTTGTCGGCTTCGACGCCCAGATGTTCCACCACGATCTTCTTCACGCGGTCAGCAACGTCGCTCATTCTTCGTCCCCTTGGGTTGTGGCATCATCCGCCATCAGGTTGCCCTTGGCGCGATAGCCTGATGGCGGAATTGTGGCAAGAGCGCAGCGCGGCCAGTGGGCATGGCGCAGCCAAGCGCGCGGACTCGCGCAAGCTCGGCCGGGCTGGCTGCCGGGCCGCAGCCCGGCAGAACAGCTTCGACGGCGTGGCTCCGCCACGCTCTTCCCTCTTCTTTCTTCAACGCATCAGGCAGACTCGGCGGCTCCGCCGCCGGTTGCGAGCACAAATGCGGGCTGCGGTCTCTGATGCCATGCCGGCTGGACGCGGCCGGCGGCAAAGCCGCCGAGTCCGCGAACGACCAAGAGGAAGGAGGTAGAGCGCGGCAAGCCGCGCCGTCGGACGACCCACGAAAATGCCGGCCTGAGGGCCGGCATTTTTGGTCGCCGGCCGGGCTTGCGCCTGTCGGCGCGCGGCCCGCGCGCTCGCGGCGCTACGCCAAATACATCCCGCCATTCACATGCAACGTCTGCCCCGTCACATAGGCCGCTTCCTTCGACGCCAGATACACCACGCCCGCGGCGATATCCTCGCCTGCGCCCAGTCGCCCGGCCGGGATCCGCGCGGTCAGCGCTTCCTTCTGCGCGTCCGGCAGCGCATCGGTCATCGGCGAGACGATGAAGCCCGGCGCCAGGGCATTCACCGTGATGCCGCGCGAGGCCAGTTCCTGGGCCAGCGCCTTGGTCATGCCGATCAGGCCGGCCTTGGAGGCGGCATAATTGGCCTGGCCGGGGTTGCCGGTGGCGCCCACCACGCTGGTGATGGCGATCAGACGGCCGAAACGCTGTTTCATCATCGGCTTGGCGGCGGCACGATAGAGGCGGAAGGTGGCTTCCAGGTTGACACGGATCACGTCCGTCCACTCCTCGTCCTTCATGCGCATCGCCAGATTGTCGCGGGTGATGCCGGCGTTGGAAACGAGAATGTCGAGCCGCCCGCTCAGTGCCGCAACCGCCTGCGGCACCAGCGCATCAACGGCAGCGGAGTCGGACAGGTTGCAGGGCAGGATCACCGCATCATCGCCGCAATCGGCCGCAACAGCGGCCAGCGCCTCGGCGCGGGTGCCAGACAGGGCCACACGGGCGCCGCGCGCCGCCAGCGCCCTGGCAATGGCGCTGCCGATGCCGCCCGAAGCGCCCGTCACCAGCGCGGTCATACCGGAAAGATCAAACATGGCAGGGCTCCTCAAGCGATGGCCTTCGCGATGGCTTCCACGCCAGCTATGTCGCTGGCGGTGATGGTGGGCACATCGGGCGTGATGCGGCGGATCATCGGGCCGAGCACCTTGCCGCCCAGTTCGACAAATTGTTCGACGCCCAGCCCGGCCATGGCCAGCACGGATTCGCGCCAGCGCACGGTGCCGCACACCTGTTCCACCAGCAGGCGGCGGATCGTATCGACATCGCTCACCGGCGCTGCGGTCACATTGGCCACCAGCGGCACGGTGGGTGCGGCCAGCGGCGCCAGCGCCAGCGCGGCGGCCATGGCATCGGCGGCCGGCTGCATCAGGGCGCAATGGAAGGGTGCAGAGACCGGCAGCAGCACCGAATGGCGGGCGCCCTTGGCCTTGGCCAGGTTCATCGCCCGCGCCACTGCCTCGACATGGCCGGATACCACCACCTGGCCATTGGCATTGTCGTTGGCGGCGGCGCACACCTGCCCGCCGTTTTCACCGATGCCGGCAGCTTCGGCGGCGATCGCCGTCACGGTTTCGAAATCCAGCCCCAGCAGCGCCGCCATGGCGCCAACGCCGGCCGGCACGGCGGCCTGCATCGCCTCCCCGCGCAGCCGCAGCAGCCGGGCGGTGTCCGCCAGACTGAGCGAACCGGCGGCGCACAGGGCGGTGTATTCGCCCAGGCTGTGGCCTGCGACAAATGCTGCCTTGTCGGCGATGCGGATGCCGGCTTCGGCCTCCAGCACGCGCAGCGCGGCGATGCCAACGGCCATGATCGCCGGCTGGGCGTTGGTGGTGAGGGTGAGTTCATCCTCCGGCCCCTCCCACATCAGGCGGGACAGATGCTGGCCCAGCGCATCATCAACCTCTTGAAAAACCGCGCGGGCGTGGGGGCTGGCATCGGCCAGGCCGCGGCCCATTCCAACCGATTGGCTGCCCTGGCCGGGAAAGATGAAAGCGCGAATGGTCCCTCTCCTCGCATCGCTGCTGTTGAGCGGGCGATTAGGCGCTTCACGGCGCTGGCGCAACTGCCACCACCGCTGCCCCCTTGGGAACGTGGGCATTTGCCCTGTTGCGCAGGCCTTTGTTTGCGTTATGGGCTGCCACTTGCGCTCGGGGAGGAGCGGGAGGGATTCGCAGGCGCGTGTTCCGCTTGGATCTGCCTTGGCGTCGGGGTGGCCCGTTTGTGGTCCGCCAGAGACTGTTGACTTGCAATTGCCGAGGAGTGCCAATGTCGATCAATGCCCGTCTGCTGATCGCTGCCAGCCTGATGGCCGCCGCTGTTCCGGCCGCGGCTGCCGTGTCGCCTGCCGTGGGCAAGGCGCTGAACGCCGCCACTGCCGCTGCCAAATCGCGCAACGCTGCCGGTGTTGCGGCTGCCATCGGCCAGGCGCGCGCCGCCGCCAGCACCGCCGAGGAAAAGCAGAAGACCGAGCAGATGGCCGGTTACGCCTTCACCGCCGTTGGCCGCTATGCCGATGCGGCCGCCGCCCTGCAGGCCGTGGGCGCCCCGTGCAGCCAGCTTGGCCCGCTCTATTATCAGGCCGGCCAGCTCGACAAAGCGGTGAGCATCGCCAAGAGCTGCGGCGGCGAAGCCAGCCAGATCCTCGTGGCCCAGGCCTATACCCGCATGGGCCGTTCGCGCGATGCCATCACGGCCTACAACAATCTCATCCGCAGCAATGGCCCCAAGGCGATCTATCTGGAGAATCTGGCCGGCGCGCAGTTCAAATCGGGTGACAAGGTGGGCTATCTCGCCACCACCACCCGGCTGATCAAGTCCGATCCCTCGCCCAAGCGCTGGCAGGTGCTGCTCACCGAATTGCAGGGCCACAACATGCGCAGCGAAGCCAAGCTGGCGCTGTATCACCTGATGCTGGCGACGGGCACGCTGAGCCGCCCGCAGGATCTGACCGATTTCGCCAAGCTGGCGCTGATCAACGGCCAGGCCGCCGTTGCAAAGGCCGCGCTGGACAAGGCCGGTGGCGGCAATGATCCGATGAGCCAGAAGCTGGCGACCGCCGCTGCTGCCGGTGTGGCCAAGGAAGGCGCCGAAGCCGTGAAGCTGGCGGCCGATGCCAAGACGGCGTTCAAGGGCGGCAACGCCTATCTGGGCCTGAACGATTATGCCAAGGCCACCACGGCTTATGACAAGGCGATTGCCGCCAATGGCCCGGATGCCGATTTTGCCCGCGTGTTCAAGGGCATCGCGGCCACCAAGGCCGGGCAGAAGGCCGCCGCCATCGCGGTGTTCAAGCAGGTGAACGAAAAGAGCGGCATGAAGGACATTGCCGATCTGTGGAGCCTGTTCGCCAGCGTGCGTTGAGGCCTTTCCCGCCGGAAACAACAAGGGCCGCCGTGGGATGCCACGGCGGCCCTTCCTGCGTCTGAACGGGGACTATTCGCCAGCCGGGCTGGATTGCAGCTGGATATAATTGGCCAGGCCCATTTGGCTGATCATCGTCTGCTGGGTTTCGATGAAATCCACATGCTCTTCCTCAGCCACCAGGATTTCGGCGAACAGCTCGCGGCTGGCAAAGTCGCGCACCGCTTCGCAATGCTGGATGGCATCCTTCAGCAGGGCGATGGCTTCAAACTCCAGCTCCAGATCGGCCTGCAGCACCTCTTCCACCGTCTCGCCGATGCGCAGGCGATTGAGCGCCTGCATGCCGGGCAGGCCATCGAGGAAGAAGATGCGCTCCATCAGCCTGTCGGCATGCTTCATCTCGTCGATCGACTCGTGCCGTTCATAGGCAGCGAGCTTTTTCATCCCGAGATTGTCGAGCAACCGGTAATGCAGCCAATATTGGTTCACCGCCGTCAGCTCACCCTTGAGCACGGCATTCAGAAATTCGATCACCTTGGCATCGCCGCGCATGGCATAATCTCCTCTTGTTGAGGGGGTGATGCCGGGCGAATTGATCGCTGTCAAGAAAAACTGTTGTTTTTCTGATACTTACAACTGCAACGCACTTGCAGTATCAACGGCAGGCGTTGGCGCCTTCCAGGATTTCACGCGCAAACGGCAGACATTGGCCGCATTTCACCTTGCAACCCAATTGGGCATAGGCCGCCTTGGGGCAGGATTTGCCCACGGCGCGCGCGGCGTCGCGCACATCCCGTTCCTTCAGTGCATTGCAGACACAAACGAACACGGTCGCCTCTTCGAATCGCACAGGCCTTCTGTTGCGAGACGTTATCAACCATCGCGGATGCTAATGCAAGTGGTTCGCAGTAACCAATGTCGGATGTGCCATGCGTTCACCGCCGCCCGAACAATTTTTCGATATCGGTCTTGGCCAGTCGCACCCAGGTCGGGCGGCCGTGGTTGCACTGGCCGCTGTGCGGGGTCACTTCCATCTCGCGCAGCAGGGCGTTCATTTCGGCAATCGACAAATGCCGGCCGGCGCGCACGCTGCCGTGGCAGGCCATGGTGGCTGCCACCGCATCCAGCTTTTCCTTGAGCGTGAGTGCCTTGCCGAAGGCGGCCAGATCATCGGCGAGATCGGTGATCAGGCCCTTCACATCGCAGGTGCCCAGCAGCGCCGGCGTGGCGCGCACCAGCACGGCGGCAGGGCCAAAGGCCTCCACCTCCAGCCCGAGTTCGGCCAGTTCATCGGCACGGCTTGCAATGCGGTCTGCGGCGATGTCGTCCAGATCGACCACTTCGGGCACCAGCAGCGTCTGGCGCGCCACCGCGCCACCGGCCAGGGCACGGTTCATGCGTTCGAGGGTGAGGCGTTCGTGGGCAGCATGTTGATCGACGATCACCAGCGCGTCTTCGGTTTCGGCAATGATATAGGTGGCGGCCACCTGCCCGCGCGCCGCGCCGAGCGGGAACCGTGCGGCCGGCGGCGGCACCACGGCAGGCTGCGCGGCAGGGGCACTGGGTGCAAAGGCCGGCGGCAGTTCGGTGAACAGGCGCGGCGGTTCGGCCAGCGCAGGCGCTGTCGGGGCGGCAGGCGCGGCCCAGACGCTGGCCATCGGTTCCGCGACAAAGGCCGCCAATGCCGCACCGGCCACGCTGGTGGAGGCACGGTGGCCGGCGGTATCCAGCGCGCGGCGCACGCCCGACACGATCAGGCCGCGCACCAGGGCGGCATCGCGGAACCGCACCTCGGTCTTGGCGGGGTGGACGTTCACATCGACGAAATCGCCCGGCACATCCAGAAACAGCGCCACCACCGGATGGCGATCGCGCGCCAGCAAATCCTGATAGGCCCCGCGCAGTGCGCCGAGCAGCAGCCGGTCGCGCACCGGCCGGCGGCCGACAAACAGAAACTGATGATCGGCGACCCCGCGATTATAGGTCGGCAGGCCAGCCAGCCCGCCCAGGTGCAGGCCATCCCGTTCGAGATCCACAGCCACCGCATTGTCGGCAAACTCGGCACCGATGATCGCTGCCAGCCGCGCCAGCAATGATGCCGGGCTGCCATCGGGCAGCGGCGGCAGATTGATCAGGCGGCGGCCTTCGGATTCAAGGCTGAAGCCCACATCGGGATTGGCCATCGCCAGCCGCCGGACATGATCGAGGCAGGCCGACAGTTCAGAGCGCGGCGATTTCAGGAACTTGCGCCGCGCCGGCACCTGGGCGAACAGGCCATCCACCCGCACAACCGTGCCGGGCGCAGCGGCGGCCGGGCCGTCCTGGGTGATGCGGCCATTGTCCACCACCAGCCGCCAGCCCTCCCCGCCTTCGGCGCGGCTGGTGAGCGACAATGTGGCGACCGAACCGATCGAGGGCAGCGCCTCGCCGCGAAAGCCCATGGTGGCGATGGCGGCCAGATCATCATCGGGCAATTTGCTGGTGGCGTGGCGTTCAATGGCCAGGCGCAGTTGGTCGGGCACCATGCCATGGCCATCATCGGCCACTTCAAGGCCATCGATGCCGCCACCTGCCAGGCGGATGGCGATGCGGCCGGCGCCGGCATCCAGGGCATTTTCCACCAGTTCCTTCAGCGCGCTCGCCGGCCGTTCCACCACCTCGCCGGCGGCGATCTGGTTGATCAGGGTTTCGGGCAGGCGGCGAATGGGCACAAGCGGGTTCTAAGGGCAGTTGGGCGCGTTGTCATCGGTGGAGCACAGCCATCATGGCCTTCGCCCTTGCAAAAATGTCGGGTTACAGCCTATGGCGGCCCATCGATCGCGCGTGTTCGCGAATCCCTGTTTCATGTCTGTGGTTGCCGCCCCATGTCGCCCTTTTCCCGCATGTTTTCCTTCCTCGCCCAGGATATGGCCATTGATCTGGGCACCGCCAACACGCTGGTTTATGTGCGTGGCCGCGGCATCGTGCTGAACGAACCCAGCGTGGTCGCCATCGAAACCATCCGTGGCAACAAGATCGTCAAGGCCGTCGGCAACGAAGCCAAGGTGATGATGGGCCGCACGCCGGGCAATGTGGAGTGCATCCGGCCGCTGCGCGATGGCGTGATCGCCGATATCGATGTGGCCGAACAGATGATCAAGCACTTCATCAAGAAGGTGCAGACCAGCCGCTTTGGCCGCTATCCCGAAATCGTCATCTGCGTGCCATCGGGCAGCACCAGCGTGGAAAAGCGCGCCATCCGCGACGCCGCCAACAATGCCGGCGCCACCCAGGTGTTCCTGATCGAAGAGCCGATGGCCGCGGCGATCGGCGCCGGCATGCCGGTGACCGAACCCATTGGTTCGATGGTGGTGGATATCGGTGGCGGCACCACCGAAGTTGCCGTGCTGTCGTTGAAGGGCCTGGCCTATACCACCAGCGTGCGTGTGGGTGGGGACAAGATGGATGAAGCCATCATCAACTATGTCCGCCGCAACCACAACATGCTGATCGGCGAGTCCACGGCCGAGCGCATCAAGAAGGAAATCGGGACCGCCAAGCGCCCGGCTGATGGCATTGGTGAAACCATCTCCATCAAGGGCCGTGACCTGATGAACGGCGTGCCAAGCGAGATCCAGATCAACCAGGGCCAGATTGCCGAGGCGCTGTCGGAACCGGTGGGCACCATCGTGGAAGGCGTGCGCGCCGCGCTGGAAAACACCCAGCCCGAGCTGGCCGCCGACATCGTGGACCAGGGCATCGTGCTGACCGGCGGCGGCGCGCTGCTGCGCGATCTGGATGTGGTGCTGCGTGAAGCCACCGGGCTGCCGGTCAGCGTTGCTGACGAACCGCTCACCTGCGTGGCCATCGGCACTGGCCGGGCGCTGGAAGATCCGATGTATCGTGGTGTGCTGATCACCGCCTGAACCCCGCAATCAACACCCCTTGGGGGGCCAGACCTTGGTGGATTGGAACCAATCTTCGCGCCGACCCACTGCCATCCGGCGGGAGCAGAATCTTGCCCTGGTCTCGGCGGTGGTGTCGGGCGCGGTGATTGCCGGCGGCCTGATCCTGTTGCTGGTGGCGCGGGTGAACCCGGAAACCGGCGCCGGGCTGCGGGCGCTGGCCGCCGATCTGGTCACGCCGTTCTGGAGCGTGGTGCGGGCGCCCTTTGATGGCGCAGCGCGGGTGGCGGGCCATGTGGGCGATTATTTTGGCGCGGTGTCCCGCACCGAATCGCTGGAAGCAGAGCTCGACAAGGCCAACCAGCGCCTGCGCGCCACCCGCAGCCAGGCCCGCGAACTGGCGGTGCTGAAACGCCTGATGGCGGTGCGCGAACCCAGCCGCCGGGTGATTGCCACGGTGCGCATCGCGGCCGCCACATCGGGCAGCGCCGTGCGCAGCGCCATGCTGGCGGCCGGCAGCCGCGATGGCATCGGCCGCGACCAGCCGGTGATCGGTGCCGATGGCCTGATCGGCCGCACCATCGAAACCGGTGCCGCTTCGGCCCGGGTGCTGTTGCTCACCGATGCGCAAAGCCGGGTGCCGGTGATGATCGAACGCACCGGCCAGGCCGGGCTGGCCGCCGGGCGCGGCCAACCCACGCTGTTGTTGATCGATCGCATCGGGCCGGATCTGCCGCTGTTGGCCGGGGATCGCATCGTCACATCGGGCGATGGCGGGGTGTTTCCGCCCGGCGTGCCGGTGGGCGTGGTGGTGGATGTGCGCGCCGATGCACCGGTGATCCGCCTGGCCGCCAATCCGCTGGGCGCCGGCTATGTGACAGTGGAACAGGCCTGGCTGCCGATCCCGGATGATGCGCCCAAGGGCCCGGTGTTTGATGCCCCGGTGCCGGTGGAGGCCCGCAGCCGCGGCGCGCCGGCGCCGCGCCTGCGCCCCGCCGATCCCGCTGCCCCGCTGCCGCCCGTCCCGGCCAGGCCCCCGGCCAAGGCCGCGCCATGATTGCCTCACCCCCACCGCCCGCCCGGTTGATGACCAGCGATGAACGCCGGCGCTGGCTGTTCAGCCTGTGGCGTTACAGCGTGCCAACGCTGATCAGCCTGGTGATGCTGGTGCTGATGCTGGCCCCCTTGCCGCTGCCGCTGCCGGCCATGCCCAATCTGGCGCTGATGGCGGTGCTGGCCTGGGCCATGCTGCAACCGGGGCTGATGCCGCAGTGGCTGGCCTTTGGCGTGGGCCTGGTGGCGGATCTGCTGTTTGGCCAGCCGATGGGGGTGAATGCCACCCTGTTTGCCGTTGCCACCGCCTCGCTGCGGCTGTTTGATGCCATGCTGCTGGAACGCAGCCATCTGCTGGATTGGCTGGCGGTGGCGCTGTTGCTGCTGGCCTGCAGCCTGGCCACCGGGCCATTGATGGCGCTGGCCGGCCAACCGGTGCCGGTGCTGCCCCTGCTGTGGCAGGTGCTGACCAGCATGATCATCTGGCCGCTGCTGCTGCGCCTGTGCGTGGCGGTGCAGCGCTGGCTTTCCCGCACGGCGCCGCGTTGGTCTTATGGATGATCCGATCCGGCGCGCCCAGTTCAGCCGGCGGGCGCTGTTGCTGGGTGCCGGCATGGCGGCCACGGGCAGCCTGCTGGCAGGGCGGCTGGCCTGGCTGGCGGTGTTCGAAGGCGAAACCTATCGCCTGAAAGCCGATGGCAACCGGGTGCAGAACCGGCTGGTGCCGCCGCGGCGCGGCTGGATCGTCGATCGCAACGGCAAGCCGATTGCCATGAACCGCCCGGATTATCGGCTGGAGCTGCGCCCGGCCGACATGGAGGATCTGGACGCCACGCTCATCGCCATCCGCGGCGTGATCGATATCGATCTGGCCGAAGAATTGCGCATCCGCGATGATGTCGCCAGCCAGCCGCGCTTCATGCCGGTGGTGGTGCGCTCCGGCCTCACATGGCCGGAATTTTCCGCCTGCAATGTGCGGCTCACCACCGTGCCGGGCGTGGCGCCGGTGCAAAGCTTTTCGCGCCATTACCCCGAAGCCGATCGGCTGGCGCATCTGATCGGCTATGTCGGCGCGCCCACGCCCGAACAATATCGCGCCGATCGCGATCCGCTGCTGATCTATCCCGGCTTCCGCATCGGCAAGGATGGCATCGAACGCCACGAGGATCGCCGCCTGCGCGGAACAGCCGGCGCGGCCCAGGCCGAAGTGACGGCGCGCGGCGAGCTGGTGCGCGAACTGGGCACCCGCCCCGATCAGCCGGGCGAAACGCTCAAGCTCACCATCGATCGCGATCTGCAAAATTATGCCGCCCGCCGGCTGGGCGACAATTCGGCCAGCGTGATCGTGATGGATTGCCAGACGGGCGATGTGCTGGCGATGGTGTCGATGCCGGCTTATGACCCCAATGTGTTTTCCACCCGCGTGCCCGCGCGGCTGTGGGCGGCATTGCAACGCGATGATCACACCCCGCTGCTCAACAAGAGCGCGATGGGCCTCTATCCGCCCGGCTCCACCTTCAAGATGGTCACCACGCTGGCGGCGCTGCAAGCCGGGGTTGATCCCGATGAAAGCGTGCTGTGCACCGGCGCCTATCGGCTGGGCACCAACCTCTGGCACTGCCACGCCCGGCGCGGCCACGGCGGGGTGCACATGCACCGTGCCCTCCCTTTGAGCTGCGACACCTATTTCTATGTGATGGGCCGGCGCATCGGCGTCGATGCCATTGCCGCCATGGCCCGGCGGCTGGGGCTGGGCCAGGACTATGACCTGCCGCTGCCGGGCCAGGCCGAAGGCATCGTGCCCGACAAGGCGTGGAAGCGCAGACGATACGGCAAGGATCCGAAAAAGGCCGCCTGGCGCGAGGGCGAAACGCTGAACGCGTCGATCGGCCAGGGCTATATCATCACCAACCCGCTGCAACTGGCGGTGATGACGGCGCGGCTGGCCAGCGGCAAGGCCGTGATGCCGCGCCTGATCGCCGACAAGGCCGCGCCGGATTTCCCGTCGCTGGGCATTCCCGACGCGCATCTGGCCATCGTGCGCCAGGGCATGATCGATGTTGTCAACGCGCGCTTTGGCACGGCGCCGGCCGCCCGCAGCCCGGTGGCCGATGTGCTGATCGCCGGCAAGACCGGCACGGCCCAGGTGCGCCGCATCAGCATGGCCGAACGGCGCACCGGTGTGCTGCGCAACGAAGCCCTGCCGTGGAAACAGCGCGATCACGCCCTGTTCGTCGCCTTTGCCCCGGCCGGCGCGCCGCGCTATGCCTGTTCGGTGATCATTGAACATGGCATTTCCGGTGGCCGCCATGCCGCGCCCATCGCGCGCGACGTGCTCACCTATCTGTTCGAACCGGAACGCGCGCTGGCCGTGCTGCCGGTGATCGAGGCCGATGCCGCCGCCCGCCGCGCCGAACGCGAAACATCCGAAGCCGCAGCCGCCATCGCCCAGGAAAGCCGGCGCATGATGCCAAGCTGGCTCAAGATCGACATCAAGCCGCCGGTGTTCGACATCGCCGATCCCGACGCGCCGCAACCGCCGCGCGAACCGGAATGAGCCGCTGATGGATCTGCTCAACGGCCCCTGGCGACAGGAATTGGGCAGGCTGCCCTGGGGGGTGGTGCTGCTGGTCTGCGCCATCGCCGGCTTTGGCCTGGTGGTGCTCTATTCCGCCGCCGGTGGCTCGCTCTATCCCTGGGCGCTGAAACAGGGGGTGCGCTTTGCGATCCTGCTGATCGGCGCGCTCATGCTGGCCATGGTGCGCCCCGAACGCTGGCTGGAACTGGCCTGGCCGATTTACGGCGTGTTGCTGGTGGCGCTGCTGGGCGTGGAACTGGTGGGCGCGGTCAAGGGCGGCAGCCAACGCTGGCTCAATCTGGGTTTCATGGAATTCCAGCCTTCGGAAATGATGAAATTGGCCATCGTGCTGGTGTTGGCGCGATATTATCAATATATTCCAAAGGGCTATGAAAGCCGGCCTGATGTGCTGCTGCCGGCGCTGGCGCTGATTGCCGCGCCGGTGGGGCTGGTGATGCTGCAACCCGATCTGGGCACCGCGCTGTCGATCATGTTTGGCGGCATTGTCGTGCTGTTCCTGGCTGGCGTGCGGCTGTGGATCTTTGGCGCCGCCACCGCCGCCGTGGCCGCCATGCTGCCCATCGCCTGGAACCTGCTGCATGATTATCAGCGCAAGCGCGTGCTGATCTTCCTCGATCCCGAAAGCGATCCGCGCGGCGCCGGTTATCACATCACCCAAAGCAAGATCGCCATCGGTTCGGGCGGGATTTCCGGCAAGGGCTTCCTGCAGGGCACGCAAAGCCATCTGGATTATCTGCCGGAACTTCACACCGATTTCGCCTTTGCCACCATGGCCGAAGAATGGGGGCTGCTGGGTGGGCTGGCCGTGATCAGCCTTTATGGCCTGGTGCTGGCCTGGGGCATCCGCACCGCCATGGGCGCCACCAGCCAGTTCCAGCGCCTGCTCAGCCTGGGCCTGATGGCGACGCTGTTTTTCTATCTGGCGATCAACATGATGATGGTGATGGGCCTGGCCCCGGTGGTGGGCATCCCGCTGCCGCTGATCAGTTGGGGCGGCAGCGCGATGATGACGGTGATGATCCTGCTTGGCCTGGTGATGGGCGTCGCCCGCGCCAACCGCCAGGCCAACGCCTGAACAACAAAAACCGGTTTACAAACCCCCCTGCCCTTGTTAATCGCGCCCTCCCGATGACGGCACCGCCGCTCACCGGTTGCCCGCAACGGCAGTGTGGACGCATAGCTCAGTCGGTAGAGCAGCTGACTCTTAATCAGCGGGTCCCAGGTTCGAGCCCTGGTGCGTCCACCATCTTATCCACATTGGACACTCTGGCGGTTCCACACGCGGCAACTCGCACAGCGCCGGGGCGGCTTGGGTCAGGACATGATGCCGGTCCCGATGGGCTGGCAGTGTCTGAACATCGCCGGGCCGGCACAAAGCTGGAGTTCTTGACTGTGGTGCGCGGTTTGCCGGCACGCTAACGTTCCTTCCGTCACCCATGGCCACGGCCCCGAAAGGAACTGATTTGGCGACTCCCTCTCCCTCGCCGTTCCTGACGGCGCCGATCGGCCCGACCATCCTGCGCCTGGCGGCGCCCAATGTCATTTCGATGGTGCTGTCTTCGCTCACCATGATGACGGAGGCCTATTTTGTGGGCCAGCTTGGCACGGCGCCGCTGGCCGGGCTGGCGCTGGCGTTTCCGATGATGATGCTGATGGGCATGCTGTCGGCCGGCGCGTTCGGCGGCACCATCACGGGGGCGGTGTCGCGCCGGCTGGGGGCGGGGGACCGCGCCGGGGCCGAGGAATTGGCCGTGCATGCCCTGCTGTTGATGGTGATGCTGGCCGGCATCTGCGCGGCGCTGTTCCTGCTGTTCGGCCGGTCCATCTATGGCACGCTGGGCGGCACCGACGCCGTGCTGGTCCAGGCGCTGGCCTATTCGGACACATTCTTCCTGGGCGTGGTCACCCTGTGGCTGTCGAACGGGCTGGCTGCCATTGTGCGGGCCACCGGCAACATGGCGGTTGCGGCCAAGATCGGGGTTCTGGCCTCCATCCTGCAGGTCAGCATCGGCGGCGTGCTGGTGTTCGGGCTCGGCCCGTTCCCGCGCCTGGGCATCGCCGGCGCGCCCGCCGGGATCATCATCAGCAGCAGCATTTCGACGATCCTGATGCTGGTCTATCTGTCGGCCCGCTGCCCCCAGCTGCGCCTGCACATCGGCGGCGTGCGACTGCACTGGGCACCGATCATCGGCCTGTTGCGCATCGGCGGGCTGGCGGCCCTGAACCCGTTCAGCACCCTTGCCTCCGTTCTGGTGATCACGGCGGCCATGGCGCGCTTTGGCACGGATGTGCTTGCCGGTTATGGCGTGGGGGCGCGGCTGGAATTTCTGATCGTGCCGATGATCTTCGGCCTGGGCGCGGCCTCCACCGCTTTGGTGGGCGTGCATTTTGGTGCCGCGCAGATCGCCCGCGCGCACCGTGTCGCCTGGACCGCGGCCGCCTTTGCCGCCACCCTTGCCGGTGCCATCGGCGCGGTGGCCGCGCTGTTTCCGGGCCTGTGGGCCAATGTGTTCACCGAAGTGGAAGCGGTGCGCGCCGCCTGCCGCGCCTATCTGCAAACGGTCGCGCCCTTCTATGGCTTTTTCGGCGTGGCGACCTGCCTTTATTTCGCGTCGCAGGGCGCTGGCCGTGTGCTGTGGCCGGTGATCGCCGCCGTAGTGCGGGTGGTGGTGATTGTTTCTGGCAGCCTGATGCTGGCCGGCAACAGCGGCGCCGAACCGGGCGATTATTTTGTCGTCATCGCCGCTGGCATGGTGGCCCATGCCGTGATCAGTGCCGCTGCCATCCGCCTGGGCGCCTGGACCCAGGGGACAAGGCCGAACGCCGCGCAAGAGTGACGGCGGCCGAAACTCATGTGACCGCCTGATCGGCTTTCGCCGAACCGATCAGCCCGCCGGGGGCAGCGGATCAATGTGCCAGAAGTGGCGCACCTCGTCGTCCAGCCCGGTCATGTCGTACCGGATCACCGAAAACGGCATGCGGCCGGCGGCCATGAAATCGTCGTGGAATTGTTTCAGCGCGAATGTGTCGCCCAGCTGGTGGCGACGATCGGCCAGCAGCTTCTGCATCTCGATCATACCCACCGTATAGCCCAGGCCATAGCCGGGCGGGCGGCGCAGATAGATTTCGGCGTCCACCCGCGCGACATTCCTGTCCAGCCACGGCGTCCACGCCTGCCAATCGGCCACCACTTGCGCCACGCTCTTGCGGTTCAGCTGCAGATCAATGTCACCGGCCACCCGCACGGCGCGGAAGATGCCGAAAATGTCGATCAGTTCGCGCAGGCGCGGGCGGTCGTCCATGAAGCCCAGCTTTTGCGCGGCTTCCTCCAGATAGACGCCCCAGCCTTCGGCGCGCACGCCATCGCCGATGCGGCCGCGGATCGGCCGCGTGTCGCGCCGGGCCATCTGCCCGTCAAAGGCATGGCCGGGCAACGTGGCGTGCAGCAGATCGGGGGTGGGATCGCGATATTGCACCTGTTCCCAGAAATTCGGTCCCTGCGGCCGCACGATCCACGGCACATTGATGTAGAGATCGCCAATGTCATCGGGCACGGTGATGATCTGTTCGCGC
>CAZHTW010000006.1:0-13206 GCA_964535865.1 uncultured Sandarakinorhabdus sp. | reverse complement strand
CGCGCGATCCAGTCGCGGATCAGCGCCAGCGATTTGTCCTTGCGGGCCTGATAGTCCGCCGCCGTGCTGGGCAGGGTGAGCGGCGGGGCGTTGCGGTTGCGATGTTCCTCCAGCGCATGGATGGACCACAACCGCTGGGTTTCGCGCGCGCCCAGCACCAGCAACTGATCGCTGGTGTAGGGCAGCAGCTTCACATTCTTCAGATACCAGTCAAAGCGGGCCTTGCCGACGCCGGCGCTGGCGGTCATCGCCGGGCGGCCGGCCTTCAGCCAGGCCTGGAAATCGGCGGTGGCGGCCCGCGCGGCGCGGATCTGTGGCAGCAATTCCGGCTGTTGTTTCGCGGCGCGGCCGGCCAGATCATCCAGCCAGCCCAGCACACCAGCCGGCGGCACCGGGCGATAGGGGTGGCCGTGGCCCACGCCATCGGCGCTATCGAGATTGTGCAGCGCCAGATCGGCATAATCGCCGGGCACATTCCTGAGATTGGTGCGGGCCACAGCGGTGAGGCGCGGCACATCGGCCAGCCGGGTTTTCAGCCGGGCCAGCGCCGCGCCGGTGGCCGGCAGTTCGGCAAAGCCAATGTCGAGCAATTTGTCGACATAGAAGCCGGGATCACGCTCCCACGGCTTGGCCACATCGATCAGGAACTGATGTTCCAGCATCTTGGCCCGCGCCGCAAGCCATTCGGCGCGCTGGCCGCGATCCATGGCGGCCACGTTCATATCCTGCATGCGCGCGAGGAAGCCAGCCATGGCAGCACGTTCGCCCGCCATGCCGGCGGCGGACCAATCCGGCGTGCGCGCCGCCCAGCCGCCGCGCCAGCGCAGAAATTCGTCCCAAACCTGCAAGGTGGCCTGATAATCGCCCGCCCCGCGCGGCGGGCCGGCTTCGGCGGCAACTTGCGCCATGGCGGGCACCACAGCCCCCGGCCCGGCCAGCGCCACCAGGGCGGCGGCCAGCAACCAACGTGCCTGCATCATCTGTCCCCTCACCGCCCCAGTTCGGCGGCCACTTCGTCGGCAGCGTCGCGGAAGGCGTTCACGGCCATGTCAATCTCTGCCTCTGTCACCACGAACGGCGGTGAAAAGGCGATGGCATCCGACGTCGCCAGCGCCCGGCCGATCACGCCGCGCCGCAGCGCCGCCTTCACGATGCGCGGCGCGATCTTCAACGCCGGATCAAACGCCACCGGGCCATGGTCGTCGATGCGGTCCACAAACTCCACCGCGCCGATCAGGGCCTGGCCGCGCACATCGCCCACCAGGGGATGGCCGGTGAAGGCGCTGCGCAGCCGGCTTTGCAGATGCTCCCCCATCACCGCGGCCCGCGCCACCAGGCCTTCGCCTTCCAATATGTCGAGATTGGCCAGCGCGGCCGCCGCACCCACCGGGTGGCTGGAATAGGTATAGCCATGGCCAAAGGCGCCCAGCTGGTCGCTGCCCGCCACCAGCCCATCCCACACACGCTGGGACACGATGCAGGCCGACAGCGGGAAATAGGCGGAGGTGAGGCCCTTGGCCACGGTGATCATGTCGGGCTGGATGCCGAACACGCTGCAGCCGAACATCTGGCCCAGCCGGCCAAAGCCGCAGATCACTTCATCGGCGATCAGCAGGATGTCGTGCCGGCGCAGCAGCGCCTGCACCCCTTCATAATAGCCGGCCGGCGGGGCATGCACGCCGCCGGCGCCCATCACCGGCTCCAGGATCATCGCCGCGATGGTGTCGGGCCCTTCGGCGGTGATCAGTTGCTCAAGATCATCGATCAGGCGGGCGGCAAATTGCGCTTCCGAAAGCCCGTGGCCTTCCCAGATGCGGCGCGGCGCCGTGGTGTGGCGCACCATGTCGAGCGGCAGCGGAAAGCCGGCGTGCAGGCCGGGCAGGCCGGTCATGCTGGCGGTCATCACCGTCACGCCGTGATAGCCGCGTTGCCGGGCGATGATCTTGCGCCGCCCGGTGCGGCCCATGGCGTGGTGATAATACCAGGCCAGCTTCACCTGCGTGTCGTTGGCATCCGATCCGCTGTTGCCATAAAACACCTTGGACATGCTGCCACCCCACGCCGGCGGCGCCATGGCAATCAACCGCTGTGACAGCAGGGCCGGCGTGTCGGACGCCATGCTGGAGAAGGCGTGGCAGTAACTCAGCTTCTCGGACTGATCGGCCATGGCGCGGGCGATTTCCTGCCGGCCATAACCGATGTTCACGCACCACAGGCCGCCCATGATATCGATATATTCGCGCCCCGCCGTGTCGGTGAGCCGCGAGCCCTGCGCGTGGGTGATGACGAAGGCAGGGCCGGCGCGTTCATGATCGCCCAGCGCGGTGAACGGGTGGAACACAAAGCGCCGATCCAGTTCGGCAATATCATCGGGGGTGTTGCGGATGCTCATGGCCAAAGTCTTGCCGATCACCGGCGGCTTGGCAAGAAATGTTGGCGAGCCGCCGGCTCAGGCGCGAACAATATGCCAGGCGGTGGCGGTATCGGGCAGACCGGGCGGGATGGGCAGGCCGGCCTGGGCCAGCCATGCGCCGGAATAGCGGGTTTCGGCCCGCCGTTCGCCGGGGCGCACTTCGGCAACGCGATATTGCCCCTCACCCAGAAACGGCAGGCGCAGCGGCGCGGCGTGGCGCTGCTGCATCACCTCGGTGCGATAGACCAGCAGCAGGCATTCATCGGCACGGCCGGCGGCATGCCAGGCCACGCCATCGCCTGCCGTGCCGGCCCACACAGCGCCGCCGTGCAGCAGATGGCGGTGCTGCTTGTGGAAACCGATCCAGCCGGCCAGCTTTGCCCGTTCGTCCGCATCCAGCCGGGTGAGGTCAAACTCCAGCCCGAGATGGCCTTGGGCTGCCACCAGCGCCTGGAACGCCAGGCTGAACCGCCGGCCGGTGGTGTGGCAGCGCTCCGCCCCGATATGGGCGCCCATCACCTCGGGCGGCAGAAACTGCTGAAACCCGCGCTGCAGGCCGATGCGCAGCCGCGCATCGATGCAATCGCTGGCCCAGAAGCGGTGGACATGCGCGGCGATGCCGGCATCGATGCGCCCGCCGCCGCCGGCACAGGATTCAATCTCCAGATCAGGAAAGGCGGCTCGCAGCCGCGCCATCAGCGCCCATGTGCTGCGAACCTGCGCCGTGTAGGCAGCGCGGCCCGCCGCATCGCCGGCCGGCGCCAGATCGCGGTTGTGATCCCATTTCAGATAAGCGACGCCCAGGTCCGCCACCAAGGCAGACAGGCGATCGAACAGATAATCCACCACGTCCGGCCGGGTGAGATCGAGCACCAACTGGTGGCGCGCCGTGGCCAAGGGCCGGCCCGCCAGCTGCAGCGCCCAATCGGGATGGGCGCGGAACAGGTCGCTGTTGGGGCTGACCATTTCGGGCTCCACCCACAGGCCGAACTCCATGCCCAGCCCGCGCACATGATCGGCCAGCGGCTTCAGCCCATCGGGATATTTGCGCGCATCCACCCACCAATCGCCCAGCGAGGTGCGATCATCATCGCGGCCGGCGAACCAGCCATCGTCCAGCACGAACCGCTCCACCCCGATGCTGGCCGCCGCATCGGCCAGCGCCATCATGCGGGCCGGATCATGATCGAAGTAAAACCCCTCCCAGCTGTTGATCAGCACCGGGCGCGGGCGCATCTGCCCGGAGCCGTTGGAGTTGGGCCAACCCAACCGCTGCCGCACCGCGCCATGGAAATTGCGCGCCACGCCGCCCAGGCCTTTGGGCGAACAGGTGGCGAGCACTGCCGGGCTGTCATGCCGTTCGCCGGGCGCCAGCCGCAGCTCGCCGGGCGCCAGCCAGCCGCCCAATTGCCACTGGCTGCGGCCATCATCCAGCCGCTCGATCAACTGGCGGTGATTGCCGGACCAGGCGAGCTGCGCGCCATAGGCCGTGCCGTCATGATCGGTGGTGCCGGGCAGCAGCACCACCGCGCCGGGGAAATGGCCGTGGCTGGTGATGCCGTGGCGGTTCTCGCGCAGCCAGATGCCATGGCCCAAGGCATCGGTGTTTTCGGCAAATTCGCGATTGTGGCGGCCGCTGAAATGGCGCACCGCGCGGGCGTCATCCGGCAGCGGCAGGGTGGCCGCAGCCAGCCACTGCACATCGAGCACGGACGTGCCGATATTGGTCACCGATGTGCGGATTTCGGCCACATCTGTGGCCGCGTCGAGCAGCAGATCGACACGGATTTCAATGCCGGCCACCGCATCGCGCATCCGGCAGGCCAGATGCTGCCCATCCTGCACCACCTCGCACGGCCCGAAGCCTTGCGCAAAATCCCGGCCATCGCGGTGGGCCAGCAGGGCGCTCTGGCCAAACCAGCCCAGGCCGAATGCGGGCACCAGATGCAGCGGAACAGGCACATCCAGCGAGAAGGTGGGCACCGGCCGGGTCGATTCCAGCCACGGGCCGGACTCGAAATCATCGGGAAGGCGCGGGCCCCAGTAACGCCACAACAGGCCGGCCGGCGCCTGTTCGATCACCAGGCTCGATCGATTGCCGTGCAGGGCAAAGATCCGGTTCAATCGGCCCCGAACAGATCGCGGGTGAAGATCTTGCCTTCCACATCAGCCAGGCTGTCGCTCATGCGGTTGGCCAGGATCACGTCGGATACGGCCTTGAACTCCGCCAGATCGCGGATCACCGGGGATCCGAAAAACTCATCCTGCTCCAGCGCCGGTTCGAACAGCACCACCTTGATGCCGCGCGCCTTGATGCGCTTCATGATGCCCTGGATGCTGCTCTGGCGGAAATTGTCGCTGTTGGCCTTCATCACCAGCCGGAACACGCCGACGGTGCGGGGCTGGCGGGCCAATATCTGTTCGGCCAGATAATCCTTGCGGGTGCGGTTGGCATCCACGATGGCGGTGATCATATTTTGCGGCACGCTGCCATAATTGGCCAGCAACTGCTTGGTATCCTTGGGCAAACAATAGCCGCCATAGCCGAACGAGGGGTTGTTGTAATGCGTGCCGATGCGCGGATCGAGGCCGACCCCCTCGATGATCTGGCGCGTGTCCATGGCGTGCGCCATGGCATAGCTGTCAAGCTCGTTGAAGAAGGCCACGCGCATGGCAAGATAGGTGTTGGCAAACAGCTTGATCGCCTCCGCCTCGGCCGGATCGGTCAGCAGCACCGGCACATCCTGCTTCACCGCGCCGGCCTGCATCAGGCCGGAAAAAATCTCGCCGATGCGGCCGCGATCACCAACGATGATGCGCGATGGGTATAGATTGTCATACAAGGCGCGGCCCTCGCGCAGGAATTCCGGGCTGAACACGATGTTTTCGCTGCCCAATTCCCGGCGAACCCGTTCGATGAAGCCCACCGGGATGGTGGATTTGACCACGATGGGCACGCCCGGATTGCTGGCCAGCGCCGCGCGCGCGACATTTTCCACCGACGATGTGTTGAAATGGTTGGTCGCCGGATCATAATCGGTGGGCGTGGCAATCACCACCAGTTCGGCATCCCGCGTGGCGGCCGCCAGATCGGTGGTGGCGGTGAGGTCAAGCGTGCGGGTGGCGAGGAAATCCTCCAGCTCTGCGTCCGCAATCGGGCTTTGCCGGGCGTTGACCAGATCAACCCGCCCCTGCATCACATCCACCGCCGTCACGCTGTGTGCCTGCGCCAGCAGCACTGCGTTCGAAAGGCCCACATAGCCCAGACCGACAACCGCGATTTTCATGCCCAACTCCGCTGTGGCCGGCCCCAACTCCGCCGTGGCCGGTCGGGCGCCTCTCTGGCGCGGAAACGCACGCCGGGCAAGGGCACAACGCCGGGGAATGGCGGTTTTGTCCAAGCCTTTTGGCGGCTGGGCTGGCACAAGCCCGATCATGCGCCGCCTCGCCCTCTTGCTGCTGCTGCTGGCCATGCCTGCCATGGCCGATCCCGCCGTGGATGCCGCCTTTGACCGGCAGGATTATCCCGCCGCTGTTGCCGCCGCCCGCGCCCGTCTGGCCACATTGGCTGCCAGCGGCCGGCAGCGAACGGCAGCCGCCGGCATCCTGCTCACCGAACAGGGCATCGCCCAGACCCGCCTGCCCGATTGGCCGGGCGCCGAAGCCAGCGCCCGCGCCGCACTGGCCATCGCCAGGGCCACCCGCGCCGCCCCCGCCGGCTGGCCCGCTGCTGCCCGCCGCACCCTGGCGCTGGCGCTGGAAGCCCAGGGCCAGGCCGCCGCCGCCCGCCGCCTGCAGCGCCAGTTGCTGCGCACCACGCGCGCCAGCGGCACGGGCGACATGGCCGAAGCCGCCCTGCGCAACCTTGGCCGGCTGGCCTTGCCAGCAACGCCGGTGCGGCAGCTCACTCCGGCCCAGCAGCAGGAACAGGCCCGGCTGATCGCAGCGGTCACCAGCGCCCGCACCGCCAAGGACTGGCCGGCGGCCGAGGCCGCCACCCGCAGCTATCTGGCCTTTGCCCTGCCGCTGGTGGGCACTCAACATCCTGATATCGCCAGTGTCCATGCCCTGCTGGCCGATCTGCTGGACGAACAGGGCAAACCGGCCGCGGCTGAGGCCGAATATGCCCAGGCACTGGCCATCCGCCGCGCCGTGCTGGGCGATGATCATCCCGATACGATCGCGGCCATGGCCCAGCTGGCCGGCGCCCTTTACGCGCAGGACCGCCAACAGGCGGCGGAACCACTCTATACCCGGGTGCTGGCGCAGCGGCAGCGTCTGCTGGGCGATGGCCATGCCGCCACCCGGCTGGCGCTGGCCAATCTGGCCACCTGCCGCGAAGCACTGGGGCTGTTGCAGGCCGCCGAACCCTTGCGTCAACGCCTTCTGGGCCTTGCGGAAACCACGGCCGGCGCCGACCATCCCGACACCGCCAGCCGGCTGGTTGATCTGGCCGCCAATCTGGCCCGGCAGGGCCGGCTGGCCGATGCCGAAACCCGCCACCGCCAGGCGCTGGCCATCCGCGAAGCCCGGCTGGGCAGCAGCCACCCCGATACGCTGACCAGTCAATATGAACTGGCGGGCGTGCTGCTGGCCCGGGGGCAACCGATGGCGGCGCTGGATTATATCAGCAGCGCGGTCGAACGGCGGCGCAGCCGGCTTGGCCCGCTGCACCCGGCCACCACGGCGGCGGCGCGGCGCATGGCCGATGTGTTCGTGGCCCTGGGCGAAGGCCGGGGGGCAGAGGATTATCTGCGCGCCATTCTTGCGGCCTATCAGGCGGGCAAGGGCTTTGATCCGGCCGGGCGCACCGGGCTTGAAACCAGCCTGGCCGCCCTGCTGGAAGCCAGCGGCCGCCACATCGATGCCGAAGCCTTGCGCCGCTCTGTGCTGGCCGCAGCCGCCGCAAAGGCCGGGGGCGCGCATCCCGATCATGCCACGGCGCTGGCGGCACTGGCCGGCAATCTGGATCAACAGGGCAAGCCGGCGGCCGCCGTGCCCTTGCTGCGCCAGGCGCTGGCGCTCTCCACCCGCCTGCTGGGCGCAGCCCATCCCGAAAGCGGCCGCATGGCGGCAGCGCTGGCCCGCGCCCAGCTGTCGCTGGCACCGCGCCAGGCCATCGCCCCGGCCCGCGCCGCGCTGGCGGTGCAGCGGGACATGGTCGCCCGTGAAGCCCAGGCCGAGGATGATGAGCAACAGGCGCGGCTGACCGGCGGCACCGAACAGGCCGCGCTGGTGCTGGCGCGGGCGCTGTTTGCCAGCGGCGACACGGCCCGGAACCGGGCGCTGGCACTGGACGCGCTGCAATCGGCAGGGGGCAGCGCCGCCGGCCGGGCCCTGGCCCGCGCGGCGGCCAAGGCGGCGGTGCCCGATGCAGCCCGCGGCCTGTGGGCCAGTTGGCAACTGGCGCTGCTGAACCGCGCCGGGCTGGACCGGCAGATTGCCCGCGCCATCGACAGCCGCCATGGCGAAAGCGATGCCCGCCGCCAGCAACTGGCGCGCGACCGCGTTGCGGCCGACAAGGCAGTGGCCAGCGCGGCGGCCGCCTTTGCCGCTGCCGCGCCGGCCTATGTCCGGCTGGTCGCCCCTGCCCCGGTTGCACTGGCCGCCCTGCAACGCGGGCAACGGGGCCAGCCGCCGCTGCTGAAGGCCACTGAGGCGCTGATCCTGCTCCACCCCGGTTCGGCCAGACTGCCGGCCGGGCAGCAGAACGGCCTGGTGCTGGCCGTCACCCGCGAGGGCACGGCCTGGGCGCAGATTCCGCTGTCTCCGGCGGCGCTGGCCCGCGAGATTGCCGCCCTGCGCTGCGAACTGGATCATGGTGGCGGGGCCGACAACAGCGCCTGCATCGCCCGCGGCGTGCGCGGCCTGCGCAGCGCCGGCGGCACGGTCAGCCCCGAAGAGCGCGAGCGTTTCGATCGCGCCCGCGCGCACCGCCTGTATCAGGCGCTGCTGGGCGCGCCGGCCATTGCGCGGTTGATCGCCGCAAAGGCGGAATGGATCGTGGCGCCCAAGGCCAGCCTGTTGTCCCTGCCCTTTGCCGCGCTGGTCACGGCGCCGCCCACCGGGGATGATGGCGATGCAGCCGCCTTGCGCCAAACGGCCTGGCTGGGCCTGCAACGGCCGATCAGCGTGGTGCCGGATGTCTCGGCGCTGGTGGCGTTGCGCGGCGCCGGGCGGGCGGTGCGCCGCGCCAGCACGCCGTTTTTCGGGGTGGGCGACCCGGCCTTTGGCGGCACCAGCGGCGATGGGCGCGGCGGCAGCTTGCGCGGCCTCTATCGCGATGCCGGCGGTGATGCGGCCGCCATCGCCGCCCTTGATCCCCTGCCCGGCACCCGCGGTGAGGTGGAAAGCCAGGCCCGTCGCCTCGCCGCTGCGCCCGACGCCACGCTGTTGGGCCGGGATGCCACCGAAGCCCGGCTGTATGAACGGCGCGCCCTGCTGGCCAGCGCGCGGGTGGTGATGTTTGCCACCCATGGCCTGATTGCCGGCGATCTGGGCGGCCGGCTGGCGCAACCGGCGCTGGCCCTGTCACCGCCGCCGCCGGGCAGCGCCGGCGATGCCAGCAACGATGGCCTGCTCACCGCGGCCGAGGCATCGGGTCTGTCGCTGGCAGCCGACTGGGTGATCTTGTCGGCCTGCAACACCGCGGCCGGTGATGGCGGGCCGGAAGGCCTGTCCGGCCTGGCCCGGGCCTTTTTCCATGCGGGCGCCGCCAGCCTGCTGGTCTCGCACTGGCGCATCCGCGATGATGCCGCCGGCCGCATCACCGGCGCTGCCATCGCCGCCGCTGCCCCCGGCACCAGCCGCGCCGCCGCCCTGATGCAGGCCATGCGCGGCCTGGCCGCCGATGCCAGCCAGGACGATGCCGCCCAGCCGCTGTCGCACCCGTCGGCCTGGGCGCCCTTCGCCCTGATCGGCATATCCCCCTAAAACGCCCGGGTGATGCCCACGTCAACGCCGGTGCGGGCGAAATCGAACAGGCCCACGGTGGAAAAATTGCGCTCGTGGCTCACCCTGATCACTGGGGAAAACCCCCGCACCTGCAGCTGCCGCAGCGTGATCCCGGCCGCGCCGCGCACCAGCCATTCGATGCGGCGTCTGGGAAACAGGAACAGCCGGTCATCGCCGCCAAGGTGCGAAACGCCGGCCGAACCGAACAGGGTGGACCGCCCGATCTCGCGATAATAAAGCAGGTTCACCCCACCGCTCACGGCGGCATAGCCCGGATCGCGCGCCGCCAGCCGCTGGGCTGCCAGGCTGATGCGGCCGCCGCTGCGGGCATCGAAGGCCCGTTCCAGCCCCACCGCCAGATCGATGGCGGCGCCATCCTGCAGATCATTCTGGCGAAAATCATTGTGGCCGGCGCTGGCACTCACATCCAGCTGCGTGCGCGGGCCCAGCGGTCGCAGCCAGTTCAGGCTGGCGGTGTTGGCGGTGGTGAACGGCCGCCCGCCAAACCAGCGCCGCGTGTGGCCAAAACCGGGTTGCAGACGGGACCGGCCGATGCGCCATTCCAGCCCGGTTTCCACGCTGCCGGCCACATCGTTGAACTGGGCCTGGCCATAGAAAAACCCCTGGCCCGATGCCCGCGCCGTCCAGCGCAGCCGGTTGCTGATCGGCAAGCGCACAAAGCCCTGCCCGGCCAGCTTCACCCCCAGCCCCGATTGCGCCTGGGCATCGTCGGAAAGCTGCAGCGGCGCGATGATCGTGTCGAGCGTGGCGCTGCGCGGCGCGCGGTTGACATTGCTGCTGGGCGCCAGCGCCACTTCCAGCGATCCGCCCACCGGCTGCACGGCGCGCAGCGCGCTTTGAAACTGGGCGACGATGCGGGTGATGTCGGGCGGCAGCCCGCCCGCCTGGACCTGGCGCAGCGCCTGCGCCGCCGCGCCCTCCTTGCCCGCCAGCAACAACGCCTGCGCCAGCTGCAGGCGCACCCGCTGGGCATCGGGGCGTTCATCCAGGATGGCGCGATACAGCACGGCGGCATCGCCAAACTGGCGCTGGGCTTCCAGCAGGCGGCCATGGCGGAAGCGCGCCTCGGCACGGATATCCACATCCGGGTCTTTCGCCAGCGCGGTGAACAGGATGATGGCGCCGGCCACGTCGCCGCGCTCGGCCCGGGCGCTGGCCAGGTCCAGCACCTGCGCGGCCGAAAGATCAACCGTCACCGGCGCCGGGTGCGGAGCGGCTGAATCCGGCGCTGGCGCCGGCTGGGCGGCCAGCGCAGCCGCGATCAGCCACAACTGCACGCGCGATCAGTCCTTCTTGCCAACCGCAACGCCGGAAAAGGTGACGCGGGACGTGGTGTCATCACGCAACGCATCGAACACCGCGCCGAATTCGTTGGCCGCCGGCCCAAAGAAGCGACCGCGGAAGGTGCCGATTGTGGCATCTGGCCCAACGGTGGCCCCATTGCCCACAAAGCCGTTGGTGGCAATGAAGCCGGCAAAGTTGAACGGCGCGAACGCCGGGGTGCCGCTCACCGGGTTCAAGGTGACGGTTGCGGTGAAGCTGTTTTCGGCGAAATTGGCCGTGAGCCGGGCGGTGCCGGTTGTGTCTTGCGCCACGTTGCTGCTCAACCCGCCGCGTGCAAAGGCCACCCCGGTGAATGTGGCGCTGCCGCTGCGGGGCAAGCCGGCAGCCGGGGTGACCACCCCGAACGGCACCGCCAGCGTGAAGGGTTGGCCCACCGGCTGGCCATCCGCATCCACCGGCTGCGAGCGCACATCGAAAAAGCTGGTGTAGGTGAGGGCCAGGGTGGGGTTGCCGGGGCCGGGATTGAACAGCCGGCCGGTCACGCGCCGGGGAAAGCCGGGGTTCGGTTCCGTAACGCGGTTCACCGTGAAGGTGGCATTGCTTTCCGCCGCCACCCGGTTGGCCGGGCCAAAGGCGGCGGCCAGACTGGTGTCGAGGCCCATCGGCAGCAGTTCGCTGGGGTTGATCGCCAGGCGATACGACCCGGTATCGGGCGAATAGGAGATCTGCCGGTTATCCAGCAGGCTGCTCGCCAATCCCCCGTTGACCGAGCCGAATATATCGAACGTCGTCGGACTTGCCACATCCAGCAGGCGCTGGGTGGCCGCCAGCAGCGAATCATCCTTGCGGCCGACAAAACTGCCGACCAGCCGGCCGGCGCCATCCGAAAGGCTGAAGGCACCGCCCACTTCATCGGCGGCCGGGCCAAAGAAATTGCCGGTGAGCGCGCCCGTGTAATTGCCCAACCCGGTCATGGTGGCAGTGCCGGCAAAGCCGTTGCTGGCCGACGTGATGCTGGCGGTGGCGGTGAATTCGCCATTGGCAGTGACCGGCGGAAAGCCTGATATGTCGATGTTCTCGCGATAAAAGGCCGAGCCCGTCATGGTCAGCGCACCGCTGGCGAAATTGGCGCGCAGCACGCCGCTGCCGCCCACCAGCATGAAATTGCGCTGATCGGGATCGGCGGCCGTGCCGTGCAACCGATAGGCATAGCCCGCCTCCCCGGTGCGCGGCATGGCCGACGCGGCGGTTCGGATGCCGAACACCACTTCATCGATCAGATAATCGCTGTTGGCGCCTGCGGCCGTGCGCTGGCTCCACAGGCCCCCGGCGACATAGCGCTGCGCGTCGGCCGGCAGGCTGGAGCCGCTGACAAAGTTGACCCGATCGGAATAGCTGATGCGCTGGAAACGGTTGGCGAAACGGTCGCTGGTCGGCGCGCTTTCCACCTGGCTGCGCCCTGTATCGACCACGGTATAGAGGCGGTTGTTGTTGTTGTAGTTGACAACAAGGCTGCCATTCGCGGCCGACAAATTGCTATAGGTGGCCGGCGCGGTGTTGTTCCCGCTGAAGCCGCTGATGCGCACCGCCAGCCGGCCGGCGCTGGCTTCATAGAAATCGCTCACCGTGGGCTCGGTCAATGTGGCGTTGCCGCCGGTGCCGGTGCCGCGCCGGCCGGTGATCGTGCCCACCGCGCGCTGCCCGCCGGGTTCCGCCAGCGCAAAGGCGGCGCCCACCTCTTGCCCTTCCGGGCCATAGAATTGGCCGTCGATGCTGCCGGTGAAATTGCCGAACCGGAAGAAACCGAACGTGCCGGAGAAGGCATTGCCGCTGGTGATGCGGGCATCGCCCGTGAACGGTTCCCGCGTCGGGACGATGCCGGTCGGATCAAGCGTCCCGCTGATCAACATCAGGCCATTGTCGAACAGCACCTGCACCGTGCCGCCACCCGAAATCGCCTGCTGGGGCGAGATCACGCCGAGCAGATCAATGTCATAGCTGGCCTTGCCGGCGCGCGGCATGGCCGCGGCCAGGGTGGGAAAGCCATAGGTGAAGGCATCGATGCTGCCATCGATGGTGTTGCTGTTTTCCACCGTGCGCTGCCAGAAACCGGCGCCGACATATTGGAAGGTGAGCCGGCCCGACGTGCCCGCGCGGGTGAGCGTCAGGCTGTCGGTCGTGCTGCCATTGCGGCGGATATAGACCGCAGCGCCCGGACTGCTCTGCGCGGCATCCAGATCGCCGGGCAGGAAGGTCTGGCTGCGCGATCCCACCGTGACGGTATAGCCGCCGGTGGCCTGGCTGAACGCGATGGTCACCGCGGCGCGCGCCGCCGTGGCCGTGGCGAGTTCCGTGGTGCGGTTGACGCTCACCGTCCCGGTCACCGCGTCGGTGGGGAAGCTCTGGCTGGCGGTCAGGCCGATCAGCGACGTGTTGGTGGGGGTCGGCGTTGGCGTCGGTGTGGGGGTCGGCGTTGGCGTCGGTGTGGGCGTCGGCGTAGGCGAGCGTCCACAGGGCGAAGTAGAAGTCCTCGC
>CAZHTW010000005.1:36273-56504 GCA_964535865.1 uncultured Sandarakinorhabdus sp. | reverse complement strand
GCCTTCCTGCCCGGCAGCCAGGTCGATATCCGCCCGGTGCGCGATGTCACCCCGCTGATGAACCTGCCGCAGCCGTTCCAGATCCTGAAGATGGACCGCAAGCGCGGCAACATCGTGGTCTCGCGCCGCTCCATCCTCGAGGAATCGCGCGCCGAAGCCCGCACCGGCCTGATCTCCAGCCTGGCCGAAGGCCAGATTGTGGACGGCACCGTGAAGAACATCACCGATTATGGTGCCTTCGTGGATCTGGGCGGCATCGACGGCCTGCTGCACGTGACCGACATGAGCTACAAGCGCGTCAACCACCCGTCCGAAGTGCTGAACATCGGCGACGTGCTGCGCGTGCAGATCGTGCGCATCAACCGCGACACCCAGCGCATCAGCCTGGGCATGAAGCAGCTGGAAGCCGATCCCTGGACCACGGCCGCCGCCAATTATGCCGTGGGCACCAAGCACACCGGCCGCGTCACCAACATCACCGAATATGGCGCGTTTGTCGAACTGCAGGCCGGAATCGAAGGCCTGGTGCACGTGTCGGAAATGTCGTGGGTCAAGAAGAACGTCCACCCCGGCAAGATCGTTTCGACCAGCCAGGAAGTCGAAGTCATGGTGCTCGAGGTTGATGAGGAAAAGCGCCGCATCAGCCTTGGCCTCAAGCAGGCCCAGCGCAATCCGTGGGAAGTGTTCGCCGAAACCCATCCGGTGGGCTCGATCGTCGAAGGCGAAGTCAAGAACGCCACCGAATTCGGCCTGTTCATCGGGCTGGATGGCGAAGTCGACGGCATGGTGCACATGAGCGACATCGCCTGGGGCATGACCGGCGAAGGCGCCCTGTCGCGCCACCACAAGGGCGAGCGCGTCTCGGCCCGCGTGCTGGAAGTGGACATCGAAAAGGAACGCATCAGCCTGGGCATCAAGCAGCTGGATGAAGCTGGCGGCCCGGCGGTTGTCCGCAACACCAGCGGCAGCGACTGGAAGAAGAACGACATCGTGACGGTGACCGTGGTCGCCGCCCGCGATGGCGGCCTGGACGTGAAGATCGGCGAAGACGGCCCGGATTGCTACATCAAGCGCAACGATCTGAGCCGCGACCGCGAAGACCAGAAGGCCGAGCGCTTCCAGCCCGGCCAGAAGGTCGATGCCATGGTGGTGGGCTTTGAAAAGGGCCGCAAGCCGATGCTGTCCATCAAGGCGCTGCAGATCACCGAGGAAAAGGAAGCCGTTGCGCAATATGGCACCTCCGATTCGGGTGCCACGCTGGGCAACATCCTGGGCGCCGCCTTCAACAAGGCGCGCGAGGAAGCCGACAAGAGCTGAGCCTTTTCAGCTGAAATCGACGCGAAATGCCCCCCGGCAGGCCACTGCCGGGGGGTTTTTCATGGTCTGCTGGCCGATTGCGGAACCAACTGCGGCATCAGGCGCCACCATGCGGCAATTGTGACACTGGCGTTTCAGTTTTTTTGGCAGGCCGCCTTGACCAAAGGGTGCGACTCAATAGAATATCCGCAAAATTCAGGGGGCTGGCATCACCAGCATCGAATACGCTAAGCGGGGTAGCGCAGAGATGATCAGATCCGAACTGGTGGCCGTGGTGGCAGAACAGAATCCGCATCTCACCGTGCGCGATGTGGAAGCCATCGTGACGACGATCTTTGATCAGATCACCGATGCGCTGGCCGAAGGCCGACGCGTGGAATTGCGCGGCTTTGGCGCCTTTTCCACCCGCGCCCGTGAAGCCCGCACCGGCCGCAACCCACGCACCGGCACCTCGGTCGAAGTGGAGGCCAAGCGCGTGCCCTATTTCAAGCCGGGCAAGGAATTGCGCGAGCGCCTGAACGTTTGAACCGGCTCAACGCCGGGCGCGATGCTCCGGCGCGTGGCCTGATGCCGTCCAATAATCGTCGAGCCCGATCCCTGCTGTCACCGCCGCAAAACCCGGCAGCGCCTGCACCGGGGCCATCACCGGCGTGAACAGGAAATTGGTGAAGCGCCGGCGCACATCATTGTGCAATATCTGGCCCGGCCGCCCGTTTGGCTCCACCATCAGCGCCCCGCGTTCCAGCAGAAAGGCTTCCACCACCTGCAGTGACCGATCAGCAGCGCCCAGTGCGGCCAGCAACATGCTGCCAACCACGGCGACGAACGGCCCGGCGCCCCTGATCCCGGCCATCACGGCATCCACCGCCTGCGCCCGGGCGGCCGCACTGCCATTGGCCAACGCCCGGCTGGCCGTTTCCAGCAACGCCCGATAGCGCGGCGGCAGCGGCGGGCGCGTGGCGGCATCAGCCAGCATGGCCAGCGCCCGTTCCGGCCGGCCCGTCATGGCAAACAGCCCCATTCGGGCATTCGAGGTCGCAGCATGGCGCGGCCACAGTTCCAGGCCCCGCGCGCCAGCGCGATCGGCCCTGGCCAACTGGCCGTTCATCCAATGGGCATAGATGGAACGGAAGTTGTAGCCGGCGTGCAGTGGATCCAGTGCCACCGTGCGCAGCCGCAACGGATAGTGCAGCGCCAGCAGCCCCGCCCCGGCTTGCACCTGCGACAGCCCATCGAGCGACGGCAGATGATCCGGCACATCAGCCAGAATCGCCCTGAACGCCCGTTCCGCAGCCCACCAGTTGCCGTGGACAGGCTGGCGCCGCACCAGCGCCGCGCGGGCATCGGGCTGCGCGGAGTCGATTGCCAATGCCCGCCGGGCTGCCGCTTCCGCTTCGGCAAGGGCGGCCGCCACCCGCGGCGGCGGCGAAAATTCCGCCACATTGCACAGCGCCAGCGCCAGTTGGCCCCAGAGTTCGGCATCATCGGGCGCCAGGCGCACGGCTTCGCGCAGCAGCCCCGCGCCTTGCCGGCCAGCATCCGGCTCTGCCAGCCGTGCCATGGTCTGGCTCTGGCTCACAAGTGCTGCCACACGGGGTGTGCGGCGCGGTGGCCCCCACCCGCGCCACAGCAGCGCGCCGCCCACGGCCGCTGTGCCGGCCACGGCTGCGGCGGCCAGCCAGCGCCGCCGGGCGGGATCGACCGGCATGTCCGGTGCCGCTGCGGTATTGGCCGGCGGCACCATGATACCTTCTGCCAGCACCAGCCGATAGCCGATGCGCGGCACGGTCGCGATTTGCGTGGCCGAACCGCAAGCCACCAGCGCCCGCCGGGCCAGACCGATGGCGCGGTCATGGAGGGCGCGCCGATGATCGGAGGATATTCGATGACAGGCAGCAACTGGCGGCAGCGGGCATTTGTGGCGCTGGTCGCCGCCGTGGCCAGCACCGCGGCAGCGCAGGCCACAGACCGCGCCTTTGCCGGCACGCGCAGCAATATCACGCCCGGCGGCGTGATGGGCGGCCGCTGTGCGCCGGCGATCACGGTCAACTTCGGGCCCAATGCCTTTGCCGCATCCGGCACCAGCAATTTCGGAAATTTCACCTATGAAGCCAGCCATTGCATCGCAACGCCGCCGCCGGGCAGCTATTATGATGGGCTGTTCACCTGGACACTGGCCGATGGCACCTTGACGGGCACGCACAGCGGTACCTTGTCGTTCCTCGCGCCGGGCCAGTTCAGCGTGCTGGAAAATCTTCTCTTCACCGGCGGCACCGGGCGCTATGCCGGGGCCACCGGCAACGTGGTCGCCACCGGTGTGCTGAGCTTCGGCCTGTTCCAGGGCACGCCGGCCAGTTTCAGCGAAGCCAGCTTCACCGGCACGCTGAATGCACCGGGCGTACCGGAACCGGCGAGCTGGGCAATGTTGCTGGCCGGCTTTGGCCTGGTGGGCAGCCTGACGCGGCGGCAGCGGCAGGCACGTCCCGCCTGATCCGGGCCGGCCTGGCGCTTGCCGGGCTGGCGCGGCTTGCCTATCACCGCATGGTCGGTAGGCTCTGCGAGGAGCCCGCCGGCCATGCGGGCGTGGCGGAACCGGTAGACGCAGCGGACTTAAAATCCGCTTTCCCAACGGAAGTGCGGGTTCGAGTCCCGCCGCCCGCACCATATTTTGTTGGCCGCCAGCGCACGGCCGGCCCTTGGGCCCCGCGCTGTGGCGGCGGTTGCCCTGTCGCCGCCAGCGCATGGCCAACGGCCAAGTCGCCGCCGCCATTGCCGCATGGTCTTGCTTTTGCAACTGCGAAGGCCGATTATACGAATTGACGTAAAGCAATGCGGGTGCGAGTCCGTATTGCCTTGGGTGTTGTTGTAACGCCCATGGTTGCAAGCTGTGTTCACCATCATGATTGATGGTCGGGGAATGACGATGTCCGACTCAAACGCCTGGATCGAGATTGTGTTGCTGGCGATGCTGGCAGCCTTCATCGGTCTGCGGCTGGTGTCGGTGCTGGGCAAGCGCACCGGCGAAGAACGCCCCCAGCAGATTGGTGACAGTTTCCGGCCCACCGCCGAAATCACCGCGCCGCCGCGCCGCGATGCCGATCGTGGCCCGCGTGGGCGCCTGGTGCTGCCGCCCGGCACGGATATCCGCTTGCTGCCGGCGCTGGAATCCATTGCCGCCACCGATCCCGGCTTTGCCCCCGATCGGTTCCTGGCCGGTGCCGCTTCGGCCTATGCCATGATCCTGCAGGCCTTCTGGTCGGGTGACCTTTCCGGCATCAACAGCCTGGTGTCGGATGAAGTGCATGACAATCTTGCCGCCGCCGTGGAAGCCCGTGCTGGTGCCGCCCTGCCCAACCACATGCTCGGCACGCCATCGGCGCTGATCGAAGGGGCGGAGCTGGTTGGCCAGATGGTGGAATTGACCGTGCGCTTCGGCGTGCGCCTCGCCACCGCCGAAGGCGAGATCGAAACCCGCGACGTCTGGACGTTCAGCCGCCACGTCGCCAGCCTCGATCCGGCCTGGGTGCTGATCGCCACCGACAATGAGGATGACAGCGCCGATCTGCCGCCCGATCACGCTGCCTGATTCTCAGTTCATTCGCATGCGCAACCGCCTCGCGCTGGCCAGCCTGATCCTGCTGGCCGCCTGCGCCGGCAAGCCCGAACGCATCACCACCGCGCCGCCTGCCAGTGTCACCCCGGCGCAGCCGGCCATGGTCACGCCCGTTGCGCCCACCGCGCCGGCCATCACCAACGCGGTGCAGGCCGGGGTGATCGCCGTGCCACTGCCGCCGATCGGGCCCCTGCCCGGCGCGGCGGCAGCGCTCGCAGCCTTCCGCACCTCCTGCCCAGGCCTCGTCCGTCGCGAGGATCTGTCCGGCCTCACGCTGCCGGCAGAGTGGGACGGCCCCTGCCGTGCCGCCGCAGCCGTGGCGCCGGGGGCCGAGAGCCTGTTCTTTCACGATCAAATGGTGGCTGTGCTGGTGGCCGAGGGCAAGGGCTTTGCCACCGGCTATTACGAGCCGGAAATTGCCGCCAGTCTCACGCGTCAGCCGGGCTATGAGGTGCCGCTGTATCGCCGGCCGGCCGATCTGATCGATGTGCCGCTGGGCGATTTTGCCGCCAGCCTGAAGGGCCGCACGGTGCGCGGCCGGGTGCAGGGCAACCGGTTGGTGCCCTATGCCACGCGTGAACAGATTGCTGGCGGTGCGCTGGTCGGCCGCAATCTGGAACTGGCCTGGGCCGCCGATGCCTATGAGGCGTTTTTCCTCGAGATCCAGGGCAGTGGCCGCCTGCGCCTGCCCGATGGCCGCATCGTGCGCATCGGTTATGATGGCCAGAATGGCCGCGATTATGTGGCCATCGGCCGCCTGTTGATCGAACAGGGCAAGCTGGAGCGTGGGCGTGCCGGCATGGCCGAAATCCTGGCCTGGCTGCGCGCCCATCCGGATGAAGCGCCCGCCATCTTGAACGCCAATCCATCGAAGATCTTCTTCCGGGAATTGAAGGGCGACGGCCCCATTGGCGCCATGGGCGTGGCCGTCAGCCCCCGCGTGTCGGTGGCCGCCGATCCGGCGTTCATGCCGTTGGGCGCACCGCTGCTGGTCGAAACCATGCTCAGCCGCAGCGGTCAGCCGCTTTCCCAGATGATGGTGGCGCAGGACACCGGCGGCGCCATCAAGGGGGCCAACCGCATCGATCTGTTTCTGGGCCCCGGCGCGGAGGCAGCGGCCGATGCCGGCGCCCAATCCGCCCCGGCCCACGTCACCCTGCTGATCCCGCGCGCCGCGGCCCAGCGCCTGAAGCTGATCCCCGATGCGCCGCCTCAGCGCCCATGAACGCGCGCTGTGGGCGCGGGTGGCCGCCAGCGTCACGCCGCTGCCCGGCAAGGCCGCGCCGGCTGTGCCGCCAGTGGCTGCGCCGGCGCCAATTGCGCCCGTTGCAGCCCCCGCGCCGCCCAAGGCCGCGCCCAGACCGGCCGGCCCGGCCGCCACCCCGCGATCGGCGCCCATGGCCAAGCCCAAGCCCCACCCGCTCGGCGCACCGCTGGATGGCACATGGGATCGCCAGATCAGCCGTGGCCGCCTCAGCCCGGATCGGGTGATTGATCTGCATGGCCACACGGTCGTGGATGCCCATGCCACGCTGGCAGCGGCCATTCATGCCGGCGATGGCACAAGGGTGATCCTGGTCATCACCGGCAAGGGCCGGCCCGACCGGCCGGCGCGCATCCGCGCCGAATTGATGCACTGGCTGGAACGGCCCGACATGCGCGCCGCGGTGGCGAGTGTGCGCGCCGCCCATCCGCGCCACGGCGGCGGCGGCGCTTTCTATGTGATCCTGCGGCGAGCCAAGTAGTTCGCCCTATCGCCTATTGCAGTCGGCAGCGGCATGCCAGCCGGCTAAAGGGAGCCGCACATGGGGAGGATTGGGCTATGAGCGATGATGTCGTGCAGGTGACGCGCGATGGGCCGGTGGCCATCGTCACGCTGAACCGGCCGCAGGCGATGAACGCACTGAACCAGGCGCTGCGCCGCGAACTGGCCGCCGTGTTCCGCGATCTTGAGGCCGATGATGATGTGCGCGCCATCGTGCTCACCGGGGCCGGCACCCGGGCCTTCACCGCCGGGCTGGATCTGAAGGAACTGGGCCAACAGGGCCTGGGCGCCGCCAATGCCGACAGGCCCGATGACAATCCGGTGAAGGCCATCGAACAGACCGGCAAGCCGGTGATCGGCGCCATCAACGGCGTTGCCATCACCGGCGGGTTCGAAGTGGCGCTGGCCTGCGACGTGCTGATCGGCAGCGAGAATGCCCGCTTTGCCGACACGCACGCCCGGGTGGGCATCATGCCGGGCTGGGGCCTCAGCCAGAAACTCTCCCGCCTGATCGGGCCCTATCGGGCGCGCGAATTGTCGCTTTCGGGCAATTTCCTTGATGCCGCCACGGCGGAACGCTGGGGCCTGCTCAATCGCGTGGTGGCCGCCGATGATCTGGTGGCCGCCGCCGCTGCGCTGGCGCACGACATGGCCGGCATCGCGCCCGGCTTTGCCCGCGCCTACAAGCGGCTGATCAATGATGGTTATGAACTGCCCTTTGGCGAAGCCATGGCGCTGGAGGCGGAGCGTTCAACCGCCGCCAACGCCCGCGTATCTGCCGCCGAAGTGGAAGCCGCGCGCGGCGCGGTGCAGGAAAGAGGACGCGCCCAATGACCGCCATGCCCTTCCCCGGTTTCAACAGCGACAGCATTGATGACATGCTGGTCAACCCGGCGGCCTATGCCGATGAAAGCATCCACACGGCCTATGCCAGGCTGCGCGCCGAAGACCCGGTGCACTGGACCCAGCCCACCGGCTTCCGGCCCTTCTGGTCGATCACCCGCCATGCCGACATCGTTGCCATTTCCAAGGCCAATGATCGCTTCATCAACCGTGAACGCACCTATATCTCGCCCATAGAGGCCGAAGACTGGGTGAAGGCCACCACGGGTGACACGCATCTGTTCCGCACGCTGGTCGATCTGGATGATCCGCTGCACATGAAGCTGCGGCGCATCACCAACACATGGTTCATGCCGCAAAATCTGAAAGCCCTGGAACCGCGCATTGCCGGCATTGCCAAGGCGCATGTCGATCACATGGCCAGCCTGGGCGGCGCCTGCGATTTCGTCAACGAAGTGGCGCTCTGGTATCCGCTGCGGGTGATCATGATGATCCTGGGCCTGCCGGAGGCCGATGAACCGCGCATGCTGCAGATGACGCAGGAAATTTTCGGGCCCCAGGATCCCGACGTGGTGGCGCGCAGCCGCATCCTGACGCAAGGCGTGGGCAACCCGGAAGCCAGCGGCAACCCGCAGGTCGATCTGTTCGCGCTGGTGCAGCAATTCTTCGCCTATTTTGGCGAGGTGCTGGCCGATCGCAGAGCCAATCCGCGCGATGATCTGGCCACGGTGATCGCGCAAGGCATGGTGGATGGCGAACCCATCGGCATGCTGGAGGCGATCAGCTATTATGCCATCACTGTCACCGCCGGCCACGACACCACCAGCAGCAGCGCCTCGGGCGGCCTGCTGGCGTTGATGCAGCATCCGCAAGTGCTGGCGCAGTTGAAGGCCGATCCGTCCCTGATTCCCGCGGCGGTGGAGGAAATGATCCGCTGGGTGACGCCGGTGAAGCATTTCATGCGGACGTGCACACAGGACACGGAAATCGGCGGCAAGCTGATCAAGGCCGGCGATGGCGTGGCGCTGTTCTATTGGTCGGGCAACCGCGATGAAGCAGTGTTTGATGATCCCTTCCGCTTCCGCGTCGATCGCGCCAGCAATCCGCAGACCGCCTTTGGCAACGGCGTCCACCAGTGCCTCGGCCTGCATCTGGCCCGCATGGAAATCCGCGCCCTGTTCGCCGAACTGCTGCCGCGGCTGGAGGCCATCGAACTGACGGGCGATCCCAAGCTTTCGGTGGCCAATTTCGTTTCGGGCCTGAAATCCATGCCGATCCGATACACCCTCACATGAAGGCCGATCCCCGGCGGCGGGCGCTGGCGGCCTATCCCGCCAGCCTCACGCTTGAGACCCGCTTTGCCGACATGGACGTGAATGGCCACCTCAACAATGTGGCCTTTGCCCGGCTGTTCGAGGAAACCCGTGTGCGCTTCAACCGGGCGGGCCCGGCGGCGCCGGCGGCGGGCGAGCGCCGCTCCAGCTTTGTCGTGGCGCATGTCGCCATCGATTATCTGGCGGAGGGCAATTATCCCGCCCCCGTCACCATCGGATATGCCATCGCCCGCATCGGCAGCAGCAGCTTCACCGTGGCGATGGCCGCCTTTCAGGCCGATCAGTGCATCGCCCTGTGTGACAGCGTGCTGGTGCACCGCGATCCCGCCACCGGCCCGGCACCCTTGCCCCCGGCCTTGCGGGAACGGCTTGAGGCCATGGCACTTCGCAGCTAGAGGCTTGGCCTTTCCCCAGAATGGAGACGATCAATGGCCGAAACGCTCACCCTTTCCCTCGACAGCGGCGGCGATGTCGTCATCAAGCTGCGCCCAGACGTGGCGCCCGGCCATGTGGAACGCATCACCACGCTGGCGGCCCAGGGCTTTTATGATGGCGTGAAGTTCCACCGTGTCATCCCCGGCTTCATGGCCCAGGGCGGCTGCCCCAAGGGCACCGGCACCGGCGGCAGCGACCTGCCCGACCTTCGCGCCGAATTCAACGACGTGCCGCATGTGCGCGGCGTGTGCTCGATGGCCCGCACCAGCGCGCCCAACAGCGCCAACAGCCAGTTCTTCATCTGCTTTGCCGATGCCCGCTTCCTCGATCGCCAATATACGGTGTGGGGCGAAGTGATTGCCGGCATGGAATTTGTCGACGCGCTGCCCAAGGGCGAACCGCCGCGTGAGCCGGGCAAGATCATCAAGGCCAGCGTCGCCTGATCCTGCTGGCCTGAAGCCACAGAAAACCCCCGCCAGAGCGATCTGGCGGGGGTTTTTCGTACAATCGTTCAGCCGGTCACCGCCCGGCGGGCGAACGCCGGGCACCACCATCACGCTGGCCGCCAAAGCCGCCACCGGGACGGCCCTGCGGGCGGCCTTGTGGGCGACCCTGGGCATGGGGGCCACCGCCGGGACGGCCCTGCGGACGACCTTCGGCGCCGCGCGACGGGCCACCATCACGGCGGGGGCCACGGCCATCGGCATGCACCACAGCACGCGGATCACGGCCGGTGCGGCCACCACGGTTGAAGTCCCGTTCCTCCCGCGGCGGATCGGCCGCCACCGGGTTGGACTTGATCACCTTGGCCGTCTTGCCCACCAGATCGCGGAAATTCGGCGGCAGCGGCGCCTGGGTCAGCGTCATGCGGATGGTCTTTTCGATATCCTTCAGGAACGGCCGCTCATCGGGCGCACACAGCGCGATGGCGATACCGGCGCGGCCAGCGCGCGCGGTGCGGCCGATGCGGTGGACATATTGTTCCGGCACGTTGGGCAGCTCGAAATTGATCACATGGCTCACCGCCGGAATATCCAGGCCGCGCGCGGCGATATCGGTGGCAACCAATATCTTCAGCACGCCAGACCGGAAGCCATCCAGCGCGCGGGTGCGCTGCGGCTGGCTGCGGTTGCCGTGAATGGCTTCGGCCACCAGACCATGGGCGGCCAGCTGGCGCACCACGCGATCGGCGCCATGCTTGGTGCGGGTGAACACGATGCTGCTCGCCACATCCTCGCCTTCCAGCAGATGCGCCAGCAGGGCCAGCTTTTCCGGCTGGCTGACATGCACCACCGATTGCACCACCTTTTCCACCGTGGTGGCAGCCGGCTGCACCGCCACCTTCACCGGATTCTTCAGGTAACGTTCCGAAAGCTGTTCGATAGCCGGGGCCAGGGTGGCGGAAAACAGCATGGATTGGCGCTGCTTGGGCAACAGGCCGGTGATGCGCTTCAGATCATGGATGAAGCCCAGATCGAGCATCTGGTCGCATTCATCCAGCACCAGCATTTCCACCTTGCCCAGGTCGCAGGCGCCCTTCATCACCAGATCGATCAGGCGGCCCGGCGTTGCCACCAGCACATCGACACCCGGCGCCAGCGCGCGCTCCTGCCGGCCGATCGGCACGCCGCCGAACACCACCGCGACCGACAATTTCATGTAACGGCCATAGGCCTGGAAGCTGGCGGCAATCTGGCTGGCCAGCTCGCGGGTGGGCGCCAGCACCAGCGCCCTTGTGTGCAGCTTCAGCCGGTGCTTGGGGTCAGCGGCCAGACGATGCAGCATCGGCAGGGCGAAGGCCGCCGTCTTGCCGGTGCCGGTCTGCGCCAGGCCCAGCACATCATGCCCGGCCAGCGCCGGCGGGATGGCCGCCTGCTGGATCGGGCTGGGGGTGGTATAGCCCTTGTCGGCAATGGCACGCGCCAACGGTTCCGCCAGAGCGAGATCAGAGAAATTCATGGTTGCGTTGTTCCAACAATATCAGTCGCCCAGGTGGCACCATGCCAACCGGGTTTGGCCAAGGGGCCAGGGTTGACTGGCAACCCGCGTGATAAGGGAAGCAAGTTTGGAAGGGTGGGGCACTGGAGCCTGCTGCTCCGATCACGCGCCCGTCGAGTTGTGCGGCGCCTTTGGACGCTTTGGCCGCAAAAGTCAAATTTGCACCGGCCGCTGCCGCCGGCTAGCCTTCCCGGCAATGGGGGAAACCATATGAAGCATCTGATCCTGACCGCCCTGATTCTGGCCAGCGGTGCCACCGCCGCCCCGCGCGCCCGCGATCTGGGGGTGCCGTTCGATGGCACGCCAGGGCCACTGAATGCCATCACCGATGTGCCCGGCGTGGAGGTCGGCTTCAAGACGCTGATTTCGGGCGACGGCCCGCGGGCGGCCGGCAAAGGCCCGGTGCGCACCGGCGTGACGGCGATCTTCCCGCGCGGGAAGGCCGATGGCCGCGGCGTGTTCGCCGGCTTTTTCGCTGGCAATGGCAATGGCGACATGACCGGGACGCACTGGGTGGAAGAAGGCGGTGTGCTGGAAACGCCGATCCTGATCACTGGCACCGGCAGCGTGGGCGTGGTGCGCGATGCCGCCTTCAAATGGCTGGCCGATCATCGCAGCGGCGGCTTCTGGTATCCGGTGGTGGCCGAAACCGCCGATTTCCTGCTGCACGACATGCCGGGCCAGCATGTGACGGCGAACGACACGATCGACGCGCTGAACAGCGCCGCATCGGGCCCGGTGGCGGAAGGCAATGTCGGTGGCGGCACCGGCATGGTGTGCAATGGCTTCAAGGGCGGCACCGGCACCGCCTCGCGCAAGTTGATGGCGGCAGAGGGCGGTTATACCGTCGGCGTGCTGGTGCAATGCAATTATGGTTCGGCCAATGGCCTGCGCATCGCCGGCATCAACGTGGCGCGCGAGATGGATCTGCAGCCGCGCTGCGTGACCAAGATCCTGTCCCCGCCGCAGAACTTCTTTGGCCAGGCGCCAACGCTGTGCGACCCCAGGAAACTCGCCATCGCCGATCCGGCGAGCGAGGAGCATCGCGGCTCCATCATCATCGTCATCGCCACCGACGCCCCGCTGACGGCCGAGCAATTGAAACGGCTGGCGCGGCGCGGCACCGCAGGGCTGGGGCGGTTGGGATCGATCCTGGCCGATGGTTCGGGCGATATCTTCATCGCCTTTTCCACCGCCAATCCGGGTGTGGACGATGGCAATTGGCACGAAGCCGCCGACAAGCCGGCAACAGTCGCGCGCCTGCCAAACGCCGCGATCAACCCGCTGTTCGCCGCCACCATCGAAGGCGTGGAGGAGGCGGTGATCAACGCCATGATCGCCGCCAAAACCATGACCGGCGTGGATTACTGGACGGTATCAGCCCTGCCGCACGACCAGTTGCAGGCCAGCCTGCGCCGTCACAACCTGCTGCTGCCGGCAAAGTGATCGCCGGGTCTGAAATGCGACTGTAATCCAACCGATTGAGGCTGCCCCTCAGATCCGCCCGGCCGCCACCAACTGCCCAAGCGCCTCATTCACCCGTGTCTGCCAGCCGGGGCCGCTGCCACGCAGATGCGCCACGGTATTGGCGTCCAACCGAATTTTCACCTCAACCTTGGGCGCGTCCATCTTTGGGCGCCCGCGCTTTGACGGCTTCATGCCGGACAGAAAGGCAGGGTCCATCGGCGGATTGTCGTCGTGGGTGGCAGGATCAAATTTGGTCATGATAAAATCTCGCTTCATGCTTTTCGGCCAGGCGCAGGCTGATTGCGCGAACCGTGTCGTCATCGGTGCCTTCGGCAAAGACCAGAACATGCAACCGGCGGGCAATCAGGCCAATCGCAACGAACCGCGTTTCGCCATAATCAAACCGGTCATCCTCACGTTCGAGCGCGGTTTCCTATTCAAAATCCTGTGCAGCGGTCAGCGGGATGCCGTGCTTTTGGAGGTTGCTGTCATTCTTGGCCGGATCATATTCGATCTTCACGGAATTAACGTGCACCCAATTAAAATGCAGGTCAAGACGGATCAATCGCCCGCTACCGCAGCCATCGCTGCAAAAGCGGCCACCCTCCTGTAACCCAACCGTCACATGACCCCGATAGGGGCTGTAACAATTGCCGAATCCGATTAGGCTGCCGCCGTCGGAGTTGACGCATGTCGGGGGACCAGCCGCTGATCCGCAACGAGAACGCCAAGCCATGGCCGGCCCGCCTGATGCGGGTGGGTGAGGCTGTGGGCTGGGCGCTGGCCGGCCTGCTGCTGGCGCGGCTGATCTGGCTGGCGGTCACGCCGGCCGGTGCGCTGGGCGAATGGCAGGCGCCGGCCCCGGCCGCACTCGCCGGGGTGGCGGTGGACCCGTTTTTCCCGCAGGCGCAAACGCCGGCCGACGCCGTATCGGGGCTTGATCTCACGCTGGTCGGCACCCGCGTTGATGCCGCATCGGGCCGGGGTTCGGCGATCATCGCCACGCCCGATGGCCAGCAGCAGAGTTACGGCACCGGCGACGAGATCATGCCGGGCGTTCGCCTTGTGGCGGTGGCGTTTGACAGCGTGACGCTGGACCGGGGCGGCGCGCGCGAGACACTTTATATCGATCAATCCGGGCCGATGCCCGGCGGCGACAGCCAGATGGTTCGGGACGGCAAATGATGCGGCGATTGACTCACAGGCTGGCAATGGTTGGCGCGCTGGCGCTGCTGGCGCCGCCGCTGCTCACCCCGGCCCTGCTGGCGCAGACCACGGTCAATCTGCGCGATGCCGATGTGCGCGCCTTCATCCAGGACGTGGCGCGCGCCACCGGCCGCAGCTTCATCATCGATCCGCGCGTGCAGGGCAAGGTGACCGTGGTGTCTGACCGGCCGCTGGATCAGGCCGGTTATTTCGAGCTGTTCCTGTCCACCCTGCGCGCCAACGGGCTGGTGGTCACGCCAGCGGCCGGCGGCGCGTTCCGCGTCGCCCCGCTGGATGGGGCCGCCACCCAGCCCTCCGCAGGCCAGGGCCGCGACCGGTTTGAAACCCGTGTGGTGCCGCTCAACTATATCGATGCCGCCTCCGCGTTGGAATCGCTGCGGCCGCTGGTGTCGCGCGAAGGCCAGGTGACGGCCAACCGCAGCGGCAACGCCGTGATCGTGGCGGATTTTGCCGACAATGTGACCCGCGTGGTGGCGCTGGCCCGCCAGCTGGATCAGGATCGCGCCGCTGTGCGGGTGATTGCGCTCAAACATGCCGGCGCGCGCGAAATTGCCACCAGCCTGGCCCAGGTGGCGCAAGGCAGTGCCGAAGGGCGCGGCTGGCAGGTCGCGCCCGTGGATGCCAGCAACAGCCTCGTTTTGCGCGGTGATCCCGCCACGCTGAGCAAGCTGGCGCGCACCATATCCGATCTGGATCAGGCGGCGGCCGCCGGCAGCGATGTGCGGGTGATGTTCCTGAACCATGCCGATGCCGAGAAACTGGTGCCGGTGTTGCAGCAGCTGGTGGGCCAGCCGGTCAGCCCCGCCTCCCAGGCGGCGCCGATCACCCAGCCGACCCAAAGTGCCTTTGGCAATGCCAGCGCCGGCCAGCAGGGCCAGACGGCCCAGCCGGCGGCGGCCCAGGCGCTGCCCGCCGCGCCGCAGGGCGGGCTGGGCACATCGGGCTTCGTGCCCGGCGCCAGCATCGGCCGCGGCCAGGCGGTGATCGCGCGTTACGAAGGCGCCAATGCCATCGTCATCGCCGCGCCCGCCGATGTGCAGCGCCGGCTGGGCGAGGTGGTGCGGCAACTGGATGTGCGGCGCGAACAGGTGCTGGTGGAAGCCGTGATCGTGGAGATCAGCGACGTCGCCGCCCAGCGGCTGGGCGTGCAGTTCCTGCTGGGCGGCGATGGCCGCAACAATGTGCCCTTCTCCGTCACCAACTACAGCAATGCCGCGCCCAATCTGCTGGCGGTGGCCGGCGCGGTGGCGGCCGAAAATCGCTATGGTCAGGATAACGCCACCACGGTGCAACTGCGCAACGCCGCAGTGAACAGCCTGCTCAGCGCCAATGGCGGCCAGTTCGGCTTTGGCGGCAATCTGGGTGCCGGCGCGGTGTTCGGCTTTGTGGTCAATGCGGTGAAGGCCGACACGGCGTCGAACGTGCTGTCCACCCCGTCGGTGGTGACGCTCGACAATGCCCAGGCGCATATATTGGTGGGCCAGAATGTGCCCATCGCCACCGGTCAGGCGCTGAGCAACAATTTCGACAATGCCTTCCGCACCGTGCAGCGCCAGGATATCGGCATCCAGCTGGATGTGCGCCCGCAGATCAACGCCGGTGGCACCATCAAGCTGACGTTGCGGCAGGAGGTGAGCAGCATCGCACAGGCGGTGGTCACCCAGAATGTGCCCGATCTGATCTTCAACAAGCGTGAGATTTCCACCACCGTGACGGTGGACGACGGCCAGATCATCGCGCTGGGCGGCCTGATCGACGAGAATGAGCGCCGCGCCATCGAGAAGGTCCCGCTGCTGGGCGACATCCCCTTGCTGGGCAATCTGTTCCGCTCGCGGTCACGCAACCGCACCAAGACCAATCTGATGGTGTTCATCCGCCCAACGATTATCCGCGGTGCCGATGATGCCGCCCGCATCACGGCCGACCGTTATCAATATGTGCGCGCCGAACAGGCCCGCCGCGAAGGCAGCAACGACACCAGCCTGGATGCACTGGTGCGCGATTATCTCAAGAGCCCGATTCCGGGCGCGCCCGCCGAAGCACCCAAGCCGCCGCAACCATGACCGCCGCGCTGTCATACAGCTTTGCCAGGGCCAATGGCCTGATCGTCACCGCGACGGGCGACGTGGCCGACGTGGCGCGCCGGCCCGGCAGCCCGGCCAGCGCCCTGCCCGAAGTGCGCCGCATCACCGGCCGGCCCTTGAAGCTCACCGAAGTCTCCGCCGCCGCCTTCGAGAAATTGCTGCAGGATCATTATGCCAGCAGCGCCTATGCCGGGCAGACCGATGGCCTGATGGCGCTGGCCGATGATCTGCCGAGCGCCGAAGACCTTTTGGCCAGCGATGATGAAGCCCCGGCCATCCGCCTGATCAACGGGCTGATTGCGGAGGCCGCCCGGCTGAAGGCGTCGGACATTCACATCGAACCGTTCGACAGCGCGCTGGTGGTGCGGATGCGCGCCGATGGCCAGATGCGCGAAATGCACCGGCTGCCCCCTGGCGTCGCCAGCCTGCTGGTCAGCCGGATCAAGGTGATGGCCCGGCTCGACATCGCCGAACGCCGGCTGCCGCAGGATGGCCGCATGGAACTGGCGCTGGCCGCCAAGCGCCTGGATGTGCGCGTCTCAACCCTGCCGGCGCGCGGCGGTGAACGGGTGGTGCTGCGCCTGTTGGACAAGGACAATGCCGGCATTGATCTGGCCGCATTGGGCATGCCGCCGGCCATCGATGCCGGCATGCGCGCCGCGCTGGGCCTGCCCAATGGGCTGGTGCTGGTGACCGGCCCCACCGGCAGCGGCAAGACCACCACGCTCTATGCCGGGCTGAAACTGCTCAACGATGGCAGCCGCAACATCCTCACCGTGGAAGATCCGGTGGAATATGCCGTCGATGGCCTCGGCCAGACGCAGGTGAACGCCAAGGTGGGCCTCAGTTTCGCTGCCGGCCTGCGCGCGATCCTGCGGCAGGATCCTGATGTGGTGATGGTCGGCGAAATCCGTGATGCCGAAACTGCGCAGATCGCCGTGCAGGCCGCGCTCACCGGGCATCTGGTGCTGAGCTCGCTGCACACCAACGATGCCGCCAGCGCCATCACCCGCCTGCGCGATTTCGGCATCGAGCCGTTCCTGCTGGCCGCCACGCTGCGCACCGTGGTGGCGCAGCGGCTGGTGCGGCGGCTGTGCCCCGCTTGCCGCACGGCCGCGCCCGGCGAACCGGCGGCGCTGGCTGCGCTGGGCCTGGCCGTTGGCACGCCGGTGTGGCACGCGCCCGGCTGTTCGACATGCAACCACACGGGCTGGCAGGGCCGGGTGGGCCTGTATGACATGATCCGCATGACCGATGCGCTGGCCAGCGGTATCAACGCCGGGGCCACGGCGGCGGATCTCGCCACCGCGGCCGGCAGCGCCGGACTCACCGCCATTGCGGCGCGCGCTGTGGCCGATGGCCTGACCACCCCGGCCGAGGCGCTGCGGGTGATCGGGGGCCAGGATGGCTGACTGGCGCTATGAAGCGCTGGATATCGCCGGCCAGCCGCGCACCGGCAGCCTGTCCGCCGGCAGCCGCGATGCCGCGCGCGCCGAGCTGTTGCGCAAGCAATTGTTCGCCACACGGCTGGAACCCGGCACCGCCACCGCCGCCCCCGGCGGCCGCCGCCTGAAGCCCGCAGCCTTGGCCCTGTTCACCCGGCAGCTGGCCACGCTCGCGGCCGTCACCCCGCTGGAAGAGGCGCTGCGCACCATCCGGGCCCAGGCCGCCAGCGAAGGCCGCGATGCTGCCAGCGCCGCCATCATCGAACGGGTGCACAGCGCCGTGGTCGAAGGCCGCCGGCTTTCGGACGCCATGGCGCTGGAACCGACCAGCTTCCCACCACTCTATTGCGCCATGGTGGCGGCGGGCGAAGGCGCCGGCACGCTGCCGCAATTGCTGGATCGGCTGGCCGATCTGCTCGACCGCCAGGCCGATCTGCGCGGCAAGCTGCAGGCGGCGCTGGCCTATCCGGCGGCGCTCACCGTGGTGGCCACGCTGGCGGTGGCGGCGCTGATGATCTTCGTGGTGCCGCGCATCGCCGAACAATTTGCCGATATCGGCCAAAGCCTGCCGCTGCTCACCCGCATCGTGGTCGGCGTGTCGCACATCATGGCCGGCTGGTGGTGGCTGATCGCGCTGCTGCTGGCGGCAGGTGGTGCGCTGTTTGCCCGCGCCATGGCCGATGCCGGCACCCGCCGCCGCTTTGATGCCTGGCTGCTGGGCCTGCCGGTGGCCGGCCGGCTGATCCGCAACTGGCAATCGGCGCGGCTGGCGCGCACCTTGGCGATGATGGTGGCCAGCCGGCTGCCCATTGTCGACGGCCTCGCCCTCACCTTGCCCACCATCGGCAACCGCGAGATCCGCGCCCGTGTGGCGCGCATGGCCGATGATATCCGGGAAGGCGCCAGCCTCACCGCCGCGATGAAGCGCGCCACCATCCTGCCGCCGCTGCTGGTCGCCATGGTGGCGGGGGGCGAAAGCGCCGGCCGGCTTGACGTGATGCTCGATCGCGGCGCCGAAGCGCTGGAGCGCGAGCATGATGCCGCCACCCGCGCCGCGCTCGCCCTGCTGGAACCGGCCATCATCCTGGTGATGGGCGGCGCGGTGGCGGTGATCGTGCTCTCCATCCTTCTCCCCATCCTCCAGCTTGAAAGCCTGGCCAGCGCATGAACACCACACGGCGGATCATCCGGAACGGCTTCACCCTCATCGAACTGATGGTGGTGATCGTCATCATCGGCATCCTCACCACGGTTGTCGTCATCAACGTGCTGCCCGATGTGGACAAGGCGGCGATCACCCGCGCCCGCGCCGACATCGCTGCCCTCGAAACCGCGCTCACCTCCTATCGCGCCGATCACATGGCCTTTCCCTCCACCACCCAGGGCCTGAACGCCCTGAAGGCCGCGCCATCCGATCTGGCCCAGCCCGAACGCTATCGCCCCGGCGGCTATGTCAGCCGGCTGCCGAAAGACCCATGGGGCCACGACTATCTTTATGCCGCGCCCGGCCGGAGCGGCACGTTCGACGTCTGGTCGATGGGCCCTGATGGCAAGACCGGCCCTGGAGCCGACGGTGATGACATCGGCAACTGGAATCTCTGATCACCGCCCTGATGCCGGCTTCACACGCGCTGCCCGCTTGCCGGGCAGCGCCGGCTTCACACTCGTGGAGTTGATGGTGGCCATTGTCATCATCGGCATTGCCGCGGCTGCCATCGTGCTCACCCTGCCCGGCAATGGCGATGATGTGCGGCGCAGCGCGGTGCGGCTGGCCGCCCATGCCAGCGCGGCGCGCGACGCCGCCATCCTGTCGGGCCGGCCGGTGCTGTTCACGCCCGGCCCGCAGGGCTGGCAGGCCGGCACCGCTGCGCCCATGCGCCTGCCCGCCGGCCAAAGCCTCACCGCCGAACCGGCCGGGCCGATTCTGTTCGATCCCACCGGCCTCGCCAGCCCGGCCCGGCTGGTGGTGCGCCAGGGTGACGCCAGCGCCAGCGTGCGCATCAGCGCGGCGGGAGCCATTGATGCGCGCTGATGCCGCCCCCTCCGCCTCGCTCCGCTCGGCACCTCCTCCAAAGGGGGAGGATCATCAGTTGTGCGCCCTGCCCACCAGATCCTCCCCATCTGGGGGAGGTAGCAGCCGCAGGCTGACGGAGGGGGCGTTGCAGGACTGTGCCTGCCCGCCCCCTCCGCCTCCCGCTGGTCGGCACCTCCCCCGGGGGGGGAGGAATTTTGGCCCGGCCTCCGCCGGCTTTTCCCTCATCGAAGTCATGGTCGCGCTCGCCATTTTCGGGCTCGCGGCCGTCGCGCTGATCCGCTTGCAGGGCGTGTCCCTCGCCAGCGCCACCACCCTGTCCGATCGCGGCCACGCTGCCATCGTCGCGCGCAACCAGGCACTCGAAGCCTGGGTCTCTGCCACCCCGCCCGGCCCGGCCAGCGGCACGGAACGCGCCGGGCAGCGCAGCTGGGCCTGGACCCGGCAAACCAGCCCCGGCCCCGATCCCGGCAGCATCCGTGTCGCCGTGACCGTGGCCGGTGCCCAAGATGGCGGTGGCGGCCAGGTCATCGCCAGCGACCAATTGCTGTGGGTGCAGCGATGATGCGGAACGGTTTCACCCTCATCGAACTGCTCATCGGCCTCGCCATCTTCGGCCTGATGGCCAGCGCCGGCACCGCGCTGCTGGCTGGCAGCGTCACCGCCAGCCA
>CAZHTW010000005.1:0-36173 GCA_964535865.1 uncultured Sandarakinorhabdus sp. | reverse complement strand
TGCGCATCCATGATGGCAGCGGCTGGCAAAGCGGCTGGGCCAATCCCGATCCCACCACCCTGCCCCGCGCGCTGGAAATCAGCGTGACGGGGCCGGATATTGGCCAGATCCGCTTTGTTGTGCCCATGGGGCCGGGCGCCGGGCGATGACACCACGGGATAAGCCAGGGGAAAGGGGCGCGGCCCTGATCAACGTGCTGGTGCTCGTCGGCATCATGGCGGCGCTTTCCACCAGCCTGTTCGATCGGCTGCGGCTGGCCCGCCACCTGGATGCCAGCCGCACCACGATCGAGGCCGCGCGCAGCGCCGCGCTGGCGGCCGAGGCGATGATCGCCGCCCGCCTGCCGCTGCCCATCCTGCCGGCCGGCAGCTTCCGGCTCGACACGCCGGCCGGGCCGGCCAGCGTGCGGCTCACACCCGGCGGCAATTGCTTCAATCTCAACAGCGCCGCCATGGGCCCAGCCGGCCGCACCGCCACCCGCCCGCTGGGCGTGGAGCAACTGGCCCGGCTGCTCACCAGGCTTGATGTGCCGGCCGACGATGCCACCCGCATCGCCAGTGCCACCGCCGACTGGATCGATATTGACCAGCAACCCGGCAGCGGCGGCGCCGAAGATGCCGCCTATGCCCGGGCTGCCACCCCCTATCGCACCGCCGCCATGCCGATGGCCGAAGTGAGCGAATGGCGGGCGGTGGCGGGCGTGACCCCGGCGATCTTTGCGCGCGCACAGCCGCATCTGTGCGCCCTGCCCGAAACGGAACTGTCGCGGCTGAACATCAACAGCCTGGTGCCCGCCGACGCGCCGGTGCTCGCCGCCATTGCCAATCTGCCGCTGGCCACGGCGCGCGATGCCATCGCCGCGCGGCCAGCCAGTGGCTGGGCCAGCCCGGACCGTTTCTGGACGCAGCCGCTGCTGGCGGGCCGGCCACTGCCCGCCGATGTGCTGCGCCAGATTGACGTGAAGGATCGCTTTGTTGCCTTCACGCTTGAAACCAGACTTGCCAATGATGGCGCAGCCCTGCCACTGGAAGCGACCGGCCTGTTCGACGCCGGCACCAGGCCAGCCCGGCTGCTGGTGCGCCGTTGGGGACCAGAGACATGATCCTCCTTTGCCTTGCCCCCAACGCCACTGACCGGCCGCACTGGCAACGCCGCGATGGCGCACGCGTGATCGTTTCCGGCCAGGGTCTGCCGCCCGCCGATCCGTCTGAGCCGCTGGTGGTGGCCGTGCCCGGTGAGGCCGTGGCGCTGCACTGGCTTGATCTGCCGGACCTGGCCCCGGCGCAAGCTTCGGCCGCCGCCCGCCTGATGCTGGGCGATCGCCTGGCCGAAGCCGATCCCCATATTGTGGTGGCCACAGGCGCTGGCCAGCGCCCGGTGGCGGTGGTGGCCCGCGCCGCCATGGCCGGCTGGCTGGCCGAACTGGCCGCCGCCGGCCTGTCAGCCACCGCGCTGGTGCCGGAACCGCTGTTGCTGCCCGCCCCGGCCGCTGGCTTTGCCGTGCTGCAAACCGGCGGGCGGGTGGTGGCCCGCAGTGCCGATACCGGTTTCGCGGTTGAGGCGGATCTGGCCGCCGCCCTGATCGGCACGGCCCCCACCACGCCGGCCCTGTTCAGCCTGCCCGATCCGCTGCCGCTCAATCTGCTTGCCGGCGATTATGCGCCGGTTTCGCGCTGGCAGCCGCCGCCCGGTCTGGCCCGCCGGCTGGGGCTGTTGGCCGCCACGCTGGCCGGGCTGTGGCTGGCCGGCGATGTTGCCGCCTGGGTCGCGGCGCGCCGCGCCGCCAGTGCCGCCACCGCTGAAACCCAGGCCGTCGCCGCCAGCTTGCAGATCGCCGGGGCCGATGATCCGCTGGCCGCACTGCAGGCCCTGGCCCGCCAGCGCGGCGCCGATGGCGGGCTGGCTGCGCTGGCCGGGCCGGTGGTGGAGGCGATTGCCGCCCGGCCGGGCGCGGCGCTGGCATCCTTGCGCTACACACCCAGCACCGGGCTGGTTGCGGGCGTGGCCGGCGGCGGCGCAGAGGCGCAGGCCCTGGCCGAAGCCCTGGCGGCGCACGAGTTGGCCGCCAGCGCCGGACAAACCCGCGCCACCGCCGATGGCAGCGACACGCCGGTGATGGTGACACGATGATGGCCAGCCTTTCCCCCTGGTGGAACCAGCGTTCGGGCCGGGAGCAGATGCTGATCGGCATCGCCGCGGTGCTGTTGGCGGCGCTGCTGGTCTGGCTGGCGATCCTGCGGCCGCTGGCCGGCGCGCGCGCTGCCGCGCTGGACGACGCCCGCGCCGCGCAGACCCAGCTGGCCCGGGCCCGTGCGCTGGCCGCTGCGATCCGCGCGCGCCCCGCCGCGCCGGCCGGCCCGGTGCTCGATCTTGTCGGCCGCCGCCTGGCCGAAGCCGGCCTCACCGCCAGCCGGCTGGAAGCGCAGGGGCCGGGACAGGCCATGGTGGAACTGGCCGCCGTGAATGGCCGGCTGCTGATCGGCCTCGCCGCGGCACTCGAACAACGCGACGGGCTGGTGATTGACGAGCTTGAGGCCAGCCGCAACGCCGATCAATCGGTGCGCGCCCGCCTGCTGATCCGGAAGGGCAGTTGATGCGCCTTTGGCCCCTCCTCGCCGGCCTCACGCTCGGGCTGGTTGCCTTCCTGCCGGCCCGCCTGGCCCTGCCTGCCCCGCCGCTGGCCGCCAGCGCGGTGCGCGGCAGCCTGTGGCAGGCCGAACTGGCCGACGCCCAGGCCGGCGGGCTGGCGCTGGGCAATCTCAGCCTTGGCGCCCAGCCGCTGGCGCTGCTGAAGGGCCGGCTGCAATGGCAAGTGACGGACGGCCTTTCCGGCAGCGTCTGGCGCAGCGCCACGGCCCAGGGGGCGGACGGGCTGACCGGCCGCATCACCGGGGCGGCGCTGCCTGGCCTGCCGATCCGCAGCCTTGATCTGGCCGGGCTGGCACTGGCGCTGGATGGCACGGGCAGCTGCCAGTCGGCCGCCGGGCAGGTAACCGCCAGCCTCGCCACAGCAATCGCGGGGCAAGCCGCACTGATGGGCAGCCCGCGCTGTGACGGCGCGGCACTGCTGCTGCCGCTGGCCAGCAGCGATGGCCGGCTGCGGCTTGATCTGACCGTGCAGCCCGGCCGCTGGCAGGCCCGCGCCAGCATCAGCGGCGCCAGCCCGGCCGAAATGCTGGCCCTCACCGCCGCCGGGTTCCGGCCCGATGGCGCGGCGCTCAGCCATGTTCAGGAGGGGCAATGGTGATCGCCGCGCTCATCGCCTTGCAGGTGGCCGCCGCCGTGCCGGTCGGACCGCTCACCGAACTGCCGCCGCAGCGGCTGGAACCCGGCCGCTGCGCCCTGTTCCTGTGGGATCGGGCCAGCCGCCAGCGCATCGCCATGCTGTCCCCCACGCCGGCCAGCCTGCGCGCCCGCATCGATGGCCAGATGATCGATCTGCCCCAGGCCAGCGCCAGCGGCAGCGCGGTGATGGGCTTTGCCCCCAACGCCCGTTACCGCTCCGCCACCCGCCAGTTCGAGGTGACCCTCACCATCCTGCCCACCGGCACCGGCGGTGCAGTGGTGCGCGACGGTTCGCTCACCATCACCGAAGCCGATGGCAGCGCGCTGGTGATCCCGGTGGCCGGCATATTGGGCTGCCCGTGATGGCCAACAGCCGGCGCGAATGGGCGATTGCAATTGGCGGTGGGCTGGCGCTGTCGGCGGCCTTGGTGGCGATTCTGCGGCCGCCAGCCGATGGGCCACCGGAACCGGTCAATTTGCCACCAACGGCCGCCTTTTCGCCACCGGCGCCCGCATCTGCACCACCAGCCCGGCCAATCGCTCCGGTTTCGACGACCGATCTGGCCCTCACCGGCCTGCGCACCGGGCCGGATGGCGGCATGGCCATCATCCGGATGGGCGGCCGGCAATATCGCCTCACGCCAGGGCGCAAGCTGCCCGGCGGCCTGATGCTCATCCGCACCGAACCGGGCCGGGCCGTGCTGTCGGGCCCCGCCGGCGAACAGCTGCTGGCCTTCCCTGATGCGCCCGCTGCCAGCGCCGCGCCGGCGCTGCCGCCGGGCGGTGATCCCACGCCCTGGCGGCTGGCGCTGACGGCGGTGAAGAATGGCAATGTTGTAACGGGCTGGCGGCTGGGCGCCCTGTCGGGCCTGCCGCTGCTGGCCCGCGCCGGGCTGAAAAGCGGGGACATATTGATCAGCGCCAACGGCCAGGAGCTGTTGTCGGAAGAGAAGATAATTGAACTTCCACAAGAACTTGCGCTGAACGGCAAGATTGATCTGCGCTATCGCCGGGGCGGTGTGGAGCGGGCGGCGACGGTGATGCCCTGACCCGCAACCTGTCATGGAAGTGCAACAGGATCGACCAATAACCGCAACCTATCCGTAATCGGGCCGCCACGAATCGCGCCTAATTGGCAGCATCATGTGGGGGCGCATCACCAGGCCGATGGGCGCCCCTGCCAGCCATGTTTCGGGCCGCAAGGGAATGACAATGACCACCCGTTTTCGCGCTTTGCTGTTGATCGGTTCCGCTCTGGCGCTCGCCGCATGCGATGGCGCGTCCAACATCGCCTCGCCCGGCGAAGGCACGCTGGTCACCCCGCCGCCCGCCCCGGCCCCGGCCCCGGCGCCCACCCCCACTCCGACGCCCACCCCGACCGGCCCTGCCGACACCTGCCCCACCGGCACGACGAACGTCGGCGTTATCAACAACTTGCGCAACTGCCAGATCTCCGGCACCGTCACCGGCGGCCTCACCCTCGCCAACATCCGCGGCGTCGTCTACTCGCTGTCCGGCCGCGTCAATGTCGGCGTTGACATGGGCGCCGATCCCGGCGCGCCGGCTGCTGGCGGTGTGCAGGGCATCCTGACCATCGAACCGGGCGTGGTCGTGTTCGGCTCCTCCGGCGCCGACGCGCTGGTGGTGAACCGCGGTTCGCAGATCTTCGCCGAAGGCACCGCTACCCGCCCGATCGTGTTCACCAGCCGCTCCAACATGGAAGCCACGGTCAACGCCTCGTCGATCGGCCAGTGGGGCGGCATCGTCATCCTCGGCCGCGCGCCGATCCACACCTGCGTTGGCACCGCCACGCCGGGCACCGTTTCCTGCCAGTCGGCCGTCGAAGGCCTCACCGGCGCCTTCTATGGCGGTGCCAGCCCCAGCGACAACTCGGGCCGCCTCGCTTATGTTCAGGTCCGCTATCCGGGCTTTGAAGTCAGCGCCGGCAACGAGTTGAACGGTATCACCTTTGCCGGCGTCGGCTCGGGCACCACCGCCAACTTCATCCAGGTCCACAACAGCTCCGATGATGGCATCGAATGGTTCGGCGGCCGCGTGAGCCACAAGAACATCGTGATCACCGGTGCCGACGATGACTCGATTGATACCGATCTGGGCTACAAGGGCCTGATCCAATATGCCCTGGTCGTGCAGCGCAGCAACGGCGGTGACCGCGTGATCGAAGCCGATACCGCCGGCGGCGAAGCCAGGACCCCGCGTTCCAACCCGCGCATCGCCAACTTCACCTTCATCGGCAACCGCACGCCCGACACCGTGCTGCTGCGCGGCGGCACCGATTACGGTCTGGTGAACGGCATCATCCGGAACACCACGGCCACCGGCCTGTGCCTCGACATCGATGGCGCGCAAACCGCCGCCGCCGCCGATGCCACTGCCGATGAAACCGGCGCGCCGATCTTCCGTTCGGTGATCTTCGGCTGCTCGGGCGCTGCCCGCGATGAAACCGACGTGCCGCTGGCCACCATCACGCCGATCATCACCGGCAACAACAACCTGCTGCCGCCGGTCACCCTCACGCTCGCCAGCGTGTTCCTGCCCGGCACCTTCGAAACCGGCGCCACGGCCACCAACCCGCGCACCGCGTTCACCGGCACCGGCACCTTCTTCGATGAAACCACCTATGTCGGCGCGTTCCGCAACGCCACTGACACGTGGTACACCGGCTGGACCTGCGGCGTGGGCGACGGCGCCACCGCCTGCGAAGCCGCGCCGGCTCCGATCCGCTGATCCCCTCCCTGGCCGGCAGCCTGATCTGCTGCCGGCCGCATGACCATATTGCCCGGGGAAATGCCATGACGATGACGACCAGTTTGCGCTTGCTCTTGTCCACCACCATGCTGGCCGGTCTGGCCCTGCCGGCCGTCGCGCAAGCCGCCCAACCTGCACCGGCGGCCCCGCCGGCGGCCGAACCGGCCGAAGAAGAGGTGGATATTTCGGCGCCGGGCGGCGGCAACGATGAAATCGTCGTGGTCGGCACCCGCATTCCCAACACCATCCGCGCCAGCCGCGAAGTGGTGTCCGTGCTGTCCGCCGCCGATATCGCCCGCACCGGCGAAGGCGATATTGCCGGCGCCCTCAAGCGCGTCACCGGCCTGTCAGTCGTCGGCGGCCGCTTTGTCTATGTGCGCGGCCTGGGTGAGCGTTACTCGCTGGCGCTGCTGAACGGTCTGCCGATCCCGTCGCCGGATCCGCTGCGCCGCGTGGTGCCGCTCGATCTCTTCCCCACCTCGGTGCTGGCCTCGTCGGTCGTGCAGAAGAGCTATTCGGTCAATTTCCCCGGCGAATTCGGCGGCGGCGTGATCAATCTGACCACCCGCGCCGTGCCGAAGGATCCCTTCTTCAACGTGGGCGGCAGCATCGGCGCCAACACCGCCACCACGGGCCAACTGGGCTATGTCTATGCCGGCGGCGGCAAGGACTGGACCGGTTTTGACGATGGCGCCCGCAACCTGCCGCAAGGCCTGCGCGCCAGCCAGGACAGCGGCCGCGCGCTGGCCGTCGGCGGCAATTTCAGCCTGCGCCAGTTGCAGGACATCACCGCCGATCTCACCAACACCGCCACCAACGTGATCTTGCGCAACAACAATATTCCGGTGAACTGGAGCGCCAACATGTCTGGCGGCCGCGCCTTTGACGTGGGTGATTCGCGCCTGGGCTTCGTGTTCGCCGCCGGCTTCTCCAATGATTGGCAGACCAAGGCCGGCAAGCAGCAGCTGTCGGGCGGGGCCACCGGCACCGGTGCCAATGCCGCGCTGCTGCCGGATCAGGATTTCAACTTCGCTTCCACCGAATTCCGCAGCGTCTTGAACGGCCTGTTTTCGGTCGGTGCCGAATTCGGCGACCACAAGATCCGCTTCGTCAACGTCTATGTGAACGACACCATCAAGGAAGCCCGCATCCAGGCCGGCACCGATGACATCAACGTGGGCCGCGACGTGCTGTTGCAAAGGAACGCCACCGCGCACTTCCGCCGCCAGCTGCTCGACACCCAGTTGGTGGGTGAATTCAAGTTTGATGATCTCACCCTCGATGTGCGCGGCACCTATGCCAACTCCAAGCGCCTCGCGCCGTACGAGCGGTTCAACAACTATGCCTTCTCGGCGCAGTTCAACGATTATGTGAACGATCTGCGCTCGCCCGGCCAGTCCAGCCTGGTGTCATTCAGCCGCCTGAACGAAGACGTATATGGCGCCGGCCTCGACCTTGGCTACAAGGTGCGCGGCGGCCCCTTCCCGATCCGCCTCGCCGCCGGCTATGCCTTCAGCAAGGCCGAGCGTCTGTCGGAACGCTTTGACTATCGCTATCAGACGAACGCCGCGCTGCCGGCTGCCGTGACGCAACAGCGGCCGGACTTCCTGCTGTCTGATTTCAACGTCTTCACCTATGGCATCATCCTCAACACCATCTCGACGGTTGCGCCGCGTTATGAGGCGGATCTGACGGTCAACGCCGGCTATGGCCAGATCGAACTGGAACCCACCGATGGCGTGCAGGTGGTTCTGGGCGTGCGTTATGAAGACGGCCGCCAGCGGGTCGTGCCGCAGGATGTGTTCAACGCCAACCCCGGTTCGGCGTTCAACAACCCCACCAGCATCAACCAGGATTATTGGCTGCCGGCCGCCACCGTCACCTGGAACTTCGCCGAGGACATGCAGTTGCGCTTCTCGGCCTCCAAGACCGTGGCCCGCCCGCAGTTCCGCGAACTGGCGCCGCAGCCCTATTTCGACACCGACAGCGACCGTCTGAGCTTCGGCAACCAGTTCCTCACCAACTCGGAACTGATCAACCTCGAAGCCCGCTATGAGTGGTATTTCGGCCGCGACGAGCGGTTGGCCGCCGGTGTGTTCTACAAGGATATTGATCAGCCGATCGACTCGATCGCCTTCGTGCAGGGCGGCACCTTCCAGAACACCTTCGCCAACGCGCCCAATGCCCGGCTGTATGGTGCCGAAATCGAAGCACAGAAATATTTCGATCTGTCGTCGTGGGGCGGCCTGTTCGAAACCCGGCGCTTCTTCATCTCGGCCAACTACACCTTCACCGACAGCCAGATCAACGTGAGCGCGGGTGACACCACCCGCTTCCCGCTGTCGGGCCAGGTGGTGCCGGCGACCGACATCTTCCGCGACGGCCTGCCGCTCACCGGCCAGTCCGATCATGTGGCCAACCTGCAGTTTGGTTTCCAGGATGATGATGGCCTGTCGGAACAGACCATCCTGCTGAACTATGCCAGCAACCGCGTCGCCTTCCGCGGCCCGTCGGGCCAGCCCGATCTGATCGAGCAGCCGGGCATCCGCCTCGATGTGGTGCTGCGCCAGGGCTTCAAGATCTTCGGCCGCGAAATCGAAGCCAAGGTGGAAGCCCGCAACCTCACCAACACGCGCTATCAGGAATTCCAGCGCCTGAACGCCAGCCGGGTGGACACCAACACCTACACGCTGGGTCGCAGCTTCCAGGCGAGCTTCAGCGCGAAGTTCTGATCGCCACAGTCCCCTGAAACTGCCGCCGGCGTGCCCTCACGCCGGCGGCTTTTTCTTGATCCTCCCCAAACTTGTTTGGGGAGGATATTGCCCACCCTCACCACACCGGCGGATGCCGGCGCGGCTGATCCCGAAACCAGGCCGTGATCACATATTTCGTGCCGGCCCGCACCGGCATGCCTGCGTGCAACGTCATCGCGTTCACCCCGCCATCGGCCAGCCGGTTGTTCCAGGCCAGCAGCTTGCCCGTCTCCGGCTGCACCCGCCGGTCAAGATGCACAAAGCGCGTCGCCCCGCCGGCCTGCGGGGTGTTGAGATAGACCATCATCGTCCACGTCCGCTGGCCGCCGTCTTCGGTGTGCGGGAAGAAATCCAGCCCAGTCGGCTCGAAATAATCGGTGTGGGCCTTGAACTGCTGGCCGGGGGCATAGCGCTGGCCCTGCAGCGCCTCGGCATGGGCCAGCGGCAGGCCGGCATAATCGGCCAGACGGCGAAACACCTGCCCCACCAGCGGATCATCGCCGGGCAGATCGGCGGTTTCGCTGGTGCGGAACTCAGGGTCGGCACCATAGGCATCGGTGATTGTCGAGGGCCGGCGGGCCGCATCGATCAGGGCCACGATGCCGGCACATTCGGCCGGGCTCAGGAAATTCTTGCGGATGAACAACTCCACCCGTTTGTCAGGCACGCGCTGGGCGCCAACAAAGGCCTTGACCAAACTCATCGCAGCATCTCCCACCAATCGGGGCCGATCATCAGCAATATCAGCGCCATGCCGGCCATCAAGGCCCCGAACGACAGCGCGGTTGTGGCCGTCACATCACGGCCGCGCGCCCGGTCAAACAGCGCCAGCGCCAAGCCCAGCAGCGCTGCCCCGGTGAGGATGAACAGCAGCGGCAGCCCCCCCACCAGCGCGCCGATGCCGGCAAACAGCTTGGGATCGCCGCCGCCCATGCCCTCGCGCCCTGATCGCAGCCGATAGCCCAGACGCAGCGCCGCCAGCACGGAAAAGCCAAACAGCGCCGCAAACGCCCGGTCCCAGAGGCTGGCAAAGCCCAGCCACTGGCCGAGCAACAGCCCGGCGGGGATCAACGGCAGGGTGAGCCGATCGGGCAGCCATTGATGTTCGGCATCCAGCACCATCAGCGCCAGCAGCCACCAGCCGGCCAGCGCCGCCGCCAGGCCGGGCCACAGCGGATAGCGCCACAACATGGCCGCCCCCACCACGCCGGCCGCCAGCTCGATGGCCAGATGCCGCCGATCAATCGCGGCACCGCAATGCCGGCACCGCCCACGCAGGGCCAGGAATGACAGTACGGGCACCAGATCTACCGCTCGCAACTGCACCCCACAGGCATCGCAGCGCGACCGGCCAGTGATCGCCAGCCCCTGCGGCCAGCGCCCGGTGAGCACGGCCAGGAAGCTGCCGATGACGAGGCCCAGCCCGGCCCCGAGGGCGATCATCATGATCCTTCCCCAGAGGGGGAGGATCTTGCCACCCCTGCCGCGCGAATCACGGGATCAATATCTGGCGCACCGCCTGGCCACCGGCCAGCGCATCCAGCGCATCGTTGATCTGCGCCAACGGCATCACCCCGGTGAGCAACCGCTCCACCGGCAGCCGCCCGGCCCGCCACAGGGCGATATAGCGCGGGATGTCGCGCTGGGGCACCGCCGACCCCATATAGCTGCCGACGATGGTCTTGGCCTCTGCCACCAGGCTGACAGCGGGGATGGTGAAGGGATCGGCCGGGTTGGGCAGGCCCACCGTCACGATGCGCCCGCCGCGCGCCGCAGTGCGATAGGCTTGCGCCAGCACCTTGCCGGACCCCACGCTTTCGATGGCCACGCGGGGGCTGCCAAATTCGGCAAAGGCCGCCGCCGCATCGTCGGGCGCCACCGCCACACGCGCGCCCAGTTCCAGCGCCAGCGCGCGCTTTTCCGCCACCGGATCGATGGCAATCACCGGCACCGCGCCCGCCGCCACCGCACCCAGCAGCGCCGCCAGGCCCACGCCGCCCAGGCCCCAGATGGCCACATTTTCGCCGGGGCGCACCACGGCCGAATTGAACACTGCCCCCACCCCGGTGAGCACCGCACAGCCGAACAGCGCGGCAATTTCGGCCGGGATATCATCATCAATGGCCACGCAGCTGCGCGCATCGATCACGGCATGGCTGGCAAAGGCCGACAGACCCAGATGATGATGCACAGGGTGGCCACAATCCGAAAGGCGAAAGCCGCCACCCAACAGTTCGCCCTTGCCATTGGCCGCCGCGCCGTTGCTGCACAGCCAGGGTTCGCCGCCATGGCAGGCATTGCAATGGCCACAGGCCGGCAGAAACGCCATCACCACCCGCGCGCCGGGCTGAAGCCGCGCGCCGGGGCCGGCCGCCAGCACGCGGGCCACCGCTTCATGGCCCAGCGCCATCGGCATCGGGCGCGGCCGATCGGCGTTCACCACCGAAAGATCGCTGTGGCACAGGCCCGCCGCCTCGATCGCCACCAGCACTTCGCCCGGCCCCGGCGGCGCCAGATCAAGCTGCTTCAAGGTCAAGGGCTTGCTGCCGGCATAAGGCCGGGCGGCGCCCATCTCGGTCAGAACGGCGGCGGTGGTGGTGCTGATCATGGGGCCATCCTATCGGGCAAGCGCGCTGCAGCCAATGTCGCACGCGCCAGCGCGGCGGTGCTATTGATCAGCGGTACCGCCACATCGCGTTGTTCCAGCGCCAGCGGCACTTCGGTGCAGGCCGCGATGATCACGCCGGCGCCGGCTGCAACCAGTCGCGCCGCCTCACCAGCCAGCGCGGTCCGCACCGCCGCGCCGCGATCCCCCGCCTTGATGGCATTCACGCACCCCTGCACCACGGCCAGATCGCCCGCCAGCACCGGCACCGGGCAGGCCCGGCCATAAAGATCGAGCGCCAGCGTCGCCCCCACCGCCAGCACGCCAATGACGCGCGGCTTGTGCGCCATCGCCTCGGCCACCGCCGCATCGATCATGGACACAAAGGGCGTTTCCGGGGTCGCCGCCGTGATCGCATCGGCCCAGCCATGGGCGGCATTGCACGGCATCGCCAACAGTGCCGCCCCCTGGCCCACCAACCCTTGCGCCATCGCCGCCAGCGCCGGCCCGGGGGCGGCCGCGCCGTGCAGCGCCGCCGCATTGCGATCGGGCACATGCGGGTTTGAATCGATCAGCACGCGCGGATGATCACGGTCGTGCGCCGCCGCCACGCCGGCCACCAGGAGCGCCAGAAAATCGGCCGTGGCCGCCGGCCCCATGCCGCCAATCACGCCGATGGTGCGCCAGCCGGGCATCAGTTGAAGGCAGGATCGCGCAACACATCGGCAAAGGCCGACAGGCTGGGCGAACCGCCGGTGTGCAGGAACAGCACGCGTTCCCCGGCAAAGGCCCCCTGGCGGGCCAGATCGATCATGCCGGCCATCGCCTTGCCGCTGTACACCGGATCGAGCAATATCCCCTCGCTGCGCGCCAGCAGCCGCACCGCTTCCACCATCGCGCGGGTGGGCAGCGAATAGCCCGGCCCCACCCAATCGGCCAGCGCCACGATGTCGGCCGCCACCGGCTGCGGGGTGCCCAGCAGATCGGCAGTGGCCTGCGCCAGCTTCAGCACATTGGCCTCCTGCTCGTCTTGGCGCCGGCGCACGTTGATACCGGTGACGGGGATGCCGGCATTGAGCGCAACCAGCCCGGCGATCAGCCCGCTGTGCGTGCCGGCGCTGCCTGAGGCGACCACGATCCGGTCAAACGCCACGCCTGCATCAAAGGCCTGGTCCATGATCTCCTGCGCACAGGCGGCATAGCCCAGCGCACCCAGCGGCGACGAACCGCCGCCCACGATCACATAGGGTTTGCGCCCGGCGGCGCGCACCGCGGCGGCCTCCTCGGCCATTTCGGCGGCAAGATCGCTGCCGGCCGGCACCATGCGCACGCTCTGCGCGCCCATCAGATCAAACAGCAGATTGTTGCCCAGCGCCGCCGGGGAATAGCTGCCGGGCACCCGTTCCTCGATCACCAGCCGGCACGCCAGCCCTTCCTTGGCCGCTGCCGCCAAGGTAAGCCGGCAATGGTTGGATTGCGGCGCGCCCACGGTGATCAGCGTGTCAGCCCCCTGGGCCAGCGCATCGGCAACCAGAAATTCCAGCTTGCGCGTCTTGTTGCCACCACCCGCCAGGCCGAGCAGATCATCGCGCTTGATCCAATATTCGCCGCCCAGCGCTGCCGACAGCCGCGGCATCGCCTCCAGCGGGGTGAAGCCGTGTGTGTAGCGCCTGCGGGCAAAACGGGCGAGGTTCATCAATAGTCTCCACACAAGGCACCGCCCCGGCGGCGATCGCCTGTGCATAGCCAATGCACCGCCACCCGCCAATGCCGTTCACGGCAAACAGGTCCAACGCGCGGCAATCAAATCATCTCAATGGAAGGTGAGGCAATGGTGCCCGGGGGCGGATTTGAACCACCGACACGGGGATTTTCAATCCCCTGCTCTACCCCTGAGCTACCCGGGCCCACGTTGCCAGACTCTGGCGTCAGGCGGTTGGGTGAACCGCGTGGGAGGCGGCCGTTTAGCCAGCCTCGTCGCCATTGTCCAGCGGGGAGGTGAGAGAAAGTTCGTCTTCGTCGCTGCCGCCGGGGATGACATAGCGATCCGACAGCCAGGCGTTGAGGTCGCGCGACCGGCAGCCGGCGCTGCAAAAGGGGCGGAAGGCCTCTGCCACCGGTTCACGCCGGCAATAGGCGCAGCGGGCCGGCTTCGAATCGGCCCTGCCGGAATCAGTTTTGCCCGAATCATTGTGGCTGGACATGGCCTCTCCCCGCTCCCGCCCTTGGCGTCAGTTGCACCGTGCCGCCGGTCAGGCGCGCGAGTTCTGCCAGCAACGCCGGGCGCGCCTGCAACCAATTGATCACCGCCGGGGCCGCTTCAATCGCCACCGGCCCCACCAGCCGCATCGCCTGCCGCAACAGCTCAAGCCCGGCAAAGCCCGGCCGACGCACCTCGTCCACCAGGCTGCGGCGGGTGCGCGGGCGGATGATCTGCACCAGGCCAAAGCCGTTGATGACGGTTTTCTCAAACGGGCTCGGCAAGGCCCCGGCCAAGATCGCATCCACCGCCGCTCGCGCCGCCCGGCCGCCCAAAGTGGGGAAATCCACCACGATCGGCCCGCCCAGACCGAGCCGGCGCACGGCGGCAGCCACCGCGGTGGCTGCCGATTCGGCCAGCGCCTGCGCATCGCCGGGGCCGTCCACATCGATCACCAGCATGGCCGGAGTCGGGCTGAGCAGCAGGCGGCCGCCGGGGAAATCAATCTGACCGGTCACCGCTTGGTCCACCACCGCATCCCAGCCTGCCGCCGCCAGCAGATCAGGCCCGTGCACCGGCACCAGGCGGGCACCGGGCACACGATCGATCAGGCGCTCGATCAGGCTGGGCGCCGGCCGCACCGGGCCATCGTGCAGGGCCACGCGTGCCTGCTTGTCGCGCACGCCGTCGCTCCACGCTTCGCGCACCACCTGCGCCAGCCTGGTCTCACCCTGCCGCCACTCGGCCGGGGCCGGCTCCACCAGCGCTTCCGCGCCGGCAATGGCGGCGGTGGCGCGGCGGCCGTCGCGTGCAATCAGCCGGGCCGGGGCCACCAGCCCCAGCGGCAACGCCTCGTCGCCGCGCGCGACATGCGCTGCCACCACCTTGTCCCCAGCCAGTTCCAGCGCCCGCACCGCACCGGGGGCCGCCTCGATCAGGGCGGTCATGACTGGCTGGCGGCCAGCAGCAGGCGTGTCTCGTTCAGCGGCAGGCCCACCACGCCGGAAAAACTGCCCGACAGGCTGCGCACAAAGGCTTCGGCGGCGCCCTGGATGGCATAGCCGCCAGCCTTGCCCCGCCAGTCGCCGCGGCCGATCAGCCAATCGATGTCGGCGGGGGTGAGGCGCTGAAACGTCACCACACTTTCGCTCAACCGTTCGCGCAGCCGCCCGCCGCCATCAATCAGCGCCACCGCCGTGAGCACGCGGTGCCGCCGGCCCGACAACAGGCCCAGGCACGCCCGGGCGGTCGCCTCATCCTCGGCCTTGGGCAGGATGCGGCGGCCCACGGCCACCACCGTATCGGCACCCAGCACCACGGCACCGGGATGCCGCGCCGCCACTGCCAGCGCCTTTTCGCGCGCCAGCCGGGCGGCATGGGCGCGCGGCTGTTCCCCCGGGGCCACGGCTTCATCGATATCGGCCGGGTCCACGGCATCCGGCACGATCCCCAGCCGGGCAAGCAGATCCAGCCGGCGCGGGCTGGCCGAGGCAAGGATCAACCGCATCAGACCGCGCCCGCCCCCACTGCGCCCGCCCATTGCACAAAGCGGCCATGGGCATGGGCATGGCCGAGCAGATGCTCCTCCGCCCCCGCCCCGCGCCACAGCGTGAGCCGGATCGCCGGCAGCGCCGGGTTGGCCGGATCGTCCATTTCCAACCGCAGCCAGGCCAGCGGGCGCGCCGGGGTGGCGGCCGCGCCCATGGCCTGCAGCCGGGCGATGATGCGCGCCTGCACGGCGGGCGGAAAATATTGGAAGGCGATGCTGTGATAAACCACCGTCGCCACGCCCTCGGCCGGTCGCAACATGGCCTCCAGCCAATCTGCCGCGTCCCCGCGCGCCAGTGGCGGCGGGTGGCGGCGGGCCAGCGCGATCGCTGCTTGCGTGCGGACCAGGCGTTCCGGCTGATCGGCCCAGATGAAGGCCAGCAGCCGCTCCGCCACCGCCGGATCGGCGGCATCCAATGGCGCGATGTCCACGCCGGCCCGCGCCACCACCTGCAACGGCGCGGCCGGCGGCGGCGGACCCTGCCAGTGCGGACGCACGATCACATCACTGGCCGGATCGCCGGCCATCACCCCGCCCAGATCATGGGCAAAGCGGTCCATGTTGAGATTGAGGCCGGCGCTGGCACCCAGCTCCATCAGCGCCAGCGGCAAGCCGGTGGCCGCCGCCACGCACAACAGGCCCGGCACCAGCGCGCCGGCCCGGCCAACTTCGTTGGTTTGCGGCGGACTGTCCAGAAACGCCGCTATGGCCACATCGGCGGCAGGATCGGCCAGCAGCGCCGCCACGGCCGCACCCAGGGCGGCATCATCCGGCATTGGCGCGGGCGGATACAGATTTGCCAGCCCGGGCGCCCGGCCGCCGCGCACCAGCCAGTGCAGCGCGCCAGTCAGGCGCATCGGCAGCGCATCGGTCATCGGCTCACCGGGCCAGGCAGCGAGGCGCTGGCCAGTGCGGCTTTCGGGCGGCACGGCATGGGCCAGCACCCGGCACAGCGCGCCGGTGAACGGCGCACCCAGGGTGGCGCAAAACCGCGCCTGTTGCGCCAGGGCGGCGGCCACCGCCATCAGCGGCTCAATCTTCCGGTGCGATGGTGACGGTGAGGCCATCAAGCGCAGCGGTGAAGGCGATCTGGCAGGAAAGCCGGCTGGCCGGCAGCAGATGATCGGACGAATCGAGCAGATCGGTTTCATCGGCATTGGCCGCGCCGGTGCGCGCCACATCCTGATCGGCCACATAGACATGGCAGGTGGCGCAGGAACAACAGCCGCCGCACAGCGCCAGCAGTTCGGAAATGCCGGCGTCCTTGATGATTTCCATCACGCTCATGCCGGGGGTGGCAGGCAGGCTGTGGCTTTGCCCGTCGCGGGTGATCACGGTGATGCTGGCCATGGGGTTCCTCTGTTTGGCGTGTCCCTGCCCTGTAGCGGCGCAGCGGCCGGCGCGCTAGAGGAAGGAAAAGGGGAGAATTGCCATGCGTGTTGCCCACCAGTTTGCGCCGCCAATGTCGGCGCTGCTTTCCGGCCTGCCCGGCATCACATCCGCCGTCCATGTGCCGGCCGAAGATCGCTGGGCGCTGCCGTGCGATGTTGATGTGCTGTTCGTGCTGCACGGCGAGGGGGATCATGATGGCCGCCACGCCGCTGCCGATGCGCCGCGCCCGCCGGGCTGGCCGGGGCAGGTGAAGCTGGTGCAGCTGGCCAGCGCCGGGGCCGATGATTATCCGCCCTGGTTGTGGGAGGCCCCCGCCGTGGCCAGCGCTTCGGGCACCACCGCCATTCCGATTGCCGAATATGCCCTGGCCGTCATGCTGGCCCATGCCAAGCGGTTGGCCGCTGTGACGTTGAAGCCCGGCGACGCCTGGCCGGATCGGCAATTGTTCATCGGCCAGCCGCTCGGCCTGCTGCACGGCCGCACGCTGGGGCTGGTGGGGCTGGGCAACATCGCCCGGCGGGTGGGCCATCTGGCCCATGCGTTCGGCATGACGATCATCGCGGCCCGCGCCAGTGCGGCGCCCTCGCCCGATGCGTGGATCAGCACGGCGCCGCTGGACGACGTGGTGGCCCGCGCCGATCATCTGGTGCTGGCCGCGCCGATTTCACCGGCCACCCAGCACATGATCAATGCCAGCCGGCTGGCGCGGATGAAGAGCGATGCGCACATCATCAACGTCGGCCGCGGCGGCCTGATCGATCAGGAGGCGTTGCTGGCAGAGCTGGACAAGGGCCGGCTGTGGGCCAGCCTGGATGTGACCGATCCCGAACCGCTGCCACCGATGCATCCCCTGATCGGCCACCCCCGCGTGAAGCTGACACCGCACATCAGCTGGTCCAACCCCGATATCAACCGGGCGATCATGCAGCGGCTGGTGGAAAATGTCGGCCGTCTGGCGGCGGGGCAGCCGTTGGTGGGCGCGGTGGCCACCGCGCCATGACCGCACCGGCCCTGACCAACCGCCGCCTCGGCTGGAGCCTGGCCGCGGCCGTGCTGCTGGTGCCGGCGGTGGCCATGCAATTCACCCATGAGGTGAACTGGGGCGCGGGCGATTTCCTGGCCGCTGCCCTGCTGCTGGGGCTGGCCGGCTTTGGCCTTGAGGTTGCCGCCCGCCTCCCGCGCCGGCGGTGGCGCCGCCGGGGCGCCCTGCTGGTGGTGGCGGCGCTGGCCCTGGTGTGGGCCGAACTGGCGGTGGGGATTTTCCGGTAGCGCCGGTCAGAACGGCAGCACCTTGCCCTTCTTGCTGAACTTCAGATAGCCGGCGTTCAGGCCCAGCCGCCAGCCGACACCCAGCTTGATCGGCACGATGACGATATTGTCGCGCTGCAGATAATTGGCAGTGAAGCCGCCGATGGCATAGGCCTTGCCCTCGGCCGCGGGATAGCGGCGATACAGATCTTCGGTGTCATTGAGGTTATAGACGAGGGCGAACACCTTCGATCCATCGCCGCCGATATCGAACCCGACGCTTGGCCCGGTCCAATGGACTTTCCGGTCCCCCTCCACCTTGTGATAGAGCATGCCGGAGCCATAGCGCACGCCGATGATGAAGGCGCCGCCGGCTTCGCGGCCGACGATATAGGCATTGGGCTGGCCGCGATCCTTGAAGGTTTTGCGCACGATGTCGGCCAGGCCCTCGGCGCCCTTGCCGAACACGCCTTCCGCCGCGCCCAGGACGTCATTTTCGGCATAGGTCGCCGGTTTGGCGGGGGGCACCGGCGCGGCGGCAGCGGCGGCGGCGGGGACGGGCGATTCCGGCGGCGCAGCCGGTGCCACCGCCTGGGCAGTTGCCGGCACCGCCATCAGAATTGTTGCCACCACCACGGCCATTCTTGCCACCATCATGTCACCCTTTGCTGCCTGATCTGCATATTGGCCCCGATTGCCTGCCCGTGCATGAACCCAGGGTGAGCCGGATTGGCCATAGGCTGCACCGATAAGCAAGCCCGCAACCGAATGGCTGTTGCCAAGCCATGGGCAGCATGGCTATAGCCTCCGCCTCGCTCGGAGTCGTGGGTGAGTGGCTGAAACCAGTAGTTTGCTAAACTGCCGATCTGGGTAACCGGATCCGAGGGTTCGAATCCCTCCGACTCCGCCACCAAACTGAACCGGCCGAACCCTCATGTTGGGGTTTGGTTTCGGCCTTGTGGCCTCAGGCGTTCTCCAAAAAACCCAATAAAGTCAACGCTCCATCCGCCAGAGGACGCTGCAGGGCTGCGGCTTGTGACCAGTCGGCCGTGAGCCAGCGGCGCATGTCGGCCGGGTCTGTCAGGATCACCGGCATGGCCTTGGGGTGATGTGGGGCGACATCGGCGTTTGGATCGCAGGTGAGGAAGCCGAACAGAGTGAGCGTCACCTCGCCCTCCGCCTTGCGGCGCGTGCCGGCCCAACGGGTAGCGATGCCAGCAAAACATTGCGGTTGTTCGATTTTTTCCGCTGGACCGAACCACAGCGGCTGAAATCCCGTGGGCGTCTTCACATGTTCGGCAAAGCGGGTGAACGGCACCAGGCAGCGGTGGCCGGGGCCTAGCCAGCGCCGCCAATGCGGGCTGGCGGTGTTGCGGATGTTGGTGATGCCGCGATCGACGGTCTTGCCGGCCAGCGCAAAGGCCGGGCTGGGCATGCCCCAGCGCGCCAGCTTGAGCACCAGGCCGGCGGCCTCTCCCCGCCCAAGGCCGATGATCGGCGCTTCGGCATCGGGATAAATGCCTGACAAGATGGGCAGATTGCCCAACTGATCGTCCACCGGGCCCAGTTCAAGCGCGCGTGCCAGATCACGCAGCGCCTGCTGAGCCGTGGTTAGCGCGTAGAGATTGCACATGCCCCTGTTGTGCCGGCCCCGGCGCGACTGGGCAAGGCCAGGCCGATCAGAGCGGGGCGTTGTTCCACAACAGGGCAACGTGGGCCACCGTGCCAATCACGCCAACACAGAGCCGCCACGCACGCAAGAAACGCAACCGGACCATGCGCACCGCATCGCACGGGCCGCCGCGGCGCCTGCCATGTTGAAGCCTCCGTTCCGGCGGAGATCAGGCCGGGTTTCCGAACCAGATCGGCGGCTTGCGCTGAGCCCAGGGCGCGGCCTTTTCCAGCTGGAAGGCCAGATCAAGCAGCAGCGCATCATCGCCGCGCCGCGCGGCGAAGTGCATGCCCAACGGCAGGCCATTGGTGGCGGTCATGATCGGCACGCTCATCGCGGCAGCGCCGGCCATGTTCTGCACCGGCGTATAAGCCACGAGCCGCATCATGTCGGCCACCACCTCGGCGGGCGGCCGACTGTGCGCCAAGAGGCCGATCGGCACGGCATGGCGGGTGAGCACGGGGGTGAGCAGCACGTCAAAATCGCGGAAACTGGCATCATAGGCCGCGCGATAGCCCAACATGCGGCCAATCAAGGCCTGCACATCAGCCGGCGCCAACGCAGCCCCCTGGGCGGCGAGATGTCGGGTGAGCGGTTCCAGAAGGGCAACAGCATCAGGCCCCATGGCCTTGCCCACAAAGGCGGCAGACTGTGCCGCGCTGAACGACCAGAGGCTGAGGAAATCCCGGCCAAAATCCGCCGCGCTGAACGGCCAGGCCGCATCGGCGACGCGGTGGCCCATGCCGGTGAGCAGGGTGCGGGTGCGGGCGATACCAGCCATCACTTCGGCATCGGGCAGGCCGCCATCGGCGGTGGCGGTGATCACGCCGATGCGCAGGCGCTGGCCCACCGGGCCGTTCAGCCGCGGCAGGGGTGCTCCCAGCCCATCGGCAGCAGCCCCCTGCAAGGCGGCCATGGTGAGCGCGGCATCGCGCACACTGCGGGTGAGCACATGATCAACCGCAATCTCACCGGGATCATCAGCCTTTTTTTGCCCCGCAAGGCGCCCGCGGCTGGGCTTGAAACCGAACAGCCCGGTCAGCGCGGCGGGAATACGGATGGAACCCCCGCCATCATTGGCATGGGCAATCGCCACCACACCGGCCGCAACCGCCGCCGCGCTGCCGCCCGATGAGCCGCCCGGCGAAAAATCCGGGTTCCACGGGTTGCGGGTGATGCCGCTGGACAGCGGTTCCGTCACGCACATCAGGCCAAATTCGGGCGTTGCAGTCTTGCCGATTGGCAGCGTGTTCATCTGGGCAAATGCATCCACGAATGCCTCATTGGCCGTGGCTGGCGGAGCCTTGGCAAAGGCTCTGCTGCCGTTGCGCGTGGGCCAGCCCTTGAAATCATTGAGATCCTTGATGAAGGTGGGAATCACCGCCTGGCGCGGATCGGCCGGAAGGGCGGCAACGGCGCGCGGCCGGTCGATCAGCGTGGCAAAATTCAACTTGGCCTGTGCCGCCTCCGCCCGGTCCAGAGCGCCCAGAACGGCATCGCGCGCCGACAGTTCACCGCTGCGGATGCGCGCAGCAAGCCCAGTGGCATCATCGGGCGCCACAGCCGGCTGCGCGCTGCCCGGAACGGCCGCCAGCGCCGCTGCGCCGGCCAGCACCTGCCGGCGGGACAGAGTGAAATCCGCCATCATGTCTCTCCCCTTCAGGCTGGCAACGCCTTGGCCAGCAGCGCGGCATAAATCGCTGTAAGGCCTTCAATATCGGCCACGGCAGCATGTTCGTCCACCTTGTGCATCGATTGGCCGGGCAAGCCAAATTCCACCACCGGGCACAGGCGGCGAATGAAGCGCGCATCCGATGTGCCGCCGCTGGTGGAGAGTTCGGGGATCAGGCCGGTCACCTCGCTGACAGCCGTGCTGACCAGCGTGGAGAGCGCGCCGGGTTCGGTGAGAAAGGCTTCGCCTGAGATTTTCACCTCCACCTGCGCCGATGGCGCATGGGCGGCCACCACGCTGCGGATCCAGTCTGCCAGACGGGCGCCCGTATGCTCGTTGTTGAAGCGGATGTTGATGCGGGCGCGGGCCTGCGCCGGGATCAGGTTGGTGGCCGTGTTGCCCACCGCCAAGTCGGTCACTTCCAGGTTGGACGGCTGAAACCAGTCATTGCCGTCATCCAGCACCCGCGCCTTCAATTGGGCCAAGATCGCCACCAGCCGGGTGATCGGATTGTCGGCCCGGTGCGGATAGGCAACATGCCCTTGCGCGCCGTTCACCGTGATCCAGGCGTTCAGGCTGCCGCGCCGGCCGATCTTCATCATGTCCCCCAGCGCATGCTGCGACGTGGGTTCGCCCACCAGGCACAGATCGGGGACCAAGCCCTGCGCCTCCATCCAGTCCAGCATCATCGTCGTGCCGAACGTCGCCGGGCCTTCCTCGTCACCGGTGATGATAAAGCTGATCTGGCCCGCCAGCGGCCCGGCCAACAGGTGGCTTGCCGTGGCGGCAACCATGGCGGCCAGCGCGCCCTTCATGTCGGCAGCGCCGCGTCCGACGATGAAGCCGTCGCGGACGTCACCCGCAAATGGGTCCTCGCTCCAGCCGGCCAGGTCACCAACAGGCACCACATCACTGTGGCCGGCAAAGGCAAAATGAAGACCAGGGCTGCTGCCGGCCAAAGTGGCAAACAGATTTTCCACCGGGCCATCAGGCGGATGGCCGAATTTCAGGCGGGTACAGGTGAAGCCAAGCCCGACCAGCGCGCGTTCCAGCACGCCAAGCGCGCCTTCATCAGCCGGTGTCACACTGGGGCAACGGATCAGGGCTTGGGTGAGGGCGATGGGATCGGCAGGATCAGGCGTCATGCGCCGGCCTTGCGTACGGACGCCGCCAGCCGGTCAAGCCACGCGCTGATGCGCCGCGCGTTGACGCCCAGATCGCCCTCCCCCACCCGCGACTTGGACCGGATATCAACGCGGGTGCCACCGGCAATGCTCGTCAACCGGATGACGATATCATCGCGGAAGCCCCACCAGGGCACGCGGGCAACCGCCTCGATGCGGCCCTGTTCGGAATCACTGGCAATGATGTCCCAGCCCTTGCTGGCCCGCAGCGCCAGCTTGAACGCCTGGTCACGTGGTAGGGGCAGATCGAGCGGGCGGATCTGCGGATAGGCGCGTGACTGTTCGGGCGCGAAGGCCGGATTATACGCGATCGGATTGGCATCGGGCCCGCGCACGCCGGCATCAATGGCGACAAAGGCAGGCGGGTTGGCCGTATCGGTGGTGATATCGTTGATTGCCGGCTTGTCGGCCGCCATCAGCACAATGGCCATCGGGATTGTGGCCGCGGCAATGCCGGCCGCCGCTGCAATCACCGTCACCAAGCCTCCGCGCCGCCGCAAAAGCCGCCACAGGCACAACAGGGCACCAATGCCGGCCAGCACCGCTGCGCCGGCAAAAATCCCCAACGCAAGCTGCCAGCCGATCAATTCGAAATTCAGCAGCGGCCCGGCCAGCAGCACCAGCAGCGCTGCTGCGAGCGTCGCACGGGCGATGCGCGGGCCAAGCGGGCTCGGCTGGTGGGGCCGGCTGGCGGCACTCACGCCCGCTTCACCTTGCCCGGCACATCATATCGAGTGAAATCAAATGGTTCGGCCATAGCCTCGGCCCGCCATTCGGCCATGAACGGATGCGCCAACACCCGGTCCACATAAGCGCGCGCCGTATTGCCAACCGGCAGATGATAGCTGTCGATGCGGGTGCAGACCGGGGCAAACATGATATCCGCCGCGCCAAAGCGGCCGAACAGCCAGGGCTCGCCAGTGTCGGCGCCAAACCGGTTCAATGCCTGCTCCCACAGGCTTTCGATCCGGCGCACATCAGCCATCACCTCGGCCGGAGCGACAAAATCGGGATAATGATGCTGCAAATCCATCGGGCAGGCGCTGCGCAGCGGGGCAAAGCCCGAATGCATTTCGGCCACCATCGCATAGGCCAAGGCACGGGCCGGCACCTCACGCGGCCAGAACCGGTCGTGGCCCGCCTTGTCGGCCAGATGCAGCAGGATCGCCATCGAATCCCACACCGGTTCGCCATGATCCCACAGCACCGGCACCTTGCCCGATGGCATGCCGGCCTTGGCTTCCCCGCTGATCCATTCGGGCGAATCCATCACCCGCAACTCGGTTTCGAACGGCAGCAGGCTCTGTTTTGCGGCCAACCAGCCGCGCAGCGACCAACTGGAATAGGTGCGGTTGCCGATGATGATCTTCATGGTTGGTCAGGCCCCTGCAAGGAAAGCCCGGCAACCATCGCGCAATCGGCTTGGCCGGGCAAGCCATCGCCACAGCTTGCGCCGCACCGGCCTTCGTGCTTTGCCATGGCGCATGACTGAAACGCCGCTGGTGATGGTGCTGAACGGGCCCAATCTCAACCTCCTGGGCAGCCGGGAACCCCAGATCTATGGCCACGACACGCTGGACGACATTGCCGCCCGGCTGGAGGATCAGGCCCAGACGCTGGGGCTGGCAGTGGATATCCGCCAATCAAATCATGAAGGCCATCTGGTCGATTGGCTGCACGAAGCCGGCGCACGCGGGGCATTGGCGGTGATCCTGAACGCCGGTGCCTTCACCCACACCAGCATTGCCATCCACGATGCCATCAAGGGCATCGCCGTGCCGGTAATTGAAGTCCATCTGTCAAACCCCCATGCCCGCGAAGATTTCCGCCACATCAGCTTTGTCGCCAAGGTGGCGAAGGGCAGTATTTCCGGCTTTGGCGCCGCATCATACAGGCTGGCGCTGGACGCGGCGGCGGCTTTGCGGCATTGATGCGCGCTTTCAAGGGGCAATGAACGGGGCCGCCATGCCGGAAACCATTGGAATTTCTGTCGATACCAACCTGGTGCGCGAACTGGCCGAGATGCTGGACGCCTCCAACCTGACCGAAATCGAGGTCAAGGATGGGGAGCGGGTGATTCGCGTCGTGCGTGCTGCCGCCACCGTCACCATGACGGCCGCTGCACCCAGCTATGCCCCGGCCGCGCCTCAGGGCGGCTGGCCCGCACCGCCGCCGGCCGCGGCCGCACCGGCCGCCGCGCCGGGCAGCGATGATGTGCGCAATCACCCGGGTACGGTGAAATCGCCGATCGTCGGCACAGCCTATCTCACCCCGGAACCGGGTGCGCCGGCCTTCGTGACCGAAGGCGCCACGGTGAAGCAGGGCGACACCCTGCTGATCATCGAAGCCATGAAGGTGATGAACCCGATCACCGCCCCCCGGGCCGGCGTGGTGAAAGCCATATTGGTCAGCAGCGAGCAGCCGGTGGAATATGACCAGCCGCTGGTGATCATTGAGTAAGCCGGCACCGATGTTCAAGAAGGTCCTGATCGCCAACCGGGGCGAAATAGCGCTGCGCGTTCACCGTGCCTGCCGCGAAATGGGCATCCGCACCGTTGCCGTGCACAGCACCGCCGATGCCGATGCCATGCATGTGCGGCTGGCCGATGAAGCCATCTGCATCGGCCCGCCATCGGCAGCCGAATCCTATCTCAACATCCCGGCGATCATTTCGGCGGCTGAAATCGCCCAGGCCGATGCCATCCATCCCGGCTATGGCTTCCTGAGCGAAAACGCCCGCTTTGCCGAGATTGTTCAAAAACATCGCATCACCTGGATCGGGCCTGATCCTGAACATATCCGCAAGATGGGCGACAAGGTGGAGGCCAAGCGCACTGCCGCCGCCCTTGGCCTGCCATTGGTGCCGGGCAGCGATGGCCCCATCGAAAGCATGGAAGAAGCGTTGGCCGTAGCCGACATCATTGGCTACCCGGTGCTGGTCAAGGCCGCATCCGGCGGTGGCGGACGCGGGATGAAGGTGATTCCCGATGCCGCCAGCCTGCCGGCGCTGGTGAGCCAGGCCAAATCCGAAGCCAAGGCCGCCTTTGGCGACGACACGGTCTACATCGAAAAATATCTGTCGGAACCGCGCCATATCGAATTTCAGGTGTTTGGCGACGGCCAGGGCGGCGCGGTGCACATGGGCGAACGCGATTGTTCCCTGCAACGCCGCCATCAGAAGGTGCTGGAAGAAGCCCCGTCGCCGGCGCTGGGCGCCGATGAGCGCGCCCGCATGGGCGAAGTGGTGCGCCAGGCGATTTCCAAGCTGAAGTATCGCGGTGCCGGAACCATTGAATTCCTGTGGGAAAATGGCGAGTTCTTCTTCATCGAGATGAACACCCGCCTGCAGGTGGAGCATCCGGTTTCAGAAGCCATCACCGGGCTTGATCTGGTGCGCGAACAGATCCGCGTCGCCGCTGGCCTGCCGCTCAGCGTGACCCAGGATCAGATCCATTTCGAAGGCCATGCCATCGAATGCCGGATCAACGCTGAAGACCCACAGACATTCGCGCCCTCTCCCGGCCGCGTCACCGATTTCCACCAGCCCGGCGGCCTGCATGTGCGGGTCGATTCGGCGCTCTATGATGGCTATCGCATCCCACCTTATTATGATTCGCTGATCGCCAAGCTGATCGTTTATGGCGCGACCCGTGACGAATGCCTCATGCGCCTGCGCCGGGCGCTGGAAGAGTTCGTGATCCACGGGCCGAAAACCACCATCCCGCTGCACCAGGCGTTGATCGAAGACCCGGATTTCCAGAGCGGCGATTATTCGATCAAGTGGCTGGAACGCTGGCTGGCGGCCAAGGCCGAAGCGACAAAAGCCGAAGCGGGTGGGGCCTGAGGGAAATATCCATCTGGCCATAACCGCGTGAGAGGCGCAGATTCTGGCGCATGAGCCGCCCGCTTGTCCACCGGCTTGATCCCGACATGCTGCTGCGCGCCTATGCCAGCGGTATTTTCCCGATGGCCGAACGCGCCGACAGCACGGATGTCTTCTGGGTGGAGCCAAAGCGGCGCGGGGTGTTGCCGCTCGATGGCTTCCACCTGCCGCGCAGCCTTGCCAAGGTGCTGAAACAGCAACGCTTTCGCTTCACCGTCGATCAGGCCTTTACCCTGGTGCTGGATGGCTGCGCACAGGCCGCACCGGGACGCCATGAGACCTGGATCAATCCGTTGATTTCCGAAGCCTATCTGGCCCTGCACCAGCGCGGCGACGCGCACAGCGTGGAGGCGTGGACCGCCGACGGGCAGCTGGCCGGCGGCCTCTATGGGGTGCGGCTGGGCCGGGCCTTCTTTGGCGAATCGATGTTCACCCGGGTGCGCGATGCCAGCAAATGCTGTCTGGCGGCGCTGGTGGCGCGGCTGCGGCTGGGGGGATTTGCCCTGCTGGATACCCAGTTTCTCACCGATCACCTCGCCGGCTTTGGTGCGATCGAGATTTCGGCGAAGGATTATCGCGCTCAGCTGGCGGCGGCGCTGGTTGGTTCGGGGGATTTTTTCGTGGATGATGAAGGGCTTGGCGCCACCGCTGGTCCTTCGGGGAAGCGCATCGTGCAGCTTTTGAGCCACACGTCGTAACGCGGGTGCTCCATCACGTTCAGGCTGGGAGTCTGGGCATAAAGCCAGCCTGAAAACACCCGCCGCGCCGGCGAACTTCCAAGCTTTTCATCCACTTGCAGGAAGGCGCCGTCCAGCCGGGGCCGTTCCCATGGCGGCGTGGTTTCACAGCTGCGCGCGGTGATGCGGATGCCGGCGAAATCCACATATTGCCCCGGCTTCAGGCTGAAGCTGCGGCTTTGCCCGGTGCGTTTCGACAGCACACCGATCAGCAAAATTCGCTCGTTCACCGGGGTAACGGTGGCCAATTTCGGGGCTGCGGTGGCCGTTTTGGGCGGCACCTGTGGCGCAACACCAGCCTCCTGTGCCCAGATCGGCCCGGAAACCAGCAGCACCAGAAGAAATGGCTTATTTGGGCGAAGCATCAGGCGTGGCCGCCTCGCCGCCGCTGCGGTTCACCACGCTGCCGATCAGGCCCATCAGATCGGGTGCGCCCGATGTCTCGACGATTTCGCCGCCATCCTTCAGCATCACCGAATCGCCGCCGGGCGTGAGCGCGACATAATTGCCGCCAAGCAGGCCTTCGGATGTGATCGCCGCCGACGAATCGATCGGCAGCTTCAAGCCGCGATCCACCGACACCTTCAGCACGGCCTGATAGGAGGCCGGATCAAGCTCCAGCGCCACCACCTTGCCCACTTTCACGCCGGCCACCTTCACATCGGTGCCCAGGCTCACCCCGGCGATGTTGGGAAAGCGCGCCAGCAGCACGGTGCCGCCATCGCCTTCGCCAGCGCCGGTGCGGGCCCAGGCATAACCCACAAAGCCCAACGCCAGCGCCACGACCAACAGGCCGATCAGCGCTTCGATCAGATTGTCTTTCAACGTGCCGGCCATATTTATGGAAACCCTGGGGCCCGATCAGGCGTCGGGCGACCAGGCGCGATAATCACCGGTGGCGGCCGCGCGGCTGCCCCCGGAAATCAGCGCGCCACGCGGGCTGTGGGCCAGCGCCGTGCCAGTGGCATTCTGCGTCCAGCCGCGTTCCCACGCCCGCGTCACCAGCGGCTTCACGCTCGGCGGTTCGGCCACGGTCTTGTGGATCCACAAATGCCATTCCGGCGGGATGCGCGTGGCTTCGGGTTCGCCGTTGTAGATCACCCAGCGCCGCTGGCCTGCGCCAGTGCCGGATCGGTAATAGATATTGCCCTGATCATCGCGGCCCACTTCCTCGCCGTTCCTCGCGGTGAAGATGCGGGTGCCAAGGCCGGGGCCATTCCACCAGGTGAAGATCATCTTGAGCACGGACATCGGGTCGCTTCCTTCGCGCCTGCACAAAACACATTTTGACGCACCCATGCAACCCCGGCGCGTTACCTTATGGGCGAAAGCCCAAAAAGCCGCTAACGCCAGCCCATGATCGACGCCCTTCGGGTGCGCGCCGCGTGAACCGCGCGCTCACCTTCATCTTTGTCACCGTGCTGATCGATGCCATCGGCTTTGGCGTCGTGATCCCCGTGTTCCCGCAATTGATCATGCGGCTTTCGGGCCAGTCCCTGGCCCATGCTGCCGAAGTGTCGGGCTGGATCGCCTTCCTTTATGCCAGCGTGCAGTTCGTCATGGGCCCGGTGATCGGTGGCCTGTCGGATCGCTTTGGCCGCCGCCCGGTGCTGCTGGCCAGCCTGGCGGCCTTTGCCGCCGATTATGTCGTGATGGCCTTTGCCCCCACCTTGTGGTGGCTGGTGGCGGCGCGTGTGGTGGCCGGCATCACCGGGGCCACCTTCCCCACCGCCTATGCCTATATCGCCGATGTGACGCCTCCGGAAAAGCGCGGGGCCAACTTTGGCGTGATCGGCATGGCGTTCGGCTTTGGCTTCATCATCGGTCCGGCGCTGGGCGGCTTTGTTGCCCGCTTTGGCACTGAAGTGCCGTTTCTGGTTTCGGCCGGGCTGGCGGTGGCCAATCTGATCTATGGCCTGATCGTGCTGCCCGAATCGCTGCCGCCGGAACGCCGCCGTGCCTTTGAGTGGCGCCGGGCCAATCCGGTGGGCGCGCTGCTGCGGTTGAAATCCGCCCATCCGGTGGTGCTGATGCTGGCCGCCACGGTGTTCGTGTGGACCCTGTCCTACCAGTCGCTTTACTCGATCTGGTCCTATCACGGCCAGTTGCGCTATGGCTGGAACCCGGAACAGGTGGGCTGGAGCCTGGCCGCCGTGGGCGTGACCGGCGCCTTCGTGCAGGGCTTTCTGGGCCGCAAGCTGATCCCGCGTTTTGGCCAGCGCCGCATCATCGCGCTGGGCATCGCCTCGGCCGTCGCCGGCTACAGCTGCTATGCCATGGCCGATGTTGGCTGGCTGGTCTATGTCGGCATCGCGGTTTCGGCCTGTCAGGGCCTGGTGTTCCCTTGCCTGCAGGGCCTGATGTCCGCCGAAATGGCGGCATCGGAACAGGGCGAATTGCAGGGCGCGGTCTCGTCCATCCAGAGCCTGTCCACCATCATCGGCCCGCCGCTGATGACAACCGTCTTCGCCCGCTTTTCGGCGGATGACGCCGCCATCCATGCCCCCGGTGCACCGTTCATGGTGTCGCTGATCTTCGTTGGCATCACCGCGCTGCTGTTCCTGCGCGCCCACGCCGGCCGGCGCATGGTGCCGGCGGAGTGACATCTCCCCTCCCGCGTGCGGGAGGGGATTCAGAGGCGCGCCTGAAACCACGGGATCATCCGCGCGATCGCGTCCGCGACCAGCGGCGTGTCCACCGCAAAGCTGAAGCGCAGGAAGTGCCGTCCCTCCACCGGATCGAAATCAATGCCGGGCGCGGTCGCCACGCCGGTGTCGATCAGCAATTGCCGGGCAAAGTCCATCACATCGTCCGTCAGATGGCGGACATCGGCCCAGATATAGAAGGCGCCATCGGGCGGGGCGATCTGGGTGAGGCCCATGGCCGGCAGTGCCGCCAGCATCAGATCGCGATTGCGGGCATAGCGGGCGACATGGGCTTCCAGTTCGTCGATGCAGTCCATCGCCACCAGCCCGGCATGTTGTGACAGGCTGGGCGCGGTCAGGAACAAATTGCCCATGCGCGCCCGCGCCGACCCAAGCAGATCTTCGGGCGCCACCAGCCAGCCCAGCCGCCAGCCCACCATGGAGAAATATTTGGAGAAGCTGTTCACCACCAGCGCATCCGGCGCAAATTCCAGCGCGCTCGCCACCGGGCCGACAAAGGACAGGCCGTGATAAATTTCATCGGAAATGATGCGGATGCCGCGGGCGGCGCAGACGGCGGCGATGGCGGCCAGTTCATCATGGCTGATCACCGTGCCGGTGGGATTGGCCGGGCTGGCGATGATCACCCCGGCCGGTGCGGGTTCCAGCGCCGCCAGATGCGCGGCGGTGAGCTGATAGCGGCTGGTGGGCCCGCAGGCGATTTCCAGCGGGACCATGCCCAGCGCGTGGCAATTGTTGCGATAGGCAACATAACCCGGCCGCGCCATGGCAATCACATCGCCAGGCCGGAAGGCGGAGGTGAGCGCCATCACCAGCGCCGGGGACGCCCCGCACGACAGGATGATGCGTTCGGGGTTGAGCTCAAGGCCGTGGCGATCCCGATACAGACGGGCAATGCGGGCCTTGAGCGCGTCTGACTCCCAATAGCTGCCGGGATCGCTGGCCAGCACGGCCTGCGCCCGTGCGATGGCGGCGGCCGGCGCGCCGGTGGAGGGCTGGCCGAATTCCATGTGGATCACATCGCGGCCTTCGGCCTCCAGCTGGCGGGCCAGGCGCGAAATGCTGATGGCGTGAAAGGGCTCAACGGGATCATGACGGCTCATGGCGGCTGGCCTTAGCGGCTTTGGAGCGGCGTTGCACCTGTGGCGTGCGGCTGGCACAAGGCCGGGGATGTTGCGCTGCCTGCTTTTGCTGCTTGCCCTGTTGTGGCCAATCACCGTGCAGGCGGCCGAACCGGTGCCTGTGGCTGCCGCCGCCGATCTGCGGCTGGTGCTGCCGCCGCTGGTGGCGGCGCAGGAACAGCGCACGGGCGCGCGCTTTACCCTCAGCTTTGGTTCCAGCGGCCAGATGGTGCAGCAGGCGCTGAACGGCGCGCCGTTCCAGTTGCTGCTGCTGGCCGATGCCGCGCTGGCCGCGCGCCTGGCCACCGCAGTGCCGGGGGCGGAGCGCCGCGCCTATGCGCTGGGCCGGCTGGCGCTGGTGGTGCCGCCGGGCAGCCCGGTCCGCGATCTGGCCGGCCTGAAGGCGGCGATTGCTGCCGGGCGCGTGCGCCACCTGGCCATCGCCAACCCGGCACATGCGCCCTATGGCGCGGCGGCCAGGGCCGTGCTGGCCGGGGCGGGCATCACCGCGGCGCCCCTGGTGCTGGGCGATAATGTGGCGCAGGCGCTGGCCTTTGTGACCAGTGGGGCGGCCGATGCCGGCATCGTGGCGTTGCCGCTGGCGCGCGCGGCGGGCGGCCTGCGCGTGGTGCCGATCAGCCCAAGCCTGCACCCGCCTCTGGTGCAGACATTGGTGATCATGCCCGGTGCGGCGCCCGCGGCCCGCGCGCTGGCCGATGCCATCACCGGACGACAGGGCCAGGCGGCCCTGGCAGCGGCGGGCTTTGGCAAAGCGTGAGCAGCGATGATCTTGCGGCGCTGCGCCTGTCGCTGTGGCTGGCGCTGGCCACGGTCGCGGCGCTGCTGCCACTGGCCGTGCTGCTTGGCCGCTGGCTGGGGGTGACGGCGTGGCGCAGCCGGCCGTTGGTGGAGGCGCTGCTGATCCTGCCGCTGTTGCTGCCGCCCACCGTGCTGGGTCTGGCGCTGCTGATCGGCCTGGGGCCGGAAACCCCGCTGGGGCGCGGCTGGGCCGCGCTGACCGGCGGGCAGCTGGTGTTCGGCTTTGCCGGCATCTGGCTGGCCAGCATCATCGTCAACCTGCCGCTGGCGGTGCAACCGGCGGCGCAGGCGTTTCGTGGGCTGGGTGATGAGCTGCGGCAAAGCGCGGCCAGTTGCGGCCTGTCGCCATGGGCGGCCTTCTGGCGGATCGAGCTGCCCTTGGCATGGCCGGGGCTGGCCACCGGCGCGGTGCTGGCATTTGCTCACACGCTGGGCGAATTTGGCGTGGTGCTGATGGTGGGCGGCGCGATCCCGGGCGAGACGGCGACGCTGTCTCTGGCGATTTATGACCGGGTGCAGGCGTTTGACATGGCGGGCGCAGGCCGGTTGGCGCTGCTGCTGGCCGGGATCAGCCTGGGGGCGGTGGTGCTGTTGTTCCTGCTGGGGCAAAAAAAGGGCGGCGGGCGTGGCTGAGGGGCTGGCCATATCGCTCACCCGCGCCGGGCCGATCGCGGTGGCAGCCGATGTCGCGGTGGCGCCGGGGCAGACGCTGGCGCTGGTCGGGCCATCGGGCGCGGGCAAATCCAGCCTGTTGAAGGCGATTGCCGGGCTGGTGCCGGCGCAGGGAAGCGTGCGCGTGGCCGGGCAGGATTGGCAGCACTTGCCGGCGTGGCGGCGGCGGGTGGGGCTGGTGAGCCAAGGCGGCGGGCTGTTCCCGCATCTGGATGCGCTGGCCAATGTGATGATCGCGCAAGACGCGCCTGATCGGGCGGCGGCGCTGGCGCTGTTGGCGGCGATGCAACTGGAGGGTGCCGTGCTGGCGCGGCGGCCGGCACAGCTGTCGGGCGGGGAACAGATGCGCGTGGCGCTGGCCCGGGCGCTGGCCCGCGCGCCCGATCTGCTGCTGCTCGACGAACCGTTCGCGGCCGTGGACCCGCCGGTGCGCCGGGCGCTGGTGCGGCTGGTGGCGGGTGTGCGCAGCCGCAGCGCCGCGCCGATGATCATCGTGACGCACGATCTGGCCGAGGCGGCGGGGATTGCCGATGGGGCGGCCTTCATGGTGGCGGGGCGCATCGTGGAACAGGGCCCGGCGGCGGCGCTGCTGGCCGATCCCGGCAGCCAGCTGGGGCGCTGGTTGAGGGGTTAGATCAGCATCGCCAGCACGATATAGCGGCCGGCCTTGGCAATGCTCACCAGCGCAAGGAACAGCCACAGCGGCGTGCGGGCGGCGCCGGCCAGCACGGTGAAGCCATCGCCGATGATGGGCAGCCAGCTGAACAGCAAGGTCCACACGCCCCAGCGGTTCCAGCGGGCGGCGCTGCGCTGCCAGCCGGCGTCATTCAGCGGGAACCAGCGGCGGTGACGCAGCCGGTCGGCAGCAGTGCCGATCGCATAGTTGAGGCAGGCGCCCGCAACATTGCCGACGCTGGCCACCAGCACCAGCAGCCAGGCCGGTTGCTGGCCAGCCATCAGCAGCGCGGCCAACACCAGTTCGGATTGTGCGGGCAGGATGGAGCCCGCCAGAAACGCGCTGGCAAACAGGCCGGCCAGTTGGGGCACGATCGGGTCCTAAACCCGCTGCCCCTCGCCATAACGGGCTTCGAGGAACTTGCCCTGCACCCGCAGGCCATCACGATCGGCTTCGGCCAGGGTGGCGGACGCGCGGGTGAGCTCGGCTTCCACCGCCTTCAACCCATCGATCACCGTTGCTTCCGGGGTGCGGCCATCATGTTCGACGATGTTGGCGCGCTGCATCGGCGGGATGCGGGTGTAGCGGTCGATCAGTTCGGGCAGATGCTTGCCCAGCAGCCGGCCGATATCCTGCGCCACCGGATGATCGGCGGGCACGCGCGCCAATTGCCGTTCCAGCGCCGCCAGTTGCACCGCGATGCCATCCAGGTGCGGCGCAGCCAGGCGCGGCAGGTGGCGGCGCTGGCGTTCCAGCCAGGCCTCGGTGATGGCGGGCAGTTCGGCCGGGCTGGCCTGATCCATCTTGTCCACATCCGGGCCTCCCACCGGCAGCAACATGCCGCCAATGCCGGCCATGGGCAGCAGCAAGATGGCCACCAGGAACAGGCCGATGCCCAGCCCACCCGACATCCAGCCATAAACGATCAACGCGGCCAGCATGGCGGCAAATGTGCCCATGCCGCGCGTGACCCGCGTCGCCATGTTGGCCTTGCGCTTTTCCCAGCGCCGGCTGCGCGCCATCTGCATGGCTTCGGTCCGCGCCATGCGGCGGCGCCGGGCTTCGGCTTCATCAAACGGCGGCACGCTGGCCATGTCAGGACAGGGCCGTCAGGCTGGTTTTGGGGCCGGCGATCTGCGCTTCGGCCTGGCCCTGCGCGCGGGCGACATAGGCCCGGCTCTTCTCGACTTCCACGCTCAACGTGTCCACCGTGGTCTTCATCGCTTCCAGCGACTTCAGCTTGAACGTGTCGATGGCGTCCATCGTCTGATAGACATTCTGGAAGGCGCGTTGCAGCGTTTCGACCGGGATCGAGCTGGACGCCGCCTGTTCGTGGATCATCGCGGTGTTGCTCTTCAACAGTTCACCGGTCGAATCGATGATGCCGGCGGTGGTGGTGTTGAGACTGGTGATCTGTTCCAGCACCAGTTTCTGGTTGGTCATGGCTTCCGCCACGGTCACGGCGGTGCGCAGCGCGCTCACCGTGGTGGTGCTGGCGCGGTCGACGCCCTTCATCAGCTCGACATTGTTCTTCTTCACCAGATCCAGCGCCAGATAGCCCTGCACCGACACCGCCAGCTGCGTCAGCAGATCCTGGGTGCGCTGGCGCACATAGAACAGCGCGCTTTCACGGATGGCCTTGGCCTTGGCCGGATCGGACACGTCCAGCTCGGCGGCCTTTTCCTCCAGCTTTTCATCCAGCACCTTGGACATGTGGACCATCTGTTCCAGCTTGCCCATCGCGTCCCACAATTTGGCGCGCTCGTCCTCGATGCTGATATTGTCCTTCAGCAGCTCGTCCTTGCCGCTCTTCAGCGCGCCCAAGATGGCGTTGATATTGCCCTGCGCGCTCTTGTAACTGTCGAAATAGGAGCGCAACTTGTCGCCGCCAAAGGGGATCAGGCCAAAGAGCTTCTTGCGGCCTTGCAGCTTGCCGGATTTGCCGGGGTCCAGATCCTCGACAATCTTCCTGAGCTGCACCAGATCGGCGCCGATGCCGGCTTCCTTGTTGAGCGCGCGCGTCGGCCGATCAAGAAAGCGATTGGACTGGGCGGCGGCGCGGGCGATTTCGGTGGCGCCCAGATTGGCCAGTGCATCGACCTTCTTGCCGAATTCCGGGCTGGCGGCATCGGTGGCGATCAATTCGTCGATGAAGCCATCGACCTTGGCATCCAGCTGGGCACGCTCCTGATCCTTCAACGGCACCAGGCCAGCAGCACGCGATGGCGCGATGGCGCTCACCGCGACCGGGGGTTCCAGCTTGATTGCGACTTCGTCCGACATGCCAGTCCTCTTGTTCGTGCCACGGCAGCTTAGCAGTGTGCGCTGCCGCTGCCTACTGTGTTAGGATTGCGACACGCTTTTGCAAGGGGTGGGGTGGCGAAATCGCCGGTTCAATCGGCCATCACCTCCGCCAGCATGTCGTGAAACGCGCCGATCCCTTGCTCCATCCCGCCCAGCAGCACATGATCGACCGCGCCCGAGGCGAGGCCTTCATGCCCCAGCGCGGCGGCGCGGAAATCTTCCGATCCGAACACCCCGCCATCCAGCAGCGCCCAGCTTTTCGCCCAGTGCCGCTCCGCCTTCTCGTCCTTGGGCGGTTCGGGGATCAGCATGAAATCCTCCACCCAGGTCTCCCCGACCCCGCGCGGCATCAGCACCATGATGTTGATATAATCCGGGCTGGCGATGATCACCGTGGCCGGGGCCAGCGTGTAGGTGAAGGTCATGGTGCGCCGCAGGTCGCGCATGTCTTCCACGTCCACCCCGTCCAGCGCCGCCAGCCGCGCCACGGCGCTGCGCTGGTGCGGGCCGATGCGATCGCCGGTGGTGACACCATCCTGGAAAAAGGGCCCGATGGTGTTCGCGTGCAGCCGCAGCACATGGTAGCTCTCCAGGAAGGCATCCATGATCAGCTTCCAATTGGCCGCCACCTTGTGCGTGCGCCTGGCATAAAGATGCTGATCGGCAAAACCGATGGCATCGAAATCGGCGGCGAGCGGGCCTTGCGCAAGGCTGAAATCCGGCGCGGTGTCGCGGTCCAGCCCGACCCAGATCAGGCCGCCGGCCTCCACGCTCGGCATCTCGATCAGACTGCGGCTGGCCTTGTCCAGCCCGGCGAAGGTTTCGGGGCGCGGCAGGCCCTTCAACCGGCCATCGGTGCCATAACTCCACGCATGATAGGGGCAGACCAGCGCCGGGGAATGGACCCGATCACACCCCTCCACCAGCCGCGTGCCGCGATGCCGGCAGACATTCATGAACACCCGC